>NZ_JBEVAL010000004.1:0-79449 GCF_051297115.1 Meiothermus cerbereus
TCATCGCAAAAACTGCCACTTTTTGCCCACTTATCCACAGGTTGCCTGTGGATAACTCGGGTTTCTCATAAATACCCCCTTTAAGAGCCCTTTACAGGACGGCGATTAACGGGGTATGCTGTCGCAAACAAAAAGCCCCGTAAGGGGATTGCAACTTGGGCCGCGAGGAGATCCTCGAGCACACGCAATTTGTCGCAAACAAAAAGCCCCGTAAGGGGATTGCAACCGTCCACCTCACGTCATACACCTCGTTCTGAGCTAGAAAAGTCGCAAACAAAAAGCCCCGTAAGGGGATTGCAACTTTCGCCTTACCACCGGCCAATGAAAACCTCCTCATGTTTGGGAGTTACGCACTGGAGCGAGGCGCTGGGAGGGAACGAGATAGATAAAACTGCATGCAGAACAGTGTTTTCCTGAATCCCAGTGCGCCTGTGATTGCAAAGCACAAAGTTTCCAGAAACGAGAAGCCCGCAGCGTCAACAAAACATGATTCCGACGGGTCAAAGTGGGAGGCTTGCCTGTGGTTGTGTCAACGTTCAACTGCGTAAGTCCTAATTCGATTAAGATTCTTCTCTGCCGATTTACACATCGAACCGAACCATTCTCCGGCTAAGATATGTAGGTTGAGGTGGCTAATGGCCCTGACTTCCCCTGCACATGTTCCTAAGCGCTCTTTGCAAAAGCAGATAGTAGATCTACTTGGTGCTGCACTAAAACCGCTGTACTGGTGGTACGAGAAGCGCATCGAGGCCGAAGTACGCCAGGGGCACGCCCCTAAGCATCTGGGGCTCATCCTGGACGGGAACCGCCGTTTTGCTAAGGAGCTGGGGCTGGACGCGCACCATGGCCACGAATTCGGGGTACAGAAGGCCTACGAGGTGCTGGAGTGGTGCTTGGAACTAAAAATTCCCACTGTTACCATCTGGGTCTTCTCTACCGACAATTTCAACCGCAGCCAGGTAGAGGTTGAGACCCTGATGCAGTTATTCGTGCAGGAAGCCAAGCGCATGGCCCAGGATCCACGCATCCACGCCAACAAGGTGCGGGTTAAAGTGATTGGGCGACACGACCGCTTTCCCCCCAAGGTATTGGAAGCCCTGGAAGAGCTGGAAAAAGCCACCGAGCACCACAGCGGCATGCTCCTGAACATCGCCATGGGCTATGGTGGACGCGAAGAAATTGTTGATGCTGTCAAGCGCCTGCTACTAGAAGCTGCCAAAACCGGCCAGTCGCCGGAAGAGCTAGCCGCCGAGCTAGACCTCGAGCACATCTCCGAGCGGCTTTATACTGCTGGCGTACCCGACCCCGACTTCATTATTCGTACCTCGGGCGAGATTCGTCTCTCGGGCTTCTTGCTGTGGCAAGCTGCGTACAGTGAATACTACTTCTTTGATGCCTTCTGGCCCGCCTTCCGCAAGGTAGATTTTCTGCGGGCAGTACGCGACTACCAGAAACGTGAGCGGCGCTTTGGAAAGTGACGCCTAGCTTAAAGCACCATCAGCAAAGCCAGCAGCCCGCCCGGAAGCAGCCCCAGCGCCACATGTGTGCCAAGCCCTCGGGCTCCAAATGACAGCGCGGTTTTGAACACAGTGTTGCTCAGGGCAGCCACCACGATGGCAATGGAAGCAACAGACAGCATCAGTTGTTCGTTGGCTGTCAGGCGGGCCAGCGAGAGCGAGATGGCGTCCACGTCGGCCACCCCCGAAAAGGCGCTTACCACGTAAACCCCGGCATTGCCGAAGACCTCGAGGCCCACTTTGGTCAATAGCTTGACCAGCGCATAAACCCCAGCAAAGAGCAGTGCGCCCTGGAGCTGCAGGGGGTTTTGTACCGGCACGCTTTCCGGTGCTTCCCGGTCGCGTCGGGCCAGCCAGGCCGCTACCAGCAACCCCCACAGTAGCCACACAAGCACCGGGAGCCAGAGCAGCTGCAAGAGGGCCGGGGCGGTAGCGCTCCAGACCAGGATCCGCCCCAGCATCATCTGTGAGGCCAGCACCACTCCGCTGGCCCAGAGCGGATTGCGGCTGGGGTTGGCGCGGCTCTGGGTAACCATCGAAAGAGTAACGGCAGTGGAGGAAACCAGACCGCCCAGCAAAGCCGCTGCCCACAGGCCTTTAGAGCCTAGCAAGCGCAAGGCCAGATAACCCACAAAGTTAACTCCGGCCACCAGCAGAACCACCTGCCAGATTTCGCGGGGATTCCAGACCCCATAGGGGCCATAGTTGGCGTCGGGCAGCAGCGGGTAAACCACCCCGAGGAGCAGGGCCAGCAGCACCGCTGCCTCCACCTCACCCCGCTTGATCCCCCCTGCAAAAGCATGAAGTTCGTCGTGGAAGGCCAGGAAACCCAGCAGCAGGGCCCCTGCAAACAGGGCCGGCAGCACCGTACCCAAACCGCACAGTACCCCCAGCACATACACCACCAGGGCCGCCACCTGGCTGGTAGCATCGCGGCTGTTTTTGAGGGTATACACCGCCAGCCCTGCCACCGCAGCCAGCCCCACCACCGGCAACCACTGGTTTTGCCCAAGGGCGCTCACCCCCCCCAGCAGTCCCAGCAAAGTGAAGGTGCGCACCCCCCCAATGGTAGAGCCCTGGCGCTCTACCTTGGCCCGCTCGCGCTCGAGGCCCACTGCAAAGCCAATCAGGGTAGCGGCCAGCAAATGCCATAGCGACTCTTGCACTTCTCTACGCTACTACGTTTTTAGCATGACGAAGACGATCAGCCTGAGGGCAGGTTCAGCTCTGCCCGCAGCGTAGTGCCTGCACCAGGGCTGCTGGCGATGTAAAAGCGGCCCCCCAGGCGCTCGATGCGTTCCCGCATGGAAACCAGGCCCAGGTGGCCGGGATACTCGCGCTGGGGATCGAAGCCTACCCCATCGTCGCGGACCTCGAGCTCGACCTTGCCGTCTTGTTGTTGCAAGCGCAGGTACACCTTGTGGGCGTGGGCGTGCTGGACCACGTTGTGGAGGGCTTCCTGGGCCACCCGGTACAATGCCTCCTTGGCCTCCAGGCTTAGGGGTGGTTCGGAGTCCAGGCTGGTCTCGATATAAAGGCCATGCCGGGCCCGTGTGGCCGCTACCTGTCTGGCAAGCGCCGCCACCAACCCTTGGTGCTTTAGGGAGTCCGGGCGTAACTCAAAAATCAGGGCGCGCATCTCTGCCGTAGCCGCCTCGGCCAGCTTCAGCACGAAGTCCAGCGTGGCCGGAACCTGCTCGGGGTGCTGGGCAAGCTGGGCTTTGGCACTGCGCACCCCCAAGACAATGCCATAGATGGTCTGCGAAACCGAGTCGTGCAGGTTACGGGCCAGCTTCTGGCGCTCTTCCAGGGCCGCCTTGCCCTGGGCCTGGGCATAGAGGCGGGCGTTCTGAATGGCAAGGGCCGCCCGTCGTGCCAGCGAGGTAAAAGCCCGCTGTTCTTCGGGGCCAAAGGTATGGGGCTGCAGGTTGTTGACGCTAAAAACCCCGAACACCTGGCCCTCGAGGCGTATGGGAATGTGCATAAAAGCCCGGATGCCCTCGGGGTCGGTTATCTGCCGGGCCACCGCGTCGTCCTGGTGGGTGTCCTGCACCACCACCGTTTCCCCGCTGCGGGCCGCATGGGCTATCAGGCCGTGTCCTGCGTACTCGTTCATAAGCTGCACAAACTGCGAAGTAAAGCCCCGCTGGGCCCGGGTAATCAGGTACTGGTGGGTTTCATCCCAGGTCAGGATGCAGCTTTTATCGGCGCCCAGCAGATCCACACACACATCGGCCAGGGCCTGCAACACCTGGTCGAGCTCGAGCGAGGCATACAGCTTTTCGTCGGCCTGGTAGAGCGCCTCGAGACGCTTGCTTGCGAGGCGTTCTGCTTCAATGGCGTTCGGGGCAACATAAGGCACGTCCGCGTCCGTAAGGCTTTGCCGGGTCTGGCGGGGCTGGGTAATGTCTTGCACGATGGCTGCGCTGTACATTTGGCCCTCCAGCTCTGGGTACAGGAAAGAACAGCGCGCATACCGCCAGCTCCCATCCTTGCGTACAAAAGCAAGCTCGAGCGCGCCGGGCTGTGCAGGGCCGCCGGGCCACATCGCTCGGGCCAGCCCCTCGCGGTAGGGCGGCGCAACCCAGTCCAGCATCACTTTGGCCTGGAGCTCCTCCAGGCTGTAGCCCAGCAAGTCCAGGGCGGCCTGATTGGCATAGACCAGCCTGCGCTCTGCCGAGGCAATCAGGATGGCGTCATGAATCGCCTCCAAAAACCCGACCAGGGTTCTGGCCCAGGGTCGGTGCAAGAAATCAACCAGGCCCAACCAGCCCCTCCCGGATGGCAAATAAGGCGGCCTGGGTGCGTGAGGATAGGCCCAGCTTGGAAAGCAGGTTGGAGACGTGGGTCTTGACGGTGAGTTCGGACAGGTTCAGTTGTTGGGCGATGCGCTTGTTGGAAAGCCCCTGGGCTAACAGCCGCAGTATTTCGGTTTCTCTGGGGGTCAGGGCTTCGCGCATCTCGGCAGTACGCACTTCCTGGGCCAGCCGTCGGGCCGCCTCGGGGTGCAGCCGCACCTCACCCCGGCCCGCAGCATAAATGGCCTCAATTAGTTCCTCGGGCTGGGTGTCTTTGAGCAAATAACCCGTTGCCCCAGCGTGTATAGCCTCGGCCACCCACTGGTCTTCCAGCACGCTGGTCAGGGCAATGACCTCCACCTCGGGAAAGCGCGCCCTGATCTCGCGGGTTGCACGCACTCCGTCCATTACCGGCATCAGCAAGTCCATCAGCACCACATCCGGGTGTAGCTCGGCCACTTTTTCGAGCGCTTCCTGGCCGTTCTGGGCCTCACCCACCACATAAAGCCCCTCATCGGTTGCCAAAAACATGCGCAACCCCTGGCGCACCACCGCATGGTCGTCTACCAATAAAACACCCAGGCCTGTCTTTGGGTTGGGATGGTGCATGGTTTCAGGGTACACTCTGGTGGTCTGGCTCACCAGGGGCATCAATTTTTTGCGTCGGAAAGCGGGAAGGCTTGCCTCGGTTGCCAGAGTTCACTGGCCGGTCGAGGACAGCATGCCGTACACGCCGGGATGAGCGGGCGCACCGGCATGATGGTGGGCTACTGGAACCAGCACTTTACCCATGTGCCCATTGTGATGGCCACGCAAAAGCGCAAACAGATTGACCCCCAAAGCGAACTCTGGCAGCAGGTCTTGGGGGCTACCGGACAGCCCAGGTGGATGTAAAAGGGTGCAGCCTGCCCGCTACCCATGCCCCCTCGAGGCCAGGTTCAAAATCACCACCCCCACAATAATCAGCACGATGCCCAGGGCAATTGCGCCGCTCATCGGCTCTTTGAGCACCAGCCAGCCCAGTACCGCAATCAGGGCGGTGCCCAGCCCCGACCAGACCGCATAGGCGGTATTGAGCGGGATGGTCTTGAGCGCCAGGCTCAGAAAGTAGAAGGCACTGGCATAGCCCAGCACCACCACCAATGAGGGCAGCGGCTTGCTAAAGCCCTGCGAAGCCTTGAGACCCGTCGAGCCGATCACTTCCGACACAATCGCAAGCAGCAGCAAAGCCCATCCGTTCACAAAACCCCCTCGAGTGGTGCAGGTTTCTTTGGATCCGGCGAGACCAGCTTGAGGCCGATCACCGAGCCAATCAACAGCACCAAGAAGACAATTCGGCCCACAGTGATGGGGTCGCCAAAAAAGAGAATCCCCACCAAAGCAGTACCAAAAGCTCCAATACCTGTCCAGACCGCGTATGCGGTACCCAGTGGGATGTGCTTGGTAGCAACCACCAGCAGCCCGAAGCTGATAGCGGCGCAGACAAAAAAGCTGACCGTATAGAGCCAGTTACTAAAGTTTTCCGAGAGCTTGAGGCTGGTGGCAAACCCCACTTCAAAGATTCCAGCCACCAACAGATAGACCCAGGCCATCATCCACCCCCAAATATCCGCAGTCCCATCACCGAGAGGATCAGGGTGGTCAGGAAGAACAAACGCCCTGTGTTCACAGGATCTTTGAAGAAGAAGATGCCTACCAAGGCTGTGCCAAAGGCCCCAATCCCTGTCCAGACGGCGTAGGCGGTGCCGACTGGGATGGTCAGCAGCACGTGCGAGAGAATTCCCAGGCTGAGGGGCGCAAATACAAAGAAACCCAGTGTGGGAAGCGGCTTCTTGAAACCATCGGATAGCTTCATCAGGGTGGTGAAGACCACCTCGAAGAGCCCTGACACAATCAACAAGGCCCAGGCCATCAGGCACCCCCTGCCAGCTCGAGCATCCGCCGCAGTACCTTTTTCTTGAAGTCGCCCTCGGGCACCCCCAGCTTGAGAATATCGGCCATGAAGATACCGTCGGTAGCCAGCATCGCCACCATCACGTCGGGGTTCTGCGGAACCTGGGCATACCAGCGCTGCCAGCGCTCACGCACTATTTCGAGCAAACTGGGATTCAGGGCCAGGGTCGCCATCATCCCCAGCAGCAGACCTTGCGAGCCGTCGTAGGAACCAAGCTTCACATAGGCCTCGGCCAGGGGCAGGCCGCTGTTCTCCAGGCTCTGCTCAAAGTTGTCCATGTGGTGTTCCAGCAACCCCCGCAGCAGCGCGTCTTTGCTGGGGAAGTGGTAGAGCAGCCCCCCCTTGCTGACTTCGGCTCTCTTTGCTACCGCATCCAGCGTCAGGGCCATGGCCCCCTCCTGCCGGATCACCTCCGAGGCCGCCTGCAATATCCGCACTCGAGCCTCTAGCGTGGGCGCTTTCGTTTGCGACATATTTTTCACCCGCGAGGGAGTATACCGTCTGGACGGTTTATTGTCAACCGTCTGGACGGTACAGTTAGGGCCGGACAAGCTTGTAGTAGTGGATGTTCAGGCCTCTTTAATTAGGCTCCACAAAAGCATCTGCAGCCTTCCACCATCCCGATGCTCATTTTCGCTCGATAAAACCCAAGTTCAGGAGATAGAATAAGCCGTAATGATTCGCATCTTACTCGCCGACGACCTTGCCCTCTTTCGTCAGGGGCTCAAAAGCCTGCTGGAAGCGGAGCCCGACTTTAAGGTCATGGGCGAGGCCAAGGACGGGCGCGAAGCCCTGCGCCACGCCCTCGAGGCCCACCCCGACATCATCCTGATGGACATCCAGATGCCGGGCCTGGATGGTGTGCAGGCCACTCAGGAAATCCTCAAGGAATGGCCCCAGGCCAAAGTAATCATGCTAACCATGTACCGCCAGGACAGCTACGTCTTTGAGGCCGTGAAAGCCGGGGCCCGGGGGTACATGCTCAAGGATGCCGATGCCAAGGAGCTGCTGGAAGCCATTCGGCGGGTTTATCAGGGCGAAGTCTTGCTGGATGCCGAGATGGCCGAGCAAATCATCCAGGACTTCAAGGCCAAACAAGAAGCCACCCCCAAAGAACACGCCGAACTATCGGAACGCGAGGTGCAGATTTTGCGCCTGGTGGCCCAGGGCTACACCAATCTCGAGATCGCTTCCGAGCTGTCGCTCTCGGAAAAAACCGTGCGTAACCGGCTTTCGGACATTTTCCAGAAACTCCACCTCAACAACCGCACCCAGGCCGCCCTCTACGCCCTGCGCGAGGGTCTGGCAGAAAAAAACAACGAGCAGTAGGTGCGCCTGCCCCGCCCGATTCCCCGCCTGCTGTGCGGTGGGCCTCGAGCCAGTATTATCTGAAGCCAATGAGTGACTTTACCACCGAAACCAGCCGCGATCCCATAGCCCTGCTGGGGGAAATTGCTGAAATTGGCGGCGATGTGGCCCGTGGGGCCTGGGTAGCCCGACAACTCCAGGCCCAGGGACTGACGCCCCAAACCGATGAGCTGGGCAACGTTTGGGCAGGTCAGGGCCCCACTTTACTGGTTGCCCACCTCGATACCGTGCTCCCCCCCGCCCCCTTGCGGCGGGAAAAAAGCCGCTGGTACGGGCCCGCTGTGGGCGACAACTCCTCAGGGGTAGCCGTTTTGCTGGCGCTGTCCCAAGAGCTGGTGGCTCTGGGCTGCACCGTGGCCTTTAGCGTGGGCGAGGAAGGGCTGGGCAACCTTCGGGGAGCCCGGCGTCTGGTAAAGCATTTGCAACCCCAGCAGATGGTCGCAGTGGATGGCTATCTGCCCGGCGTTGTGAGTCGCTCGGCGGGTTCGCACCGGATGCGGGCCCGTTTTATAGGGCCGGGGGGCCATGCCTGGGGCGACCGGGAGGCCCCATCACCCGTGCCGGCGCTGGGGCAGGCCCTGGCTGAGATGTACGCCCTAAAGCGCAGCAGTAATACCAGCCTGAATGTGGGGAGGTTATGGGGTGGCGAAGCCATCAATGCCATCCCGCAGGAGGTGGGCCTCGAGCTCGATCTGCGGGCGCTAGATGCCTTAGAGCTGGGCCGGATGGTTGCTCAGGTGCGCGAAATTTTGATGGAAGCTACCCGCAAGTTCAGCCTGCGCATGGAAATTGACGTACTGGGTGAGCGCCCTGCTGGCATGACCGCCACCGAGGCCATGATAGAAGCGGCCCGTCGGGCCTTTATGGAGATTGGCCTCGAGGCCCAGTTCACCGCTGGTTCTACCGATGCCTCGGCAGGGGTAGAAGCAGGCATTCCCGCCATTACCCTGAGCGTCTATCAGGGGGGCGGTGCCCACACCCCCGAAGAATGGGTAGAGCCCAACTCCCTGCGCTTAGGGATGCACGCCCTCCGAAGCTTTGTGCGGCAGCTTCTCCAAACATAACGGCTTTGTAACGGCCTCCTTGCTACCCTCTGAGGCACAAGAGGGGGCTATGTCGAAAAAACAGACCTTTTTGTTGCAGCTCTGGCAAGACCAAAGCGGCGTTTGGGTGGTGCTCAAGGATGAGCAATGCGGGTTACTTCACCAGTTCGAGAGCCTCGAGGCGCTTAGCCAATTTTTGTCGCGCATCGGAGAAAATTCTTCTGAGCATAGCGAAATAAAGGAAGCCCCGGTGGTGAATTCGGAATGACCAGCCTGAACCACGGAAGGCGTTTCTTGCCGAAGGTAGTGGGGTTGCGCTCCAGAATGCAAAAAGATGGCCCCTTGGGATTTGTTTTGGGTACAACCGGCCTTCACCAAACCACAGAGTGCGATAGGATAGTCGGGTGCGTGTAGGTGTCTTGAATAGCTGGCTTGCCAATCGCTACCTGCCTTTCTGGGAGTCTTATTTGCAAGCGTTGGAGGTAGAGATTGTTCGCCCCGAAGCAATTACAGTAGATTTGCCTGTCCCCCAGCCCATCCGGCGGGTGCTGAGCCAGGTCTTCAGCCTGAAGAACCAGGGGGTGGACTTCCTCCTGCTGCCCGACGTACAGCTCGGCGTTGAACCCCGTAAAGGCAGCCCTTCGCCCTGGCTGGTAGACCTGGACGCAACCCTGGAGCGGCTTGTGCCGGGCCTGCCACCCACCCTGGTGGTTCCGGCTGAGCTCTCGCTCGAGGTGGCCGGTCTGGCAGCAAAAATTGGGCAGCACCTGACCCAGAACCCCATGCTGGCCCGGCGGGCGCTGGAGCGCACCAAGCATCTGCTAAACGCCCCCTTTTCGCCCCCGAAGCAGTCTGGAAACCACCTGATTGGGGTGGTGGCCCAGCCCATACTGCTCAGTGACCCCGACTGGCTGGCCGCCCTCGGGCGCGGGTTGACCGAGTATGGACTCCACTTGTTTCTGGCCGATAAGGCACCGGCTGAGCTTCGCCAGGAGGGAAGGCACCTCGAGCTAGGCCTCGTCCTACCCACCGACCTCGAGGCCGCCGGAATGCACCGCCACCTCTCGAGGCTGGGCAAAGTCAAAGGGCTGCTCTACGTCCACGATGCCCAGTACCTGCCCCTGCCCACCCCCCTGCGCCGGGTGCTCAAAAAAACACCACCCCCAAAACCCTGGCGTCTGGTGGGCCTCGAGGCCCCCTGGGCCAGGGTTGCCGCCGAACTAGCCAAAGACCTCCAGGTTTGATAAACTGGCAGTTCTGCGCCTGGCATCAACCCTTGAGCCCAAATAGGTTTAGGTATACGCTCAAGAAACATTGGGAGGAGTACAGTGGTAAAAATGCAGCCGCCGGGTCAATTCGATTCATCACCTAGAACTGACCGGTCAGTTTTTGGTCCCCTTATGGCCCTGATGCCCTACCTGCGCCGTTATGGACAGCAGTACCTGTGGGGCATGCTGGCCGGTATTGCCTCGGTAGGGATGGCCTCTTTGTCGCCCTACTTCCTGCGCCATGCCATCGATGCCATTCAGGCGGGCGAGGCCTATCTGGTCTGGGTGTGGGCCATCCTGGGCGCAGCGGTGGCCGCGGCCTTTTTCTCCTGGGCCAACCGGCAACTCCTGGTGGTGGCCAGCCGCTACATCGAGCACGACCTGCGCATGGATCTGTTCAAAAAAGCCCTGGCCCTGGACAGCTATTTTTACAGCAAAAACCGCATCGGCGATCTGATGAACAAATTCACCACCGACCTGGGCGCGGTGCGCGAGATGCTGGGTGGCGGCATCAACATGGGCAGCCGCCTGCTGATGTTTGTGGTGTTTGCCATTGTGGCCATGTACCTGGTGAGCGTGCCACTGGCCCTGGCCCTATCGCTGGTATTTCCCATCATCTTTGGGGTCATGTACTACGTATTGCGCCTGATTGACCGGCGCTACCGCGAAAGCCAGGAGTCTTTCGACCGGATTTCTACCCGCGCACAGGAAAATTTCTCCGGCATCCGGGTGGTCAAGGGTTTTGCCCTGGAAGACCGCGAGCTCGAGACTTTTCAGGCCCTCAACAAGGACTATATCGCCAAAAGCCTGGCCCTGACCCGTGTGGACGGCCCGGTGCGGGCCCTGATGGGCCTGCTGATGGGCTTTGCCGCCCTGATTGTGCTGTGGATGGGCGGCGGAATGGTCATCCGGGGCGAGATGACCGCCGGGCAGTTCGTGCAGTTTAACGCCTATCTGATGATGCTGGGCTGGCCCATTGTGGGGTTGGGCTGGACGCTCACCATCTTCCAGCGGGGCTCGACAAGCTACAAGCGGCTGGAGGAGTTCTGGCGCGAGCCTGCCCGCATTACCGATACGCAGGATACTTCCAAGCGCTCTTTAGCTCCCCTTCACCTGCGGGGAGAGGTCAAGTTTGAGGAGGTACACCTGGAGCTGGGCGGGCGCAAGGTGCTGGATGGCATCACCCTGACCATTCCCGAAGGCACCACCCTGGGCATCACTGGACGTACCGGAAGCGGCAAGACCCTGTTGGTAAGCCTGATTCCGCGCATCCTGGAGCCCACCACAGGCCGGGTTCTGGTGGGTGGCTCCGACGTAAAAGAGCTGCCCCTTGCGGCCTTACGTGCGGCCATCGGAATGGTGCCACAGGAGCCCTTCCTGTTTTCCGACACCCTGGTCGAAAACATCTGCTTTGGGCTACCGGAGGTAGACCTCGAGCGGGCCGTCTGGGCCGCCCGGCTGGCCGGGGTTCACGACGACATCGTGGGCTTTCCCAAAGGCTACAACACCTCACTGGGCGAGCGCGGCGTAACCCTCTCGGGCGGGCAGCGCCAGCGGGTAGCCCTGGCCCGGGCCCTGGCCCGCAAGCCCTCAATTCTGATTCTCGATGACGCCATGAGCGCTGTAGATACCGAGACCGAGTCGCGTATTCTTTCGGGACTCAAAGGCGTACTGGGGCAACAAACCACCATTCTGATCGGCCACCGCACCTCCACCCTGCAGTATGCCGACTGGATTGTGGTACTGGACCACGGCAAAATTGCCGAGGAAGGCACCCACGAGATGCTGTTGGCTACAGGGGGCATCTATGCCGAGCTGGATAGAATCCAGCGCCTGCAAGCAGAGGTGGATTAGCACGCCTGACCCATTGCCAGGAAAAACTACCAGCCATTAGCAACCAACCATCAGCAGCGGAGTCTTATGCACGAAGAAGAAGCCTTTAAGAAGAGTTTTGATGCCAAACTGGCCCGGCGCATTCTGAGGTACGTCCGGCCCTACTGGAAGCAGATAGGGCTGGCTTTGCTGGCGCTGGTCGTAAGTACCCTTACGGCAGCCTCGACCCCGCTTTTTCTCAAATATGCCATCGACAACGCCATCCTGCCGCGCGAGGTGCTACCCCTGGCCCAGCGCTACGAGACCCTGCTGCTCATCAGCGCGGTTTTTCTGGCGGTGCGGGTGGTGGATTTCATAGCCAACTACGCCCAGACCTACCTGATTAGCTGGGTGGGGCAGCACATCCTCTACGACCTGCGCTCGGAAATCTTCGCCAAGCTCCAGCGCCTGCACCTTGGCTATTTTGACCGCAACCCCGTGGGCCGCCTGATGACCCGCATCACCTCCGATGTGGACGCCATTAACCAGTTCATTACCGGCGGACTGGTCGGGCTCATTGCCGATTTTGCCCTGATTATCGGCCTGATGACCTTCATGCTGGTGCTGGACTGGCGTCTGGCGCTGGTGGCCTTTGCCATCATGCCCATCTTCCTGGCCGTTACCACCTGGATTCGCAATGGAATGCGCGAGTCCTACCGGGCCATGCGGCTACGGCTGGCCAAGGTTAACGCCTCGCTGCAGGAAAATCTGGCAGGGGTACAGACCACCCAGCTCTTCGGTCGGGAGCCCAAAAATGAAGCCCAGTTCAACCTGCTCTCCACCGACCTGCGCAAGGCCTGGGTAGACATTATCAAGTGGTTTGCCCTGTTTTTCCCTCTGGTGGGCTTCATGGGGGAAATCACCGTGGCCCTGGTGCTGTGGTACGGGGGTGGCCAGGTCATACAGCAGGCCATTACCCTGGGCCTGCTGGTGGCCTTTACCGACTACGTGCGCCAGCTCTTCCAGCCCCTGCAAGACCTGTCCGACAAGTTCAACATCTTCCAGGCGGCCATGGCCTCGGCTGAGCGCATTTTTGGGCTGCTGGATACCAAAGAAGAGGTGGCCGACAGGCCAGGGGCCATAGGGGTCGAGCGCTTTCGGGGCCAGATTGATTTTGAGGACGTCTGGTTTGCCTACGGCAAGCGGGGCGAGGCCCCGGTGGAACCAGGAAGTCAAGCAGAGCAACAAGGCAGACCAACCTTTGCTTCCTCTTCAGAGCGGCTCGAGGCCCCTGCTTCTGGCCAGAAGCCAGCAGACGACTGGGACTGGGTGCTGCGCGGGGTGAGCTTTCGCGTACGACCTGGCGAAAAGATTGCCCTGGTGGGTGCGACTGGCGCCGGCAAAACCAGCGTAATTAGCCTGATCGCCCGCTTTTACGATGTGCAGCAGGGAGCAGTCAAGATTGATGGTGCGGATGTGCGGGATTACCGGCAACGCGATCTGCGTCGGGCCATTGGCATTGTTTTGCAAGACCCCTTTTTATTTAGCGGCACAATTGAGTCGAACCTGAGGCTGGGCGACGGGCGCATTTCCTTCGAGCGCATCCAGGAAGTGTGCGCTTTTGTGGGCGCCGATGAGTTTATTCAGAAGCTACCACAAGGCTATCAAACAGTTCTGCACGAGCGTGGTGGGGGGCTCTCGACAGGCCAAAAGCAACTGCTGGCCCTGGCCAGGGCTATCCTGCATAACCCCGACATCCTGTTGATTCTGGACGAGGCCACCGCCAACGTGGACTCCGAAACCGAGCAGAAAATTCAGGCTGCCCTGGAGCGGGTAATGGAAGGCCGCACCTCGATTGTGATTGCCCACCGCCTTTCGACCATTCGTCACGTAGACCGGATTCTGGTATTCCGCAAAGGCAAGCTCCTGGAGGAAGGCAGCCACGAGGAGCTGCTGCGGAAGGGCGGCTATTACGCCAAGTTGTACGAATTGCAGTACGTGCACGGTAGCGGCGACTGATGGAAAGCAGGATTGCCGCAATTTCTACCCAAAACCCAGCACACCGCTACAGCGCCTCGAGTTCATCGCGGTGGCGCTCGATGAGCAGCAATAGGCGCGAGAGCAGGGCTTTTTCGGCCAGGATAACCAGCCCTTTTTGCTTCAAAGGCACCAGCACCAGCACCCACTGGGGCAGCGAGATAACGGAAAGCCGAGCCAACTGCCCCGATAGCTCGTTGGCCAGGTTGAGCAGGTCGTCGAAGACGGTCTGCGCGCTGCTGGCAGCAAAGGGCAGGCTGCCCACCACTGCCCGGCCCCCCTCCACCAGGGCTACGGCCTCCACGCCTCGCATATGAAACTGCCTCAGCACCTCGGGTTGGTCGGAAGGAGCAGCAGAGGGTGCCTGGGGGGTGGGTTGGGCAGGTTCGGGCTGGGGGGAGACCTCGAACACCTCCAGCAAGGACTCGAGGTCGGCCCCCCTCAGCTCCTGAAGCACACTCTGCGCTGCGGCGTATTCCTGGGCCAGTTGGGCCCCCAGGCGCTCGGCTTCCTCCAGGGCCCGCCGTACCTCCAACAGGCCGCTTACCCCCAGGCGGGGCAGGCGCTCGGCGGCTGAGCGGAGGAAGTCGCATAAGGGTTTGAGCCGCAGGGCTGTCTCGCCCCCTACCCCTTTGTGGGTGTTGTAGGCCTCGAGCACAGCCCCGATGCGTGCGCTCATCTCGGTGCGCAGGGTTTCCTGGGCCCGGCGCAGGCGACCCAGGAGGGCGTGAATCTCGGTTAGGTCGGGCAGCTCACCGGCCTGCAGACAGGCCCTGGCCTGGTCAACTTTCTCCTCGAGTTCTTCACCGCCCAGGCCCTTCATGCTACGGGCCACCATCTCGTAGCGTGAGAGCTCCTCGGTGATGGAGGCCCGGCGGGCTGCCACCAGGTCGCCCAAAGCCCGTTCCAGGGGGGCAGGATCGGCAACGCGCCCCTGGGCCAGCGCCGCGCGGCTGGCCTGCAAAGGTTGCTTGAGTTCAATCAGGGACTCTTTGAGGGTTCGCTCGAGGTCCAGGATACGGGCCTCGAGGGCATCCAGCTTGCTCGATACCAGCCCCCTGGCGCGTTCGACCAGGGCTTGCACGGCGGGCTCGAGTTCGGCCAGGCGCCCCGCCCCTTGCTCAATCTGCTGCATCAGGTTCTTCCTGTCCAGCTCGAGGGCTTCCAGGTTGGGCAAAGCCTGCAGGGTAGCCCGCAGGCCCATGCGCTTGAGGCTGTCTTCCTCGCGTTCTCTGGCTAGCTGGGATAAAAGCTCGGAAAGCTCCTGGCGCAGGGCGGTCAGGGCCGACTCGGAGATGTCTGGCGCGGCCAGACTTAGCAAAAAAGACTCCACCTGCCTGTGCCCGCGAAAAGGCGAAAGGGCCTGCTCCGCCTCGGCCCGCAGGGTAGCCAGGGCGGCCTCGAGGCGGGCCTGGCGCTCCCGGTTTTCGCGGTTGGTTTTTTCTTCAGCCTCGAGGCTTTCCAGGTTGCGCTCGAGCTCGGCCAGTTCGGGTGGAATTCCACCCGCGTGCAGGGTCTCCAGCACCACTGCCAGGCGGGCCTGAAGGGGGGCGGTACGGCCTGAGGGCAGCTCGAGGCGACCCAGCCGATCGGCCAGCCACTCGTAGCGCACCCGGGCTTCGGCCAGGGCCTCTGCGTGGGCGGCTTTGAGCAGCTCGGCAAAGGCCTCCAGGCGCTCACCCAGGGGGTTTCCGCCTGCCAGCTGGGCTTCCAGGTCGGCCAGTTGGCTGGCCAGGTGGGGCTGGCTCAATAAAGCCGCGTAGCGCTCCTTGAGCGACTCGAGCTGACGGGCATCCTCGGCCACATCAATCTCGCGGATGCGCGACAGCTGCTCGGCAGACAGGGCGTCGAAAT
The DNA here is from genome assembly GCF_051297115.1 of Meiothermus cerbereus. Classification (GTDB taxonomy): domain Bacteria; phylum Deinococcota; class Deinococci; order Deinococcales; family Thermaceae; genus Meiothermus; species Meiothermus cerbereus_A. Next base: position 15,652 of record NZ_JBEVAL010000004.1, read on the forward strand.
CGAGGTCGATGACCAGCGCTTCATCGTCAAAGCCATCGGCGGCCTCACCCAGCTCGACCGGCGCCTCGATGGTGGGATCCTTGAGCACCACCTGTGGCTCGGTAGGGCTGTCCATCTGCGGGATATCCTCGATGGTGTCCAGGGTTATGGTCGCTTCGCTGGTCGGGTTTTGCACCACCGAGGACTCCACCAGCTTGCGCATGTCGGCGGCCAGGGCCCGCGCCCGCTGCACCTCGGCTGCGGCCAGGGTCTCTTGTGCGTGGGCCTCCTGGATTACCCGGATCAGGTTTTCCAGGCGACGCACCTTGGGGCCACCCACGCTCTGCACCCGCTGCAAGCTCATCTCGAGCTCGGTGATGTCTCGGGTCTGGCGCAGCAAAGCGGCCTGGAGCTTTTCCTCGAGCTGGGCCAGCACCTCCTGCCCCTCACGCAACAAAGACCGCACCGCCGAGGCTTCCGGGTCCTGCTTAATCACATTGATTACCCCGCGCAAGCGCCCCACCTCGGGCCAGTCCAGGTAGAGGCTGAAGCGCTTCAGACCCGCCTCGAGGTCCGCCAGTACCCCCCTGGCGTGGGCCGACAGCCCGCCTCCCCCCGCGCTGGCGGCCTTCTCGCCGCCAATACCCAGTTCCTTTAGTATTTCTTCGATGCGGCTACGGGCCGCATTGGGGCTCATTTTGGTCTGTAATTCGCGGTAAACCAGGCGTTTGAGAATCGTCTCGGCCTGGGATGCATCTAGCTTATCGGGACTTATGCCCAACCGGCGCACCCCTTCCTCCAGAACCACCCGGGTGCGCTCCCCTAAAATCGGCTCGAGGGACTTACTGAGACTCTGATACAGCGACAAGCCCTGACCTCCAGTTAAAACCATAAGATACCCGTTCTCAACCCAGTGTATAGCCGACAAGGTTTTGGGGTTGTTCAAAACGACACTGGAAGGCAGTTAGATTATCGCTTGCTCAAACCCCGTCCACGGTCTCTACACAAAAACCTTGCAAGCCACCGCTCAACGAACCGGGTGGTGGGCCGCGGCCTCAATCAGCAGGCGGAAAATACCCCATTGTTCGGGCAGCAGTTCGGGATGCCACTGTACCCCCAGGTAGAAGGGGTGGCCCTCGAGCTGCACCGCCTCCACAATGCCATCTGGAGCAGTAGCCACCACACGCAGGCCGGGGGCCAGGTCTTTGAGGGCCTGATGGTGATACGAGTTAACCCGAAAGCGATGCGCGAACAGCTTATTCAGGGGACTCTGCTCGGTCTGCTCCACACTGTGGCCCAGCGCGGGCGGCTCCGCTTTCTGGCTATGCTGCACAGCACGAAACCCCTGGGCAGGAAGGTCCTGGTAAAGGCTGCCCCCCAGGGCCACGTTCATCACCTGAACGCCTCGGCAAACCCCCAGGGTGGGGATACCGTGCTGGGCGGTATAGCGGGCTACAAACAGCTCGATGGCATCGCGCTCGAGGCTCACCTCCCCCATCTCGGGAATGGGCTCCTCGGCAAAATGGGCCGGATCCACATCCACCCCCCCTGGAAGCAGCACCCCGTCCAGCTTGCGCAACAACGCAGGCAGCTTATCGCTGGCCTGGGGGGGAAGGATTACAATGCTGGCACCCTGGCTCTCCAGGGCCTTGAGGTAGGGCTCGAGCAGACCCCAGATCTTGGTTCGAAAAAGACCTTCCACGCTGCGCGACTGAGGGGTTACACCAATGAGCATGTCCCAATCCTACACTGCCCTGCGCCCAGAGTTTAAAGAGGCCCTCAAGGAAGCTGCGGCTCGCTTTGAGACCCCCTTTTATGCCTACGACTGGCCCAGCATCCTGGAGCGCTTGGGGCGCCTGCAAAACTCGTTTCCCCAGGCAGAGATTTTCTATGCCATGAAGGCCAACCCCCGCCTGGGGCTCTTGCGGCGCTTGCTGGAGCGGGGCATTTTTGTGGAGGCGGTAAGCCTGGGCGAGGTGTACCGGGCCTACCAAGCCGGTTTCCGTCGCAACGAGGTGCTGCTCAATGGGCCGGTCAAGACTCCGGCCATGCTGGAAGCGTTGAGTCGCATGGGCATTCCGATTCTGGGCCTTGACTCTCTGGCCGACCTCAAGCGGGTTGGTAAGCTGCTGCCCAGGGCCCGGGTTCTTCTGCGGGTCAACCCCGATCTGCCCATTGTCACCCACGACCACCTGGCCACAGGGCGGGGCGACAGCAAATTTGGCCTGTTGCCCGAGGACATTGGGCAGGCCCTGGAATTGGCCCAGCGAAACCAGCTCGAGGTGCTGGGTTTGCACATCCACCTGGGATCGGCCCTCGAGCACCCCCAGGACTACCAGGCTGGCTACGCCGTGATGGACGCGCTCTACCGGGCCCACGGCCCCTTCCAGGTTATGAACCTGGGCGGGGGGTTTGGGCTGGGCCTCGAGCTGGCCGAGCTGGGGGCGCAGGTTGCTGCGCTGGCCCAAAAGCACAACGTCGAGGTTTGGCTCGAGCCGGGCCGTTATCTGGTGGCCGAAGCCGGGGTGCTGGTTACACGCTGCTGGGGAGTCAAGCGTACCCGGCGCAATTATCTGCTCATTGACGCAGGCATGAGCCAGCTCATTCGGCCCATGCTCTACGCTGCGGTACACCCGGTTGAACCGCTGTACCACAACCCCCGCCAGGCCACCTACGACCTGGCTGGCCCTGCCTGTGAGTCGGGCGATGTGCTGGCCCGCGACATAACCCTGCCCGAGCCCAAGGAAGGCGACCTGCTGGCCATTCTGCAAGCAGGGGCCTACGCCAGCAGCATGAGCAGCAACTACCTCGACACCCCCCGCCCCAGCGAGCTTTTGTGGACAGGCCAGGGCTGGGAGGTTATCCGCCAGCAGCAGAGCCTGGAGGCCCTGCTGCAAGACGAGATGTGAGCTTTTTCCCTCAGCGGGCCGCCTCGGCCTTGCGCTGGGCTTCCTCGAGGGCCTGGCGGGCCGGTACGTTGCCTTTCAGGGCTTTCTCCAGGGCTTCTTCCAGGAAATTGCGCCAGACCGCAAACTGAGGCACCCGTGGGCGGGGCTGGGCCACCGCCACCTGTTCAAAGGCCACCTTGCGGTAAGGGTTCTCGCGGTAGAAGGCTTCCAGCAAGGGCGTGGCCGACTTGCGCAAGGGCACGTAGTAGCTGGCCTCGACCCAGGTCTTGATGTTCTGTGGCTCCATCAGGAAGCGCCAGAACTCGAAGGCCCCCCGCTGCTGCTCGGCACTGGCTCCACGCAACACCACCAGCTGCGCCCCACCCAGCGGAACCTTTCCATTGGGCTCACGCGGGATGGGGGCCACACCCAGCTTGAAGGCAAAGGATGCGTTCTCGGCGGCGGGCCAGTTGGCAATCGAGGCCATGACCATCATGCCCTTGGTGCGGATAAAGTCGGTCTGCGCGAAAAAGCTTTCAGAGAGGTTGCGCACGCTAATACTGCCCTCGCGCCCCAAACGCTGAAGGTACTCGAGGGTCTCCACCACCTCGCGGGAGGTGAAGTTGGGCCGGCCATCGGGGGTGACCAGGTTGCCCCCCCGGCTGGTAACCTGGGCCTCAAAGGTCCAGGACTCGCTCAACGCAATAAACCCCTTGGAGGTTCGGCTGGTGAGCCCCCTGGCGGCCTGTTCAAACTCGCGCCAGTTGCTGGGCACTTTGAGTCCCTTGGCCCGAAGCTGGTTTTCGTTGAAGAACAGCACCGGTGTGGAGGTGTTAAAGGGCAGGCCATAGCGGCGGTTGTTGATCAGGCCGTAATCCCAGGCCGCCTCGAACAAATCGTCGGTGAAGGCCTTGGGCAAGGCATTCGCCAACTCGTCCAGCGGCAACACCACCCCCTCGGCCACCAGGCGCGGGAACAGCAGAATCTCGGCCTGGAACATCACCGGCGCACCGCCAGCACGTAGCGCTGCCAGCAAGCGGGTCTCCCCTTCGCGGTAATCGCCAATCAGGCGTGGGGTGACCCGGTAGTTTCGCTGGGAGGCATTAAAGGCGTTTGCAAACTGTGCAATCGTCCGTTCAGCCGGGCCATCCATGCTGTGCCAGAAAGAAATCTCGGTCTGGGCCGAAGCCATTCCCGCCACCAAAACCAAAGAAGTCAGCAAACGCTTCACATCTTCCTCCTAGGTGTCACCCTATTCTATGCCCATAGCCGGATTGTCAAGAACAGGTGGTCGCCTATCCGATAAGCAAGTATGCAAGCGCGATAAAGTTAGACCATGAAACAACCCGAAATAGATCTGCTGCAACATCAAGACTCCTGGCGGCTATGGCGCATTATGGCCGAAATTGTGGAGGGGTTTGAAGTTTTGGGAGAGCTTGGCGTACCGCTGGTAACGGTGTTTGGTTCAGCCCGCCTTGGTTCGGAAAACCCCTATTACCAGCAAGCCCTGCTGCTGGGCCAGCGGCTGGCCGAAGCAGGTTTTGGTGTGGTTACGGGCGGAGGGCCCGGGCTAATGGAGGCTGCCAACCGAGGGGCCTACAACGCCGGGGGCATCTCGGTGGGGCTCAACATCCAGCTGCCCCATGAGCAGCGGGCCAACCCCTTCCAGACCCACAGCCTTAGCTTCCGCTACTTTTTCGCCCGCAAGCTTATGCTGGTGCGCTACGCCAAGGCCTTTGTGGTAATGCCTGGGGGTTTTGGCAGCCTGGATGAGCTGGCCGAGGTGCTGGTGCTGGTGCAGACCGGCAAAGTACACCCTTTCCCCATTTTTGCGCTGGACACGGCTTACTGGAAAGGATTGCTGGACTGGATGAAGGACACCATGATTCCCGCAGGGGTCATTGACCCCCAAGACTTGAAGCTCATGACCCTGGTGGACACACCAGAAGCAATACTTGAAGCGCTCACTGGCGCTAATAGAAACAACCATTAGAGTGCTCTAGAGGCTTATCAGCCCAGCGGGAACCGGCAGTGTCCGATTGGCTTTGGTTGCCGGGAACACTCGAGACAGACGCAAACGACGTGTTGAACGCTCTTCCATGACAATGCCCTCTTCAATAATGTTCGTTTGACAGCGGCGGTTAGATGCAGGTGTTTTCCACCAGTACCGGGCCGGATTACAGTTTGGCAGCGCACCGCCAAGGCCATTTTGTCAACCGCCAACACGCGCTGTTTTGACCAGCTAGGCATGGCAAGCGATGGCAGTTTTCACCATAAAAAACTGTTTGGGGTTTAGCGGTGCATATAACCGTTACGTGGGAAGCGCAAGCTTGACTGCTTCGTTCTGAACAGCACAGCAAGCGTCCGGTGGTGCGGTCAATCGTTGGTCAGGCCCATGGTCTCTGGGGCGGGCAGTGATACGATTGGTTGTGATGAATGCGGTTGCTTCCTTCGTTGGGGCCTGGCAACATGCCCCTGTGCGCGATTCCAGGCTTCTTCCCATAGTCGAAAAAGTGGAGGCAGGGGAGCGCCTGACCTTCGAAGACGGGATGGTGCTCTACCATACCCCCGACTACAACACCCTGATGCGGCTGGCCAACCGGGTGCGCGAGCGCAAGCATGGCGGCAAAACCTACTTTGTGCACTCGCTGCGGCTCGAGTTCACCAACATCTGTTATGTGGGCTGCACCTTTTGCGCTTTTGCTGCCAAAAAAGGTGAGGCGCGGGCCTGGGACTACAGCGTGGAGGAGGTGGTGGCTAAGGTGCGCGAGAAGTGGGAGCCGGGCCTGACCGAGCTGCACATGTCCAGCGGGCATCATCCCACCCGCCCCTGGAGCTACTACCCCGAGATGGTGCGGGCCCTGAAGGAAAACTTCCCCGGTATCCAGGTCAAGGCCTTTACTGCCGCGGAAATTGAGCACCTCTCGAAAATCAGCAAAAAGCCTACGCTCGAGGTGCTGCGCGAGCTCAAGGAAGCCGGCCTGGTGGCCCTACCGGGCGGCGGGGCGGAAATCTTCGCCGAGCGGGTACGCAAGCAGATCGCCAAAAATAAGGTCAAGGCCGACAAGTGGCTGCAAATCCACCGCGAGGCCCACAGCCTGGGCATCCGCACCAACGCCACCATGCTTTACGGCCACATCGAAACCCTGGAAGAACGCCTCGAGCACATGGATCGGCTGCGCCGGCTGCAGGACGAGACCGGCGGCTTTTACAGCTTCATTCCCCTGGCCTTCCAGCCCGACGCCAACGCCCTGGCCTTCAACCTGGGCAAGACCGAGTTCACCACCGGCCTTGACGACCTGCGCAACCTGGCCGTAGCGCGGCTTTACCTGGACAACTTCGACCACATTAAAGGCTACTGGGTGATGATCTCCTCCGACCTGGTACAGGTCTCGCTCGACTGGGGGGTTTCGGACATCGACGGCACCATCATCGAAGAACACATTGCCCATGCCGCGGGAGCCACCTCTCCCCTGGGGCTCTCCCGTCAAAAAATGGTGCAGCTCATTCAGGCGGCCGGACGGGTGCCGGTGGAGCGGGATGCGCTATACAACGAGCTGCACATCTACGACCCCGCACCGCGGGCCTAGCGCCGTTTCGGCTGGTCATTCCAGAGCTTTTGTCATTGCTATGTACATACTTGGGGTTCCCCGCTACGCCAACACCGCGCCGCTCTATCACTTTTTGGACGAAGGGGAGGGGGTGGCCTTTCGCTATGGCGTTCCCACCGAGCTCAACCGCTGGCTTCTGGAGGGATCGGTAGACCTGAGCCTGGTCTCCTCGTACTTCTACCTGCAAAACGCAGGCCAGCTGCGACCCCTGCCCGACTTTAGCGTGGCCGACCTGGGGCCGGTGTACTCGGTCAACCTGTTTCACCGCGCACCCTGGAGCAAGCTAAAGCACATTGCCCTGACCACCGAAAGCGCCACCTCGGTACGGCTTTTGCAGTACCTGCTTCAGGCCGATGGCATAGAGGCCCGGTACACCCCCGAGCAAGGTGGCCTGGAGCTGTTAGAGCGTTTTGATGCTGTACTGCTGATTGGCGACCGGGCCATCACCACCTACTTTAGTCTGCTATCCGTCATTCCCGAATCGGTGCACCAGGTGCCCAGCCAGGTTGAAGGCATCCACATCACCGACCTCTCGATGAAGTGGTTCGAGCGTACCCGGCTGCCCTTTGTGTTTGGGGTCTGGGCTACCCGCAAAAACGCCCCGCCACCCCCCAATATTGTCCGCCGCCTGCGGACGGCCCGTTCGCTGGGACTGGGCAACCTGGCCGCGGTGGCCGGCAGCGAAGCCCAGCGCCTGGGCATTCCCGAGCGGCTGATGCAGCACTACCTGTGGAACTTCCGCTACCACTTAGAAGCCCCCGACCGGCTGGGGCTGCAGGCTTTTGCCGAGGCAGTGGGTCTGCCCTACCCAGACGACTACTGGGATGTGTAGGGCCAGCCAAACCCACCCCACACCTGTCGGATTTGTAACCTGGGGAGTCCGAATCCCGACTAAACTACTATACTTTTTAGAGAACAGAACCTATACTCTTATTGCGAGTGATTCGCAGTAAGAACTGGTTGTTCTAGGTGAAACAAGCTGTTAGAAGGGGAATAAGCATGGCAAATCAACTGGAAATCCGCAACCTGCACGCTAAAATCGTGGACGGCGAGACCATCCTGAACGGGGTCAACCTGATTGTGCCTAAGGGCCAGGTACACGCCATTATGGGGCCCAATGGGGCTGGCAAAAGCACCCTGGGCAAGATCATTGCCGGAGACCCCAGCTACGAGATCATCAAGGGCGACATTCTGATGGATGGCGAGAGCATCCTCGAGATGGAAGCCGACGAGCGTGCCCGCAAGGGGTTGTTCCTGGCTTTCCAGTACCCGGTTGAAGTGCCGGGGGTTTCCAATGCCAACTTTTTGCGGCTGGCCCTACAAGCTAAAAAGGGCGACGAAGTCAACATGATGGAGTTTTACGGCAAGCTGCAAAAGGCCCTACAGACCCTCGAGTGGGACGAGAGCATCCTGACCCGCTACCTCAACGATGGCTTCTCGGGGGGCGAGAAGAAGCGCAACGAGATCATGCACATGATGGTCCTGGAGCCCACCTACGCCATTCTGGACGAGACCGATTCAGGCCTGGACATTGACGCTTTGAAGGTGGTAGCCAAGGGCGTAAACGCCATGCGCGGGCCCAACTTCGGTGCACTGCTGATTACCCACTACCAGCGCCTGCTCAACTACATCGTGCCGGATGCGGTACACGTGATGATCGATGGCCGCATCGTCACCTCGGGGGGCCCTGAGCTGGCCTTGAAGCTCGAGGAGCAGGGTTACGACTGGGTCAAGGAACTGGCCGTGTCGAACTGATGGTGCGGGTTGCTCTATCAGAACCCTGGGCGCAAAGGAGCGAATATGTCCGACAACATCCTGATTGAAGACATTGGGAATGAATACAAGTACGGCTTTGTGGACGAGGTAAAACCCGTCTGGAAGGCCGAGAAGGGGCTGAGCCGGCGCGTGGTGGAGGCCATCAGCTACCACAAGGACGAGCCCGCCTGGATGCTCGAGTTCCGTCTCAAAGCGCTGGAAATCTACCAGTCCAAGCCGGTGCCGACCTGGGGGGCCGACCTCTCGGGCCTCAACATGGACGAGATCTACTTCTACGCCAAGCCCACCGAGAAGCGCGACGCCCGTAGCTGGGACGAGGTGCCGGAGGAGATTCGCCGCACCTACGAGAAGCTGGGCATCCCCGAGGCCGAGCGCAAGGTGCTGGCGGGGGTGGGCGCGCAGTACGACTCGGAGATGGTGTACCACCAGGTCAAAGAAGAGCTGCAGCGCCTGGGGGTTATCTTCGTCTCCATCGAGGAAGGGCTTAAGCACCACGAAGACCTTTTCCGCGAGTACTTCGCCACGGTTATTCCGCCGGAGGACAACAAGTACGCCGCCCTCAACTCGGCAGTCTGGTCGGGTGGAAGCTTTGTGTATGTGCCCAAGGGCGTGAAGGTAGACCTGCCTTTGCAGGCCTATTTCCGGGTCAATACCGCCGAGCTGGGCCAGTTTGAGCGCACCATCATCGTGTTGGACGAAGGCGCCGAGATGCACTACATCGAGGGCTGCACCGCCCCCACCTACACCACCGATTCGTTCCACTCCGGGGTCATCGAGATCGTGGTGAACCAGGGGGCCAAAAGCCGCTACACCACCATCCAGAACTGGTCGCACAACATGTACAACCTGGTCACCCAGCGGGCTTTGGTGAAGAAAGACGCCTACCACATGTGGCTGGACGGCAACCTGGGCTCCAAAGTCACCATGAAGTACCCCAGCAGCTACCTGGTGGAGGAAGGGGCCCGCTCGGACATCCTCTCCATCGCTTTTGCCAGTACGGGTCAGCACCAGGACGCGGGCGGCAAGCTGATTTTTGCGGCCTCCCATACCGGCGGCTCCATCGTCTCCAAGAGCATCTCCAAAGGCTCGGGCCGCAGCAGCTACCGGGGCCTGATTAAGGTCTACGAAGGGGCCAAACACGTCAAGGTCAATGTGGAGTGCGACGCCCTGCTGATCAACGAGGAGTCCCGCACCGATACCTACCCCTACATGGAAATCGAAGACGACACCGCCACGGTGGGCCACGAGGCCACCGTGAGCCGCCTCAACGACGAGCAGATCTTCTACCTGCAGAGCCGGGGCCTGCCCGAGGACGAGGCCGCGGCCCTGATTGTGCGCGGGTTCATCGAGCCGGTGGCCAAGGAATTGCCCCTGGAGTACGCGGTGGAGCTGAACCGCTTGATTGAGCTCGAGATGGAAGGTAGCGTAGGATAAAAAAGGATATGGCTGCCCAAACACCCGATACCCACCTCTACCTGACCGATGCTGAAGGTCGCAAGACCCACATCGTGCTGCCCCTCGAGGAGTACGAGGAGCTGCTTGAGGAGGCCTGGCACCGCCAGGTTATCGCCGAGCGTAGGGGGGACCAGACCTATAGCCTCGAGGACCTGCAAAAGGAACTCGAGCCATAGAATATGGCCTACACCCTTGCCATCTCTAAGCGCGTTGGCAAAGACCTGGCCGATCTCCCCAAAGAGGTACGGGGAAGGATCATTGCAAAGTTGAAGGAATTAGCAGAAGAGCCTTTCACGCCTGGCACCATCAAGCTCAAGGGGGAGGCTTCGTATCGGGTAAGGGTTGGCGATTTCAGAATCGTCTTCGATGTGGATACCAGCAGCCAGATTATAACCGTGCTGGCCGTGGGCCACCGCAAGGACATTTACAAGCGCCAAGGATGGCCGCAGTAGGGTGTGCCCCTCGTACTGCATTCAAGGAACCAGGAGGAAATCAGTGCAAACCACTTCGACCCTTTCGCGCGACCTCGTGCTCGAGGTCTCCCAAAAACTCGCCGAGCCCCAGTGGCTTCAGGCCAAGCGCCTGGAAGCCTGGGAAACCTTTGCTAAGCTGCCCTACCCCACCACCCGCACCGAGGAGTGGAAGTACACCGACATCACCGAGGTGCCCTTCGAGGAACTGCCGCTCGAGCTGCCCAAAGGGAACGCAAGCGAGATTCCCCCAGCGGTCAAAGAGCGCTTGGCCCAGGCCCAGCTCTCGGGCTACGCGGTCTTCGTGGGGGCCGACCTGGTGCACGTCGAACTGCCCGAAGAGCTGAAGGCCCAGGGGGTGATCTTCACCAGCCTGCACCAGGCCATCGCCCACCACCCCAGGCTGGTGCAGGAAAACCTCTTCAAGGCCGTGAACTGGCACGACCTGGTAGGCACCCAGGTAAACCGGCCCGAGAACTCCAAAATTCCTGCCCTCAACGCGGCCCTCTTCACCCACGGGGTGTTTTTGTACATCCCCAAGAACGTGGAGTTTAGCAAGCCCATTGGGGTCTTTAAGTACCTGGAGGGCGGCCACCTCTCCGGCTCGCGCACCCTGATTGTGGGAGACGCAAACAGCCAGGCAGTCTACATCGAGGAGTACATCTCGCCCGCCAAAGTGGCCTCTTCGGTCAACACCTCTTCCACCGAAATCATCGTGGGCAGCGGGGCCAAGGTGCGCCACGCCCACATCCAGCTTTTGGGCCAGGGCTTCTACCACTTCCACCGCCAACGGGCCCACCTGGAGCGGGATGCCGCCCTCAACGACCTGGTGGTGAACATGGGGGCCTCCATCAGCCGGGCCGAGGTGCAGTCGGAGATGCTGGGGCCGGGTTCGTCCTCCGAGATGCTGGGCCTGTACTTCACCACCGGCCAGGAGCACGTGGACCATTACACCCTGCAGCACCACGTGGCCGACCACGCCTACTCCGACGTGCTCTATAAGGGGGCGGCCAAGGACCAGAGCCGCACGGTATATGCGGGCTTAATCAAGGTGGAGCCGGGGGCCCAGAAAACCGACGCCTACCAGACCAACCGCAACCTGCTCCTATCGGAGGATGCCCGCAGCGACAGCGTGCCCCAGCTCGAGATTGGGGCCAACGACGTCAAGTGCTCCCACGGCTCCTCTACCGCGCCGGTGGCCCCGGAGGAGCTCTTCTACCTGATGAGCCGGGGCCTCCCCCGCCACATGGCCCAGCAGATTCTGGTCAAGGGGCACATGACCGATGTGCTTACCCGCATCCCCATCGAGCCCTTGCGCCAGCACATCGAGCGCATCATCGAGGAGAAGGTACGCGTCTAGATGCCCCAGGATGGGGGAAAATCAGTGGTCGGGTAAGACCTTCGATGAGTTTATGTGGATTCCTGTTGCCAAGCTCGAGCAGTTTCAGAATGGCCGTCTGGTGGTCAAGGTCGAGGGCGAGAAAACCCCGGTGCTGCTGCTTTACACCGGCCAGGAGGTTTTTGCCATCTCGGACATCTGCACCCACGACAAGAACCCGCTCTCCGATGGCCCGGTAGAAGGCGATACCATCAAATGCACCCGCCACGGCGCCAAATTCAACCTGCGTACTGGCAAGGCCACCCTGCCCGCGCCGCGTCCGGTCAAGGCGTATAAGGCCCGAATAGAAGACGGGCAGGTCTGGCTGGAAGTATAAAGTTCTAATCGGCGTAGTTCCGCTGGGGCTGCGTTGAGCGGCGCACGATCAGGGTGGGTTCAAAGCGCCGGGCCCTGGGGCTGCCCTTATAGCCCCGGATGCGATCCAGCAACAGGCGGGCGGCCTCGCCCCCCATGTCCTCGATGGGCTGTGAGAGGGTGGAGAGCCCTCTGGCCTCGGTCCAGGGATGACCGTCGAAGCCCAGCAGGCGCACCTGTTCACCCAGCTCGAGGCCCTGTCGCTCAGCCTCTTCAAGAACCCCCAAAGCCAGCAGGTCGGCCCCGGCAAAAATGTTGTAGGGGGGTTTGGACTGCTGCATAAAGTGCTGCAAGGCCAGCCGCCCGCCCTCGGCAGAAAAGCGCGACATAAACACGTGTGAATCGGGCAGCTTCCGGCCGGCCCGCTTTAGCCCATCTCGGAACCCAGCGACCCGCTCCTGCCCTACGGTATTGCGCATGACCTCATCGAGCTCTTCCTGCATCTGAATGGCAAATAGTTCACCAGGAAATTGCGCCAGGTGCTGGGCCGCCATCTGTCCCCCCAGGTAGTTGTCGACGTAAGCCGAGTCGTAGTGAGGGCTGTAGGCATCTACCAGCACCACAGGACGCTCAGTAGGAAACCTCTGGTCGGGCAGCAGGTGGGCCAGGCCCTGCGAGGCTACCAACAACCCATCGGTCTGGTACGCCAGCGAGCGGCTCTCCAGGTAACGCTGCAAGCGTTGGGGCGAGAAGATGGGGAAAAGGGCAATCTCGTAGCGCTCTTCACTCAAAACCTGCTCAATGCCCTCGAGCAGTCGGTTGTAAAACTCGGTGGAGATTACCGGAAGGATGAGAGAAATGGTATAGCTGCGCCCCCCCGCAACCCGCCGCGCGTGGGGGTTGGGGCTATAGCCAAGACTGGCCATTGCCGCCAGCACGCGTTCTCGCGTCGCAGGACGCACCGAAGGGTGGTTGTTGAGTACCCGGCTTACCGTACCGATCCCCACCTTGGCGAGGTAGGCGACTTCGTGGATGGTAGGTTTACGTTTGGCCACGTCAGGTTCCTTTTGTGTATGGAAGCGCTTTCTTTAGTAAGCCAAACACAGTCTACCACACAATCCAAACCAAAAAATTGCTGCGCCCGGGGGTTCACTGCTGCATCCCCTCGGTTGGGTTGCCGCTGCCGAAAAGCACGGTAGCATAAAGGCAGTCTATGGATTTCTTTTGGGTGATGCTGGCCTATCTGGTGGGTTCGCTTAGCTTTGGGCGCATTGTCGGCGCCGTCAGGGGTATCGACCTGGCCGAACGCGACACCCCCGGCGCCAGCGGCACCTGGCGGCAGCTTGGGCCTGCTTGGGGGGTGCTGGTGGCCGTGGCAGACATTGCCAAGGGAAGCCTGGTGGCCTATTTGAGCGGGTTTCTGCAAACCCCCTGGGCTTTGCCGTTAATGGGCGCGGCTGTAGTAGCGGGGCATAACTGGCCTCTGTACTTCGGCTTTCGTGGAGGGGGCGGCATCGCACCCACCCTGGGTTTTTTCGTCTTTTTGTATCCCACCATCACCTTGGTGGCAGTAGCGCTTGGCCTGGCTGTAGCGGGCCTGTACTGGCAACTGTACTGGAAAAGCCACCGGCAAAGCTGGTACCCCCTTCCCGTAGGCGCACTGGTGGGGTATGCCTATGCGCTGATTGCTTTTTGGCCCACTGGAATCGGGTTCTGGGCTTTTCTGCTGGTAAGCGCAACAGTGGCCTTGCGGGGTCTGCGAATGGCCAGAAGTGGCCGCTGATGTGAACCCGCCAAAGCCGCTTTGTCGGCTGAATGGGTGCGCCCATCCAACCCATGTTTGGCAGCAGTAGAAAAGGTTTCTTATGGGCAATTGCGCTGTTCGCTTGAACGGGCCATCGAAAGGTCTCCCTTGCTAAACTGGCTGATGTGCGGATTGTATTTGCCGAGAACCTCGAGTACACCCTGGGGGCCCGCGACCTGCTGGCGGGGGTGAACCTGGAATTGCGCCACGGCGACCGGCTGGCCCTGGTAGGGGCCAACGGCTCGGGTAAAACCACCCTGATGCGCCTGTTGGCAGGGAGCCTCGAGCCCAGCGCAGGCCGCATCCACCGTACCGAGGGGGTGCACCTGGAGCTTTTGCCCCAGGACCCTCAGTACAGCCCTTCCGATACCGTGGAGTCGGTGCTCAAGCGGGGGTTTGCCCGGGTGCAGGCTATGGAAGCCGAGCTGGCCCGGCTCGAGGCCCGCCTGGCCGACCTCGAGGTCTACCACCGCTGGGAAGTGCTGCACGAGCGCTATCAGGCCATCGGGGGCTATCAGCAGCGCGCGCGTTACGAAGCCGTGCTCAAAGGGCTGCGTTTTGTGGGGCGCGAGCAGGAAAAAACCAGCGTACTCTCGGGTGGCGAGGCCCGGCGGCTGGCTCTGGGGGCGTTGCTCTTATCGGGGTCGGACGCGCTGCTGCTGGACGAGCCCACCAACCACCTCGACCTCGAGATGACCGACTGGCTGGTGGACTTTTTGCAGTCGTTTGGGGGGGCCACCGTCACGGTCTCGCACGACCGCCGCTTCCTCGACCAGGTAACCCAGCGGGTGGCCTGGTTGCGCCGGGGCCAGCTCAAGCTTTATGAAGGCAACTACTCGGCCTTTCGCCAGCAGCGGGCCATACAGGAGGAGCAAGAAGCCCGGGCCTATGCCAACTGGCTCAAGGAAAAACAGCGGCGCGAGGGCATCCTCGAGCAAGCCCAGCGCTGGGCCCACAGCAGCGCTAAACATGCCCGGCGTTTGCACAGCCTGGAAACCCGAATGGCGCAGTTCATGCAGGAGGCCGTAGCCGCGCCCGATGCGGACGACCCCACCGTACAGATTCGCTTTCCCCTCGAGCAGCAAGCAACGGCTGAGCGGGTTTTGGAAGGCTGGGAGCTGCAAAAAACCCTTGGGGGGCGCACGCTTTTTTACATTCCCAGCCTGCTGGTGCGAAAAGGGGAGCGCATCGCCCTGATTGGCCCCAACGGGGCCGGCAAGACCACCTTGCTCAGGGTGCTTTTGGGCCTGCTTCCTTCCGACCATCCGGCGGGGCGGGTCAAAACCGGGCCAGGGGTACGGGTGGGCTACTACGACCAGAAGCTCTCTGGCTTCGACCCCCAGCTCACCCTGTTCGAGACCCTTTACCGGATGCTGGGCGAGAAAGCCCATGCCGCTCTGGGGGCCTGGATGTTTCCCTACGAGGCCCAGTTCAAGCAGGTCAAGCAGCTTTCGGGCGGCGAGCGGGCCCGGCTGGCTTTGCTCTCGCTCTCCTTACAGCAGGCCAGCCTGCTGGTCTTGGACGAGCCCACCAACCACCTCGACCTGGAAACCGTGGAGGCCCTCGAGCAGGCCCTTCTGAGCTACACGGGTACCCTGCTCCTGGTCTCCCACGACCTGGCCTTTTTGGATAAGCTAGCCAGCCGAACCTGGCACGTGCACCACGGTCAGTTTGGCGATTACCCCGGCCCCCCCAGCGAGTACCTCGAGCGCCGCAAAGCCGAGGTCGTGCCCAAAAGCCCCGAGCCTCCCGCCGCTCAAACCGTCGGCCAGCCCGCAAGCAAAACCACGGGCAGGGTCAAGGGCCGCTGGCACCTCGAGCGCGAAAAAGAACGCCTGGAAAATCGGATTGCCGAACTCGAGGCCCAGGTGCAGGCCCTCCTGGCCCAGGCCAATGCGCCCAACCTGCACCACCTCGAGTACGCCCAGATTGCCGAAGCGCAGCACCGGCTCGAGGCCGAGCTCGAGCAAGCCTTTGCCCGCTGGGCCGAGGTGACCGAGCAGCTCGAGGGTTAACCCCCCACAAGCAGGGTCCATAGCCGCGCCCAGCGGCACAGAGCGTAATGTCAAATGAAATCTCGCTGGATTGCTCCCTTGATGTAGAGAGCCTGAGCGATCAGGCCCGTTGACGGCAAAACCGCACCGTCAACAGTGTTCCCTTGCAGGCAGGGCGGGCAGTAAGGGACTGCTGCCCTGGGCTTACCTCCGGGATTGTCCTAGCACAATCCGGCAACTTGTATCTTTCCCCTGCTTGGGCCCTGTGCATATAATGCCAACCATTATTCAGGAGAGCGTATGGGCGTGCGGGTCAGGCCACGGCATGACAAACATATGGCTTTATACCGCCATATTGCTGAGGAGTTCCGCACCCGCATTGCCAAGGGCGAACTGCCCCCCGGCACAAGGCTGCCCACGGTACGGGCCCTGGCCCGCGAGGTGGGCACCACCCGCCTCACCATCCACAACGCCTACCGCGAGCTGCAAAGCGATGGGCTTATCGAGTCGGTGGTGGGGCGGGGTACGTTTGTGAGTCTGCAAGCCCGGCCCACCGCCCCACTCAGCTTTGGCGAGCGGCTGGAGCCCGACTCGGTGCTCTCTGACCTGCACCGTCTGCAGCACGCCCGGGTGCTGCACAACCTGGCCCTGGCCACCGCCGACCCGGCTTTGTTTCCTTACCAGGCCTTCTGGGCCTGTCTGGAGGGCCTGAAGCCCTTAGCCCAGGAGGTTTTTGGCTACGGCTCGCTGATGGGCGAGCCCGAGCTCCGGGTGGCCCTGAGCGAACTGTTGGAGCAGCGGGGCATCGGGGCCGACCCCCAGGAGGTGCTGGTTACGGTGGGGGGGTTGCAGGGGCTGGCCCTGGTCTGCCGGGCCCTGGCCGAACCGGGCGAGGAGGTCTTGCTGGAAGAACCCACCTACCTGGGCCTGCTGGGCATTCTCAAGCAGTTTCGCCTCAAGCCCCTGCCGGTGCCGCTCGACCCCCAAGGCCCCCGGCTGGAGGTGCTCGAGGCCCTTTTGAGGCGCCACCGTCCGCGCTTTTACTACACCATTCCCAGCTACCACAACCCCACCGGGCTGCGCTTCCAGGAAGCCCGGCTTCAGGGGCTGCTCGAGCTGGCCCAAACCTACGGCTTTACCCTGGTGGAAGATGACACCCTGGGCCTTCTGTCCTACGAAAAAACCCCCCCTACCCCCCTGCTGGCCCTGGCCCAGCGCATGGGTCTGGAGGCCCAGGTGGTGCACCTGGCCAGCCTCTCCAAAGTGCTGATGCCCGGCCTGCGCATTGGCTACCTGGTCGCCCCGCCGGCCCTGCTCGAGCGCTTCATCTCCTTACACAACGTCTCCGACATCACCGGCCCCCCGCCCCTCTTGCAGCGGGCCACGGCCCAGTTTGTTCGTCTGGGAGGGCTTAAGCAGCACCTGAGGCAGGTACTGCCTATCTACCAGAAGCGCCGGGATGTGCTGCTACATACCCTGGAGCGCCATATGCCGCCAGGGGTGTCCTGGAGCCGCCCAGAGGGAGGGTTCTCCTGCTGGGTGAGCCTGCCTCGGCTTTTTTCCAACCTCGAGCTCCACCACCAGGCCCTGGCCCAGGGGGTGGCCATCACCCCCGGCGAGGCCTTTTTGGTACAGGCCGACCAGACCATGCACTTTCGCCTGTGCTTCGGAGCCCAGACCGCAGAAGGTCTGGAGGAGGGGGTGAAAGAACTGGCCAAACTCATCGGTGCACGGGTTTTACACGAGCAGGCTTGAAGCGAACTGGCGGGAGGTGGTTCAGCTATGGAAAACAAACCCAAAGAGGTGCGCGGAGCGCACTATATAGACGTAGACAACACCTATCTGGAGAAACGGCGCTTGCGCAAAAGCGCAGGCTGGGTGCTCTTGTGGGGCCTGGGGGTGGGGGCGGTCATCTCGGGCGACTTCTTCGGCTGGAACTTCGGGCTGGCCGCAGGGGGTTTTGGCGGGCTGCTGCTGGCCACGCTGGTGGTGGCGGTGCTGTACGTGACCATGGTGCTCTCCATTGCCGAGCTCTCCACCGCACTACCCCACGCAGGGGGCTTTTACTCCTTTACCCGCAGCGCCTTTGGCCCCAACTGGGCCTTTTTGAACGGGGTCACCGACCTGATCGAGTACGTGATTACCCCGGCGGTGATTGTGGTGGGCATTGCCGGTTACATGAACGCGCTCATCCCCGGCGTACCGGCCTGGATCTGGTGGGCCACCTTCTACGCCCTCTTTGTGGGCATCAACATCCGGGGCACCGCCCTGACGCTGCGGGTCTCGCTCATCGTAACCCTGCTGGCGCTGGGGGTGCTGGTCTTCTTCTACGTTGCGGCGGGCTTCTCCGGCGCGTTTAGCTGGGACAAAGTTTTCAACATCGCGCCGCAAGAGGGGGGCTCGAGCTTCCTCCCCTTTGGCTGGTATGGGGTTTTTGCCGCGCTGCCCTTTGCCATCTGGTTCTATCTGGCCATCGAGCAGCTTCCCCTGGCCGCCGAGGAGTCGCACGATGTGGTACGGGATATGCCTCGAGCCCTCATCCTGGGCATCCTCACCCTTTTGGTGCTTTCGGTCCTGACCCTCATCCTCAACACCGGGGTGGCCGGGGCCAAGGAGGTGGGCGAGTCGGATGCTCCTTTGGAACTGGGCTTCAAGGCGGTCTTTGGGGATGCTGCCACCAGCACCTTCCTGACCCTGATTGCCATTACCGGCCTGGTGGCCAGCTTCCACGCCATTATCTACGCCTACGGGCGGCTGATCTTCGCCCTCTCGCGGGCCGGTTACCTGCCCACCGGGCTTTCCATTGTGAGCCGCTACCACACCCCGCACTTTGCCCTGGTGCTGGGGGCGGTGGTGGGCTTTTTGATGTGCGTGCTAATCAGCACCTTCTCGGACAGCGTGGGGGCCGCCCTGCTCAATATGGCCGTTTTTGGTGCGGTCATCTCCTACGCCATGGTGATGTTCGCCTACATCCGCCTGGCCCGCACCCGCCCCGACCTGCCCCGGCCCTACAAAAGCCCGCTGGGCGTGCCGGGGGCCTGGGTGGGGGCCATTCTGTCCCTGGTCTGCCTGGGTGCCACCTTTGCGGTGGAAAGCTACCGGCCTGGGGTGGTGGGCACGGCGGTCTTTGTGGTGCTGATGATGGCCTACTACTGGTTCTACAGCCGCTTCCGCCTGGTGGCCCAGGCCCCCGAGGAAGAGGCCGCCCTCATCGCCGAGGCCCAACGGGAGATTCGCTAGGGCCCCAAACCCCGGAGGTTCTATGAGGGAAAACGCCGCAGGAAATCTCAGTTGGCTGGCCCACAAGGTCAACTCCGGCGAGATTGACACAGTGCTGGTGGGCTTCCCCGACCACTACGGGCGGCTCATGGGCAAGCGCTTCGAGGCCGAGTACTTTCTGGAAGAGGTGGCCCAGCACGGCACCCACGGCTGCGACTATCTGCTCACCACCGACATGGAGATGGAGCCGGTGCAGGGCTACCGCTTTGCCAACTGGGAGCTGGGCTATGGCGACTTTCACCTGGTGCCCGACCTGGCTACCCTGCGGCCCGCTAGCTGGCTGGAGAAAAGCGCCTTGGTGCTGTGCGACCTCGAGGACGAGCGCACCCACCGCCTGATTGAAGTAGCCCCCCGCACCCTGCTCAAACGGCAGCTCGAGCGGGCCAGGGCCCTGGGCTACACCGTGATGGCGGCCTCCGAGCTGGAGTACTACCTCTACCGGGTCTCCTACCGCCAGGCCCAGCAGCAGGGGTACGCGGGGCTCGAGCCTGCCGGGTACTACCTGGAGGACTATCATCTGCTGCAGGGCACTCGCGAGGAGCCCTTTACCCGCACGGTGCGGCAACACCTGAAGGCCTCGGGTATCCCGGTCGAGAACTCCAAGGGGGAGTGGGGGCTGGGCCAGCACGAGGTGAATGTGCGCTACGCCGAGGCCCTGGAGATGGCCGACCGGCACGCCATCTTCAAGCAGTGCCTGAAAGAGGTGGCCGATTCCATGGGCCTCTCGGTAACCTTTATGGCCAAACCCCACCACGGCCAGGCCGGCTCCTCCTGCCATATCCATCTCTCGCTGTGGAAGGACGGCCAGAACGCCTTTGCGGGCGAGGAAGAGTACGGGCCGGTGCGGGGCTCGAGGGTCTTCGGGCAGTTTCTGGCAGGCTGGATAGCGCATACCCCCGACTTCATGCCCTTCTACGCCCCCACCGTCAACAGCTACAAGCGCTACGAGGACGGCTCCTGGGCCCCCACCCGGCTGGCCTGGAGCTACGACAACCGCACCGCCGGGTTCCGTGTGGTGGGGCGGGGGGCCTCGCTGCGCATCGAGTGCCGGATTGGGGGGGCCGACCTGAACCCCTACCTGGCCCTCACCGCCGCGCTGGCCTCGGGGCTCGACGGCCTGGAGCAGGGCCTCACCCCACCGGCCATCTTCCAGGGCGACATCTACCAGGCCCGCCACCTGCCGCGCGTACCCTACACCCTGGGTGAGGCCGCAGAGCAGTTTGCCGCCAGCGCTTTTGCCAAAGCCACCCTGGGGGAGGCCGCCCACGAGCACTACACCCACTTCTTCCGAAGTGAGTGGCAGGCCTATAACCGGGCCGTAACCGACTGGGAACGCAAGCGGTACTACGAGCGGATTTGAGGGAGGTCTTGCATGCAACTAGCCGACAAAGTAGCCCTGATTACTGGCGCTGCCAGCGGAATTGGCCGTGAGGCCGCGTTGCTCTTCGCCCGCGAAGGGGCCCAGGTAGTCGCGGTGGATCTCTCGGAAAAAGGCCAGGAAACCGTGGAGGCCATCCAAAGCGCAGGGGGCCAGGCCCACTTCGTGCAGGCCGACGTTTCGAAGGCCCAGGACGCCCTGCGGATGATATCCGAGGCCGAGCGGGTCTTCGGGCGGCTACAGATCCTCTTCAACAACGCGGGCATCTCCCACGCCGAAGACGACGACGCCATCCACACCAGCGAGGCGGTCTGGGATCTGACCTTCGCGGTAAACGTAAAAGGGGTCTTTCTGGGCTGTAAGTACGGCATCCCGGCTTTGCGCCGGGCCGGGGGCGGCAGCATCATCAACACCGCTTCCTTTGTGGCCTTTATGGGGGCCGCCACCCCCCAGCTGGCCTACACCGCCAGCAAGGGGGCGGTGCTCTCCATGACCCGCGAGCTGGCGGTGATCCACGCCCGCCAGGGCATCCGGGTCAATGCGCTCTGCCCAGGGCCCTTGCAGACCGAGTTACTGATGAAATATCTGGACACCCCCGAAAAACGCCAGCGCCGGCTGGTGCACATCCCCATGGGCCGCTTCGGCCAGGCCGCCGAGATTGCCCAGGCCGCTTTGTACCTGGCCAGCCCGGCCTCTTCCTTCATGACCGGAGCGGCCTTGCTGGTAGACGGGGGCATCACCGCGGCCTACGTCACCCCGGAGTGAGGCTATGCAAATCCAGCGAACCGTCAGCCCCGTAGATGGGCGCATCTATGTGGAACGAACCCTGGCCGGGCCAGCGGCGCTCGAGCAAACCCTGGCCCAGGCCGCCAAGGCCCAGAAAGCCTGGGCCCAGACCCCCTTGCACGAGCGGCTGGCCATCGTAGAGCGCATGGTCGAGGTCATGCTGGGGGCCGTGGAGGCAGTGGCCGAGGAACTCACCTGGCAGATGGGCCGGCCCATCCGCTACAGCCCCAAGGAGATCCAGGGGGGCTTTGCCGAGCGGGCCCGCTATATGGCCCGTATCGCCCCCACGGCCCTACAGGACCTCCCCGCCGAAGCCCTGCCGGGCTTCACCCGCTTTATACGCCGTGAGCCCTTGGGGGTGGTGCTGGTGCTGGCCCCCTGGAACTACCCCTACCTGACCTCGGTTAACACCATTGTGCCAGCTATCCTGGCCGGGAACGCGGTGGTGCTGAAGCACTCCGCCCAGACCCCCCTGGTGGCCGAGCGCTACGCCTGGGCCTTCCAGGAGGCCGGGCTGCCCGAGGGGGTATTTCAGTACCTGCACATGGACCACGGCCTCACCGCCCAGGCCATCGCCGACCCCCGGGTGGCCTTTGTGGCCTTTACCGGCTCGGTGGCCGGGGGGCGGGCGGTAGAAAGGGCGGCAGCCGGGCACTTCAAAGGGGTGGCCCTCGAGCTCGGCGGCAAAGACCCGGCCTATGTGCGGCCCGACGCCGACCTCGAGTACAGCGTGGTCAACCTGGTGGACGGGGCCATGTTCAACTCGGGCCAGTCCTGCTGCGGGGTGGAGCGCATCTATGTGCACGAATCCCTCTACCAGCCCTTTGTGGAGGCTTTTGTGGCCGAGACCCTAAAGCTCAGGCTGGGCAACCCCTTAGACCCCGAGACCACCCTGGGCCCCATGGTGCGCACCGAGGCCGCCGAGTTCGTGCGGGGCCAGATTGCCGAGGCCATCGCCCAGGGTGCCAAAGCCCTGATTGACCCCAAAGCCTTCCCCGCCGACGCGCCCGGCACCCCCTACCTGGCCCCCCAGGTGCTGGTGAACGTGAACCACCAGATGCGGGTGATGGTGGAGGAGAGCTTTGGCCCGGTGGTGGGCATTATGCCGGTCAAAAGCGACGAGGAGGCCCTCGTGCTCATGAACGACTCCCCCTACGGCCTCACCGCCTCCATCTGGAGCAAAGACGAAGGGGCCGCACTCCAGCTTGGGACGGGCCTCGAGACCGGCACGGTCTTCCTCAACCGCTGCGACTACCTCGACCCGGCCCTGGCCTGGACCGGGGTCAAGGCGTCGGGGCGGGGCTGCTCGCTCTCGCTCTTGGGCTACGAGCAGCTCACCCGGCCCAAGTCGTATCATCTGCGTAAGGTATGAGGCTGGCGGTACTGGTCTGCGACCAACCCCCGGCAGGTCTGGAGGGGATCGCCGGCGATTACCCCGCCATGTTCGAGCGGCTGCTGGGCCAGGCCCTCACCCCTTTCGATGTGCGGGCAGGGCAGTATCCGGCCCGGGTAGAGGACTTCCAGGGCTACCTGATTACCGGCTCGCGGGCCTCGGTCTACGACCCTTTGCCCTGGATTCCCCCCTTAGAGGATTTTGTGCGGGCGGTAGCGGCTTCCTCCAGCAAGCTGGTGGGGGTTTGCTTCGGCCACCAGATGATCGGGCAGGCCCTGGGGGGGCGGGTGGAGCGCTGGCCTCTGGGCTGGGGGGTGGGGGTGCACCACTTCTCGCTCTACCGGCAGGCCCCCTGGATGGAGCCCCCCCTGCAGGAATTGCAGCTCATCCTCTCCTGCCAGGACCAGATCACCCGGCTGCCCCCTGGGGCAGTCGTACTTGGCGGCAGCGCCTTTAGCCCCCATGCCCTGATCCAGGTGGGGGCCAACGTGCTGGGCCTGCAGCCCCACCCCGAGTTCCCCAAAGCCTTCGCCCAAGCCCTGCTGGAAGAGCGGCGTCTTTTGGTGGGGCCGGAACGCTATGCCAAGGCCAAAGCCAGCTTTGCCCTGGAGCAAAGCGCAAAGGAGGTGGCGAGCTGGATTCGGAATTTTCTCGCTACCGGGCCTTCTTAAAGCAGTACCCCCCCTTCGACGAGCTTAGCGAGGCCGACTGGGCAGGGCTCGAGGGGGCCCTGGTCGTCTGCCACTTTGCCCCGGGGGCGGTGATACTCGAGCCCAGCCAGAGCGAGGCCGAAGGCCTGTATGTGGTCTACCAGGGTGCGGTGCGGCTGGAACAGGACGGACAGGCCGTGGCCTGGCTCGAGCCCGGCGAAGCCTTTGGCTACCCTTCCCTGCTGGGACAGCAGCCCCCCAGCCTTACCGTGCGGGCCGAGGGCGAGACGGCCTGTTTGCGCCTAAGCAAGGAGGCCTTCCGTGGCCTGCTGCAAAAACCCAGCTTCGCCCTTTTCTTTAGCGCCCGGCTGGCCGAGCGGCTGCGGCTGTTGCAGCCTATGGCCCTGAACCTGCCCGACCTGGGGCAGCCCGCAGGCGAGGCGGCCGAGGCCGGGGTCTGGCTCGAGCCCGGCGCCAGCGTGGCCCAGGCCGCCCGGCTCATGCGCGAGCGGGGGGTGAGCGCTTTGTTGATCCCCCAACCCAGGGGGCTGGCCATCCTTACCGACCGCGACCTGCGCAACCGCGTGCTGGCCGAAGAGCTGCCCTACCACACGCCTGCTTCCACCGTAGCCAGTAGCCCAGCCCGTACCCTGCCCGCCAGCACCCCCCTCCACGAAGCCCTGCTCTTCATGGAGCAGCAGGGCATCCACCACCTGCCCCTCACCCAGCAAAGCCAGGTGGTGGGCCTCCTGACCGACCGGGCCTTCCTGCGGCGCTGGCTGCAGACCCCCCTGGCCCTGCTCAAGCGGCTTGCCAAGGAAGAGCACCCTGGCGTACTGCAGGATTACCGCCAGCAGCTCGAGGCCATCGTGCGGCAGATGTTCGCGGCGGGCTTCGCGGTGCAGGCCATCACCCGCCAGGTAAGCCTTTTGAACGACGCCCTGACCCGCGCGCTTCTAAGGCGCGCCGAGCAAAACCTGGGCCCCCCGCCCTGCCCCTACGCCTGGCTGGTTCTGGGCTCCGAAGGCCGCACCGAGCAGGCTTTGCTCACCGACCAGGACAACGCCCTGGCCTACGCCGAAAAAACCGCCAAAGCCTATTTTCAGGCCCTGGCCCAGCAGGTGCTGGAAGGGCTTTTGCAGGCGGGGTTTCCTCCCTGCCCCGGGGGCTTCATGGCCGACCGCTGGTGTTTTCCCCTGGCCGAATGGGAGGCCCGTTTCGAGCAGTGGCTGGCCGTCCCCGAGGGCGAGGGCCTGCTGGAAGCCCAGATATTCCTCGACTTTCGCAGCATTGCCGGAGGGCTTTCCCTCGAGCCCCTGCAGCGCCGCCTGCGCCAGGCCTCTAAAAACCGGCCTTTCCTCACCGCGCTGGCCCGCTCGGCCCTGGTCTTTACGCCCCCCCTGGGCCTTTTGGGCCGCATCCGCTTCGAGGAGGGCACGGTCAACCTCAAGAAAGGGGGCCTGGCGGCCATCGTGGGGCTGGCGCGGGTGTATGGCCTCGAGGCCCAGAGTCTGGCCCGCCCCACCCTCGAGCGCTTGCGGGCCGCCGCCCTGGCCCGTGTGCTTCCCCAGGAGGAGGCCGAAGACCTGAGCGAAGCCTTTTTGTTTTTGTCCCACCTGCGCCTGCGCCACCAGCTCCTGGCCCTGGCCCAGGGCCAGCCCCCCACCAACCGGGTGGCCCAGGCTGCCCTCAGCCCCCGCGAGCTACAGGTGCTGCGCCAGGTCTTTTTGCGGGTGCGCCAGGCCCAGCAGACCCTGGCCGCGCGGTTCAGGCTGCAGGTGCTCTAGGCTGAACCCGGCCATAAAAAACCGATAGCGGTTGCCCGCTACCGGCCCAATGCTTACTGGACAGCTTCACAAGAAATCCGCTTGATCTGTTCTGATTTTTGGGGCCCCTGCCCGAAGCGCTGCAACTCGAAGCGGTCGTAACAGATGAGCTGTTGCGAGACTTGGCAGAACGCTTCGGGTGGGGTTCATATCAATGGAACTGGGCTTCCTCGGTCGAACCCGCCAGGGCCGCGGTGGAGGCCTGTCCGGCGGTGATGGCCATCAGCACCTCGTCGAAGTAGCCCGCGCCCACCTCACGCTGGTGTTTGACCGCGGTAAAGCCCTCTTTCTCGGCGGCGAACTCGAGCTGCTGCAACTCCACGAAGGCGCTCATGCCGCGCTCCTTGTAGCCTTTGGCCAGCTCGAAGGTGCGGTAGTTGAGGTTGTGCCAGCCGGCCAGGGTGATGAACTGGAACTTGTAGCCCATGGCCCCCAGCTCCCGCTGGAACTTGGCGATGGTCTCGTCGTCGAGGTTTTTCTTCCAGTTGAAGCTGGGCGAGCAGTTGTAGGCCAGCATCTTGCCCGGATACTCGGCATGCACCGCCTCGGCGAACTTGCGGGCCACCTCCAGGTCGGGGGTGCTGGTCTCCATCCACAAAAGGTCTGAGTAGGGGGCATAAGCCAGGGCGCGGGTAATGCAGGCCTCGAGGCCGTTCTTAATCCGGTAGAAGCCCTCGGGGGTGCGCTCGCCTTCCTTCACAAAGGGCTTGTCGCGCTCGTCAATGTCGCTGGTGATTAGGGTGGCGGCTTCGGCATCGGTACGGCAGATGATGATGCTGGGAACCCCCATCACATCGGCCGCCAGACGGGCCGCATTCAGGGTGCGGATGTGCTGCTGGGTGGGAATCAAGACCTTTCCGCCCAGGTGCCCACACTTCTTCTCGCTGGAAAGCTGGTCTTCCCAGTGCACCCCGGCCGCACCCGCCTCGATCATGCTTTTCATGAGCTCGAAGGCGTTCAGGGGGCCGCCAAAACCAGCCTCGGCGTCGGCCACGATGGGAGCGTACCAGTAGCGGTCGGTTTTGCCCTCGCTGCGCTCGATCTGGTCAGCCCGCTGCAGGGCATTGTTGATGCGGCGCACCACCTGCGGCACCGAGTTGGCCGGGTAGAGCGACTGGTCGGGGTAGGTTTGCCAGGCCAGGTTGGCATCGGCGGCCACCTGCCAGCCCGAAAGGTAGATGGCCTCGAGGCCGGCCTTGACCATCTGCACCGCCTGGGCTCCGGTGTAGGCCCCAAAGGTGTTCACGTAGGGGCGGGTGTGCAAGAGCTCCCACAGCCGAAGGGCCCCCACCCTGGCTAAGGTCTGCTCGGGCAGAAGGCTGGGGCGCAGGCGCACCACATCTTCGGCGGTATAATCGCGCTGAATGCCTTTCCAGCGGGGGTTGGTCTCCCACTCGCGGCGAAGTTTTTCGGCTTCCAGTTTCATTTCGGGGGACAGTTTGGACATCGCAATTCCTCCTGCTTTGAGTATGGCTTGGGTAGCAGGAATCTGAAGGGTGTATATCAAGCAGAACGACACCTACAAAAATGTGTACAACTTATTTGAGTACACGCCAAATAGATTACACAAAAGTGTAGCTAGTTCGTCAGGCCGCAAACCGGGTTTACCAGTCCGGCGCTGCGATAACCAGCGGCTTATATCTGGTGCAGATTTTTGACCTGGGGCTGGTAGGATGAAGGACATGGACTGGGCGGTTCCACAAACACTGCGCTACAGCCTGCGGTACGCTGGACACGCAGCAGGCGAGCAGCGTCTGACCCTCGAGCCCCGCCGGGATGGCCTGCGGGTGGTGCTCGAGGCCAACGTAGAGCTACCGCTGCCCAAAACCCGCCAACGCTGGGAGAGCGAACTGAACCGTGAAGGGCTGCCCCGCCGCTACCGCGAGCGGGTGGAAGGCAATGGGGCCCGGGTTATGGAGGTGGAGTTCTCCCGCGAGGAGGGTCTGGTCACAGTCAGTCAGGGCAAGGACGACTTCGCCATGCCCTATCTGGCCGAGATGCACGACCCCCTCTCGCTGATATTGGCCGTAGGAGCGCTCAACATCGAGGTGGGCCAGGTAAAAAAGTTTGCCCTGGTGGGGGGGCGGGCCTATGCCGAACGCCTGCCCGACCAAACCATCGAGGTGGGTGTAGAGGGCCAGAAGAAAGCGCAAAGCGTGCGGGTCTACCGTTTGCGCCCAGGCCTTAGCCTGCTTTATTTTGATCAGCAGGGCTATCCCGTGCGCCTCACACAAAAGGTGGGCGAACACGTTTTTGAGGCCGATCTGGTTCAGGTGCAGCGCCTCGAGGCCGGTCAGCGCTTACAACCACTGGAGCGCAGCCAGGAGGCCGCCCCGCGCAACTCGAGCCGCCCTCGAGTGGTCTCTGGAGAGCCCCCCAAGGCCAGGGTGGTGTCCGGCGAACCCCCCAAAGAGCAAAATGGAGCCTCGAGGCGGCGACGGCGGCGCAGGCGGTATAGCTAAAGCCAGGCAAGCGGTGATGAGCAATGATCAAAACCCCTGAGGAAATCCGCGGGCATTTCAAGAACCGCCGCATGACGGTGGAGTACGGCGATGCGCTAGAAACCGTGCGGTTGATTTTGCATCAGGTCGAGCACGAGGGCGATGCAGCCCTGCAGCGCATCAGCCTGGAGATCGACGGGCAGCCAGTGGAGGAAATTCCCAAGCGGGCCTGGCGCGAAGCCTACGAAAACCTGGATGCTGATTTGCGCGACGCCCTCGAGACCGCCAAAGAGCGCATCGAGGCCTTCTACCGACGGGAGCCTGTGGGCGGGTTCCTGGAAGCCGGAGCCGACGGGGTGCTGGGCCAGCTGGTGCGCCCGCTGGATCGGGTAGGGGTGTATGTGCCGGGGGGGTCGGCACCGCTGCTTTCCACCGTTTTGATGACTGCGGTTCCCGCCAAGGTTGCAGGCGTGGGCGAGATTGTGCTGGCCTCCCCTCCTCGGGTACATCCAGGCATTCTGGCCGCGGCCTGGGTGGCCGGTGCCGACCGCCTGTTTGCCATGGGCGGGGCCCAGGCCATTGCCGCGCTGGCCTATGGCACCGAAACGGTACCCCGGGTGGACAAGATCATGGGCCCTGGCAACCGCTACGTGGTGCTGGCCAAGCGCGAGGTATATGGCGCTGTGGGCATGGAGGGCCTACCGGGGCCCACCGAAACCCTAATCATCGCCGATGCCTCCGCCGACCCCAAGCTACTGGCCGCCGACCTGCTGGCCCAGGCCGAACACGGCCCCGACTCCGAAGCCTGGCTGCTCTCGTCGTACCGGGAGCTGCTGGAACGCGTGGAGGAGGAGCTCCAGCGCCAGCTGGCCGACCTGCCCAGGGCCAGCATCGCCCGCCAGGCCCTAAAGCGAAGTGGGCTGGTACAGGTAGAAAACCTGGAGCAGGCCCTCGAGCTGGCCAACCTATACGCCCCCGAGCACCTTTGCCTCTCGCTGCACGACCCCCTGGCCGTACTGGGGCAGGTACGCAACGCCGGAGGGGTTTTTCTGGGCGAGCATTCCTGCGAGGCCCTGGGCGACTACATCGCGGGCCCCAGCCACGTGATGCCCACAAGCGGCACAGCCCGCTTTGGGGGCGGGCTATCCCTGCGGGATTTCCTCAAGGTGATCCCGGTGGTGGGCCTCAACCAGGAAGCGGCCCGTCGTCTTGCCACGCTCGGGGCACGCATGGCCCGCGAGGAGGGACTGGAGGCCCACGCCAGGGCCCTGGATCGCAGAAGCAAAGGGTAGCTCCCCTACCCGGCTGGTTGGGTCTGGCTTCTTCCCTATTCGGGCAGGTAAATCTGGCCGCGGGCCGCGGCTACCGCAAGCTCCAGGCCAAGTTCCTGTCCCACCCGCTGGTACACCTTGATCCACTCTTCGTTGCTCATGGCTTTATCCACAACCAGCCTGAGCAGCAGGTTATAGGGGTGGCTGCCGTTCGCCAGGGCTACCATTGTGTCGCCTGGCGCGGTTGTTTCTTTTTGTTGGCGCATCAGGCCCAGGGCCTCGAGCTGCACCGTCGAGAGGGGCAGGAACTCCTCGCCACCCCGGTAGACCAGGCTGCTCACCTGTTCCAGCACATTGAGGGCTTTCTGACGTACAGCGGCCCCTTCCAGCGCCTTGCGCTGGGCCTCGAGGGCTTCCAGCACCCTGGGCAGCAAAGGCTCGATCAAGGCCCCGCCCAGCATACGCTGTGCCCGTTCGTACAGCCCATCAAAGGCCTGTGCACCAGCAACCAGCAGAGCGGCAAGGTCTGGAGAAGGGGGATGGCCGTTATCCAGCTCGGCGGCGGCCTGGCGCAATTTTGTGCCCAGCTCAGCCAGGTGGTTCTGCAGGCGCTGGCCTTCCTCCAAAAGGGCCATTACTTCGGTCATGCTGTTTAATTCTTTTGTTGGTGTAGTAATCATAGGGCTCTCCATAAGTTCACGCAACCGCGCGAGCAGCGTGGGTAATTGCTTTACGCTGCCAGTGTACTCCAGCCCCCAGGCCCTCCCCTGCTGATTTGAACCTCGAGCACCCGCCACAAACCAGCGCACACCAGCAAGTAAAAAAGGGCAAGCCCGGGCTTGCCCTTTGGGTGTGGCTTTTGTAGCGAGCTTATGCAGTCTTCGCTTTTTACCGCTGGGGGCAGCGGAAAAAGTAAACCTGTTGAGCCTTTTTATGATGGAGGTTTTACCATTCTCTCTGAAGGCCGCTCTAATCCTTTAGCTTTTTGGCCGCATCAACCAGCGCAGGCAGCACCTGATGCACATCCCCCACAATGCCGTAGTCGGCGATCTTGAAGATGGGGGCCTCGGCGTCTTTGTTGACCGCCACGATGTACTTGCTCTTGTTCATACCGGCCTGGTGTTGCACCGCCCCCGAGACCGCCAGGGCAATGTAGAGGTTGGGCTGCACAGTCTTGCCGGTCTGGCCCACCTGCTCGCTGTAGGGCCGCCAGCCCGCATCCACCACCGCACGAGTTGCGCCCACTGCGGCCCCCAGCGCGCCTGCGAGCTCCTCCACCGTCGCAAAAGCCTCGGGGCTGCCCAGCCCGCGTCCGCCCGTCACCACCACCGTGGCCTCGCTGAGCGAAACCCCCTTTTTCTGTTCGCTCAGGCGTTCCAGCACCTCTACTGTCAAAGGCAGGTTTACCTCGAGCACCTCCACCGTGCCGCTGCCCGCCGGCTCGGCAGGGGGCGTGGTGTTGGGTTTGGCGGTAAATACCACCGGCAGAGCAGCTTTTTGCTTCTCGGTGACGCGATTCAAAAAGCTGTAGCGGAGGCCAATGATGTGCTGGCCGTCGGTGCTGGTCTCGAGGGTATCCTCCATCAGACCAGCCTTCATTTTGTAGGCCAGCCGAGCTGTCCAGGTGCGGCTCTGGCGGCTTCCGGTAGCCACCACCACCTGAGCCCCGCTTTTTTGCACTGCCGTATAGGCCGCCTCGGCCCACTTTTCCGCGGTATAGCCCCCCACCTCAGCAGCATAGACGGTGGGCAGGTACTGCGCGGCCTCCTGGGCCACGGCCTGGGTGTTTTCACCGATCACCACCCCGGCGATGGGCCCCAAAGTGCTGAGTTGCCGGGCCCGACTGATGGCCTCCAAAGCGCCCTTGCGCAGGCGCTGTCCGTCATGTTCCAAGACTACGAGTATCACGCGCACCTCCTAAATCACCTTGGCTTCCTCGTGGAGCAGCCGGATCAGCTCATGGGCGGCAGCCACGGGGTCTTTGCCATCTAGCATCTTGTTCAGACGGCTCTTTTCCTGGATGGTCTGCTCCAGAATCTCCACCTTACTCCCTACGCTCATGGGCAGCTTTTTCAGCTCCTTGCGCTTGGCCTTCATAATGCCGGGCAGGGTGGGGTAGCGGGGCTCGTTTAGGCCCTGCTGGCTGGTAAAAACCGCCGGCAGGGGCACCCGCACCAGCTCGGCGCCCTCGTCGAGGTCGTGGCGGGCTTTGGCGTGGGTCTGGCCCTCCAGTTCAATCATGGTGGTCCAGCTCACCACCGGCCAGCCCAGGGCCTCGGCCAGCGCCGGCCCCAGGGCCTGGGCGTCCCAGTCGGCCTGCTGTCCGCCGGTAAAGACCAGGGTGGGGGCTTCGGCCCGGATGACCTCGGCCAGGGCCTGGGCCTGGGTGATGGGGTCGGTGTAGCCCTCGGCCACCAGGTGAATGGCCCGGTCTATGCCCATGGCCAGCGCGGTGCGGATGGCCTCCTCGAAGCGCTCGGGGCCCAGGGCCACCACCACGCTCTCACCGCCATGCTTTTCCTGTAGTCGGATGACCTCCTCCACCGCCCACTCGTCCATCTGGTCGAGGATCATGGTGGCTCCGCTGAGGTCTACCTTACCCCCCTCAATCTTGAGGCGGGACTCGCCGTCGGGTACTTGCCGTATGACTGCAATAAATTTCATGTGTTACCTCTCGTGTGCTAGGGCGCCAATGGCCGATAGCTGATAATCCATAGCTTATGATGAAGCGGCCTCACAGCTATCGGCTATCCGCTATTGGCTCAGTATGTGCCGCGCGATAACCAGCCGCTGAATCTCGTTGGTTCCCTCGTAAATCTGGTTCAGTTTTACGTCGCGCAAGAGCTTCTCTACCGGGTATTCGTGCATGTAGCCAAACCCGCCATGAATCTGAATGGCCTGGTTGGCGGCCTCAAAGGCCATCTCCGAAGCGTAGGCTTTGGCGATGGCGGCGGCGTGGGAATGGGGCTGGTGGGTGTCTACCAGCCAGGCGGCGTAGTAGGTGTAGGTGCGGGCGGTCTCGAGGCCCATCAGCATCTCGGCCAGTTTGAACTGGATGGCCTGGAACTCGGCAATGGGCTTGCCAAAAGCCTCGCGCTCCTTGGCGTAACGGGTGGCCTCCTCGAGGGCCCGCCGGGCCACCCCCACACTGCCTGCCGCCACCGGGATGCGGGTCTTGTCCAGGGTTTGCATGGCAATCTTGAAGCCGTCGCCCTCTTGGCCCAGCAGGTTCTCGGCAGGAACCCGGCAGTCTTCAAAAACCAGCTCGTAGGTGCCGCTGGCCCGCTGGCCCATCTTGCCGTGCAGTTTGTTGGCGCTAAAACCGGGGGTGCCCTTCTCCACCACCAGAGCCACCACGCCCTTGTGGCGCAGCTCCGGAGCGATGGTGGCAAAAACCACCACCGTTTCGGCCTCGCCGCCGTTGGAAATCCAGGTCTTGGTGCCGTTCAGAACATAGTGGTCGCCATCACGCACAGCCCGGGTACGCAATGCAGCGGCGTCCGAGCCGTTGCCCGGTTCGGAGAGGGCAAAAGCAGCCAGGGCGGGTTTCTCGGTGAGCTTTTTGAAAAAGCGCTGCTTCTGCTCATGGGTTCCGGCCAGCAGGATGGGGGTGATGCCCAGATCGGAGGCCATGGGGATGGTGTAGATGCCCATACAGCCCCAGGCCAACTCCTCACCGATAATCACCTCTTCCAGCATCCCCAATCCCAAGCCGCCATATTCCTCCGGAATGATGGCGTTGAGCAGGCCCACCTCGTAGAGCTTTTCCACCACACCCCAGGGCACTTCCTCTTTGGCGTCGTACAGAGCGGCAATTGGCGCAATCTGCTCTTTGGCAAAGCGACGGGCCAGTTTTTGCAGTTCTTTTTGTTCGTCGGTCAGGGTGAAATCGATGGGCATAAGCGGATAGCCCATAGCGTATAACCCATAGCCTGTAGCGTGCATGCTCAGCTAGCGGCTATTGGCTTTTAGCTATTGGCTTCACATCACCTCCTCGCAAAACAAAACTTCTTGTACTTAGTATAACTTTTTCCTTTGGCCCCTGTCTATCGTAACACCCACCTGGTGAAGAAAAAGCGTTATGTATCAAAGTCCACAAATCGGGCTGCCCCAGGGCGTAGAATCCCCGCTATGAGCCTGCTCTTTAGCCCCCTAAAACTGCGTTCCGTAACCCTGAAAAACCGCATCGCCATGTCGCCCATGTGCCAGTACTCGGCCCAGGCCGGGCAGGTAACCGACTGGCATCTGCTGCACTACCCCACCCGGGCCATTGGCGGTGTGGGGCTGATTATCGTCGAAGCCACCGCGGTGGAGGCCCGGGGGGTGATCAGCCCGGACGACCTCGGCATCTGGTCGGACGAGCACATCGGTGGCCTACAAGAGCTAACCCGGCGCATCAAGAACGCGGGCGCCGTGCCGGGCATCCAGATTGCCCATGCCGGACGCAAGGCCGGAACCGCCAACCCCTGGCAGGGCGGCAAGCCCCTTCACCGATGGACACCGGTAGCCCCCAGCCCCCTTGCCTTCCAGGAGGGCTGGCCGGTTCCCCAGGCACTGGACCAAGCCGGGCTCGAGCAGGTACGCCAGGCCTTCCAACAAGCGGCAAAGCGGGCCCTCAAGGCCGGTTTCGAGGTGCTCGAGCTGCACATGGCCCACGGGTATCTGCTGCATTCTTTCCTCTCGCCCCTGACCAACCAGCGCACCGACCGCTACGGGGGCAGCCAGGAGAACCGCATGCGCTTCCCTTTGGAAGTGGTGGAAGCAGTGCGTGCGGTCTGGCCCGCCGAGCTGCCCTTGCTGGTACGGGTCTCGGCCAGCGACTGGGTGGAGGGGGGCTGGGGCATCACCGATACGGTGGCCTTTGCAGACGAGTTGCGCAAGCGCGGTGTAGATTTGCTGGACTGTTCTTCGGGAGGGGCTATTGCAGGGGTGAAAATCCCTGTGGGGCCTGGCTATCAGGTGCCCTTTGCCGCCCAGGTGCGGTTGTCCACAGGTTTATCCACAGGCGCGGTGGGCCTCATTACCGAGCCCTTACAGGCCGAGGCCATTCTTCAGGAAAACCAGGCCGACCTGGTTCTGCTGGGCCGGGTTCTGCTGCGGGACCCCTACTGGCCCTACCGGGCGGGCCAGGCCCTGGGCAGCCGGGTCTGGCCGGTGCAGTACGAACGGGCTTTCTAGAGCGCGTGTTGTCAGCCCATGAGGGCACTGTCGTCAAGATTCCGCCTGGTGAGGCTACGGGTTTTTTGAGCCTTTGGGGTGTGCGGTTTACTCAGCGGTAAATTGGGGTATGGAAAACCCCTGGAAAACCTTTGTACCCCAGGCCCCGACCCGCCTGGGCAAACCCGAGTGGTTTACCGGCACCGTTTACCTGAGCGAACTGGTGGTTACACCTGCGCCCATGCATCTGCACGTGCTGCGGGTCATGTTTGCCCCTGGGGCCCGCACGGCCTGGCACACCCACCCCCAGGGGCAGGTTTTGCACCTGGAGGCAGGCATCGGCTGGTTCCAGCGCTGGGGCGAGCCGGTGCGCGAGATGAAGGCGGGCGACACCATCTACTTTGCCCCAGGTGAAAAGCACTGGCACGGGGCCAGCCCCACCCACGCCATGACCCACCTGGCCATCCAGGCCGCGGTGGATGGGGTGAGCACCGAGTGGCTGGAGCAGGTCAGCGAGGAGCAATACCGCCTCTAAGTGTCTCCATAAGCGAAATGCAAGATACCGTACCGAAAGTTCGCTTTAGGAATTGCGCCAGGTATGCATTGACTCATTCCGCTGGTTTTGCCAATCTGCCCTGGCGCAACTTAGAACGGTTTTCGCTGTTTTTGTCAGCCAGGGCCGCAACAAAACGCATCTGAACAGCTCGGTCGAGCTGGGCAGGCCAAGCGCTGTATCGAGCCTGGCAGAGCCTCGCTGCATCCGGCAGCCACAGTTTATCCAGGCAGCTGGGACAGCTCTTCCTGCCAGGGGGGGTTGGCCCCGGCCCGGGTACAGGTGATGGCCGCTACTCGAGCGGCAAAGTTTAGCAGGTCTGTAATTTGCTCGCGCTCGAGCGACCCCAGGGCGGCTCTGGACCAGTAGCCCCGCTGCCACAACCAGCTCAGGATGCCCGACATGAAAGCATCACCCGCACCCACGGTGTCCACGACGCTGACCCGAGGGGCCTGGACTTTAGCAATGCCCCGGCTGGTCACGGCAAAAGCCCCCTGGCCTCCCTGGGTTACGATGACCAGCAGGGGGCCTTGCTGTTTCCACTCCTGAGCGATGGTTTCCGGGTTCTCGCCTGGATAGAGCCACTGCAGATCGGCCTGGCTGACCTTGACCAGATCGGCCTGCTCGAGCCAGCCCATCAGGCGTTCGATGTAGACATCCCGGTTGGGAATCAGGAAGGGGCGCACGTTGGGGTCGAGCGAGATCAGTCGACGGCGGGCCTCGCGTCGCATCAGGAGTTCGAGGGTCGAGGCCCCTGGCTCCAGAACCAATGAATACGAGCCAAAGTGCAGGGCCGCGCTGGCGGGTAAGACAGGGGGCAGATCTTCGGGGTACAGCAAGCGGTCGGCGGTATTTTCGCAGTAAAACGAGAAAAATTCGCCTGACTCGGAAGGGGCTACCAGGGCCAGGGTGGTAAGCTGGTCGCCTTCCTTCACATACGCCAGGCTCACCTTGCTGGCGGCCAGGTGGCTTTTGAGCAACTGTCCGAAGCCGTCGCGCGAAATCCGCCCCAGAAAAGCGGTGGGCGTGCCCAGGCGGCCCGCACCTATGGCCACGTTGTAGGGTGAGCCACCAGGATGCGGCACATAGGCCGTACTGCCATTCAGGACAGCGGGGGTCATGTCTATCAGGGCTTCTCCGGCAACAATCAACATGCTTCCTCCAAAGAGATGGCTGGCCCCAGCTCCGGCAGCAGTTTATCGTGGAGCAGGACAGGTTGTAAGTCCAGATGTAGTTCTTGAGGTAGACTTGAAGGCGGAGAAAACTATGGGACTGAGCAAAGGTAAGTTTGAACGGATTCAGGCTTGTGCTGACGATCATGGGGTTATTGCGGCAGCTGCAATGGATCAGCGGGGCTCCTTACGCAAGGCCATTGCCAAAGCACGTGGCACAGACGTAAGCGACGCCGAACTGACCGAGTTCAAAACAGCGGTGGTCAAAATCCTCACCCCCTATGCTTCGGCCATTCTGATCGATACCGAGTATGGCCTGCCCGCCCTGAAGCACAAAGCCCCCCGCACCGGGGTTTTGCTGGCCTACGAGAAGTCCGGCTACGATACCAGCACAACGGGCCGTCTGCCCGACCTGCTGCCCGACCTCAGCGTGCGGCGCATCCAGGAAGCCGGCGGCAATGCAGTAAAGATTTTGCTCTACTACAACCCCGAAGACGACCCCAAAATCAACAACATCAAGCACGCCTTCATCGAGCGGGTAGGGGCCGAGTGTGCTGCGCTGGAGATGCCTTTTTTCCTCGAGCCCATCGCCTACGACGACAGGCTCGGCGAGGGCCTCGAGTTCGCCAGGGTCAAGCCCCGCTACGTAGCCAAATACATGGAAGAGTTCTCCAAAGACCGCTACGGCGTAGACGTGCTCAAGGTCGAGCTGCCCTTCAACATCGCCTACACCAGCGGAACCCTGGGCTTCAAAGGCGAAGAGGCCTACACCCGCGCCCAGGCCCTGCAATTTCTCAAAGACACCGCCAGCGCTGCCGGCAAACCCTTTATCTACCTCTCGGCGGGGGTCAGCGATGCGGTCTTCCGTGAGTCGCTGGAGATGGCCGCCGAAGCCGGGGTGCCCTTCAGCGGGGTGCTGTGCGGACGGGCCACCTGGCAGGACGGCATCCCGGTCTATGCCAAACAAGGGCTCGAGGCCCTCGAGGCGTGGCTGGCCGATCAAGGGGTGAAGAATATCCAGATGCTCAACCAGGTGCTGGCTAAGGGCGCCAAGCCCTGGTGGACGCTGTACGGAAGCCTGGAAGCGGCCAGAGGTTAATCTGCTTTCAGCCATGGGGCGGCTTCCAAGTTTGGGAGCCGCTTTTTTGTGCCCTGGCCTTCAAGCGCTGTTCAGGCCGAGCTTTGAGCCTTTGTGGGTTCAGACAAAGCCAAATTTTGTTGACAGCCTGCAGCAGCTGTGTTAACCTACAGGACGCATTTGGTGGTATTCACCAATGCCACAAGGGCGCGTAGCTCAGTTGGATAGAGCGACTGACTACGGATCAGTAGGTCGTGGGTTCGAATCCTGCCGCGCCCGCCAATCCAAAAGCACGGGGTTTAAAGCGCCTCGTGCTTTTTGCATGAACCCCAGCAAAAATAGATGACGCCACCTGCTATCGCTCAGGCTCTCTACATCAAGGGAACAATCCAGCGAGATTTCATATCAGGTTGGCTGAGCGGGTCGAAACCAACGCCCCAACGGTCAATACTGGCATCCATCAAGGAACACCCGTTATGCCAGGCTTGGTTATTTCGTCACCCGATAATGTTGGAAAACCGTGGTTTCAAAAACGCTGTGCCCTGGTACGCGCCGAACCCTCAATGGGCATAAAGCGCTTGTTGCAAATGGTGGTCATTGTAAACAGTCCGCTGGGGCTATTTACGCCACTCTTCAATGCGCTCGTGCAGTTCGCGGGCATAGCGGGGGTTCCGCCCCCCACCCAGTGCGGCCAGCCCGCCAATCAGGAAAAAGGCCAGGCCTACCGGGATGGGTTTGATCAGGAGTGCCACCAGCACACCGGCAATAATCAAGCCCAGCCCCACACGGGTACGGCCAGCCAGCAAACCCCGCACCGCCAGAAAAGCCAGGATGCCGGGGAGCAGCCACAGCAGCAGCCGCAAAAAAAGTACTGCGCCTTCGGTCATACAGCTAATGGTAGCAGAGCCTTATGAGCCAATACCCCAGACCAGCAGGGCCCCCAGGTCTTCGGCGGGAACAGGCCAGCCCAGGATGTGCCCCTGTCCGAAGTCGGCGCCCAGTTCTTTCATACGGGTAAGCTGAGACTGCTCCTCCAGACCTTTGGCCACCGCCTTGGTGCCCACAGCGTGCACCATGTCGATGGCGGCCTTTGCCAGGGTGGCGTTTTCTGAGGCCGAAAGAACCGGGTTGAGTTTTATCCAGTCGATGGGAAGGCGCTTGAGCTGGGTAAGCGGGAGGGGGTTGGTGCCAAAGTTATCGAGGGCAATCAAAACGCCCAGGTGCTTGAGGATCTCCAGGCTACGACCGGTGGTCTCGAGGTCACTCAAGATGGCTTCTTCGCGCACCTCGATAATGAGTATATCGGCCGAGAGGCGCCTGGCCGAGAGCATCTCCTGCAACACATTGGGGAAGTTCGGATCAATCAGGGTTTCGGTTGAAACATTGAGGCTAAAGCGCGCATTGACGCCAGAGGGCCTCCAGAGGGCAGCCTGCTCGAGCACTTTGTCCAGGGCCCAGCGATCCTGGGCGCTCATGAGACCCACCTGCTCAGCCAGGGGCAAAAACTCACCCGCCTGGTGCAGCCCTTTGGGCCGGGGCCAGCGGGCCAGGGCCTCCACCGCAACCAGCTCGAGGTCGTTCAGGTTGAACACCGGCTGAAAATGCAGGGTCAGGCCGTCTTGTGAGATGGCCTCCTGCAGTTCGGTTGCACCGGCGGTCAGGAGGCGAATACCACCACCGGCCTCGAGGGCCAGCCGACAGGCTTGTTCAGCCTGGTTCCAGAGCCCCTCCAGGGTGGTGGCATCCTGGGGGTACATGGCAATACCAATACCCACCTTTAGACCCGATAGCGCAGCCCGCAAGCGGGCCAGCAAGCGGTGGGCCACCCGGCTGGCCCCGGCCGTCCAGCGCACCTCGGAGAGCAAGAGGGCAAAACCCTGCTCACCCAGGTACGCCAGGGAATCGCTCTGGCGCAGGGTATAGGCAATTTCGCGGGCAGCGCGCTCGGTCTGGGCTTTGTTCATGCCCTCGACCTGAATGCGCATCAGGGCCAGTGAGCGCTCGTAGCGCTGGGCCATCGAGAGGGCCTGGGCCAAATTGAGTTCGAACTCGCTGCGCTTAACCGCCAGCGACTTGCGCTCGGGGGTCTGGATTTTGATGTCGTCTTTGAGCGGGCGCAAAATGCGCTCGATAACCTGGGCCAGGGCCAGGGCCAAAGTCTCGTCGGCGTTGCTCCATTTTCGGGGCTGGAGGCTTTCGATCCACATCACACCCCGCAGGCCCCCCTCCGCATGGAACACCACCTGCAAAACGGCCCCCAGGCCCCGGCTCATCAGGATCTCGCGCAGCTCGGTCATACGGGCATCCTGGCGCGCATCATCGGCTGCGATCAGCAGGTTGCGCTCGAGCACCTGAAAATAGACCGGGTGGCGTTCGGGCTGAAGGTCGTCCGGGGGGGAGGCTTCGGGGTACTGTCCAACCAGCTTCAGGTGAGGTGCGTTGCTGTCGCGCAGCCACAAACAGATTCCCTTGAAGCCCAGCGAAACCAGCATCTCGCCCAGCTTGGGCAGGGCTTCCTCTACACTGGCAAATCGGCGCTGGGTAATCTCTAGCAAGGAGCGCTGCCAGGTTTCCTTGGGCATGGGGTTGACCGCCACGCCCTGGGACTCAACCAGTAGCGACTGCAAGGCTTCGATCAGGGCCAGTTTGGCACGTTCGTTTAAGTTGTAGCCTTTTTGCCCGATGTGCAGGCGGGGCGCCGCCCACACCAGACGGCTGCTCACCCAGGATTCGCCGGTAAGCAGGTTGAGCAATAGCTCCTGGGCTTCCTGGGGTTTGAGTACCACCCCCCCCGCCCCTCCCAGGCGTACAGCCATACCAGAGGGCAAATCCTGGTGCTCAATTAGGAGCGTGGCTCCTTCAATCGAGAGCGGTGCAAATAGTTTCCAACCAACCTCGTTCACCAATTCCAATCCTTTCCCTTGGGACTCAAAGCACCCCCTCTAATGTAGCAAGCCGAATAGAGGTGTGCATGGTTATTGGTCACATCCCGCTGCGCATTACGCCGATCCAGCGATAACCCGGAGCCCTCCCGGAATCATCCGCACCCGATACTCCTGGCTAGGCTCGAGCAATTCCCCGTCGGAATGAGCCGGAACCGGCCGGTCGAAGCGAACCACAAACTCGGCCCCGCGAAAGAAGCGCAGCCGGGGGTGGTGCACATGCTTGCCCATAATCAGCCGGGGCAAAATCCCCACCACCCCCAACCGGCTAAACGCTCCCGCCACCGCTACGGAAATAAGGCCATCGGTAGGTACGGCGTCAGGCACGATGGGGATACCCCCGCCATAGGTCGAGCCATTCATCAGGGCCACCAGCAGGCTAGGGCCCTGGTAGAGGGTCTGGTTGTTCTGGATGAGCTCGAGGGTGGGTAGCTCGAGTTCCTTGAGTACGCCAAACATCGAGTACAGGTAGCGGGGCATCCCCCGCAAAAAGGTGGGGGCCGAGAGGGCCTTGCGGGCCACCGCCGCATCAAAACCAATGCCCAGGCTGGCCCCGTAAGGTTGGTTGTTCACCAGGCCCAGGTCCACACTGCGGATGGTTGCCTGCAGAGCAGTGCGTAGAGCAGCCTCGAGGGGCAGCTTGTGCAGGCCCA
The DNA here is from genome assembly GCF_051297115.1 of Meiothermus cerbereus. Lineage (GTDB taxonomy): Bacteria > Deinococcota > Deinococci > Deinococcales > Thermaceae > Meiothermus > Meiothermus cerbereus_A. Next base: position 55,901 of record NZ_JBEVAL010000004.1, read on the forward strand.
CCATGCGGGCAAAGTCGTTGCCACTGCCGATAGGTATAACCCCAATGGCCTTGTCCGATCCGGCGATTCCCCGCAGCACCTCGTGCACGGTTCCGTCGCCCCCCACGGCCACCACCCGGCTGCTGGCAGGGGCCTTCTGGGCTATCTGGATGGCGTGCCCGGGGAACTCGGTGATAGCGATCTCTATGTCGGAGGATTGGGCGTACTGGCGTATGGCGGCCTCTATGCGCCCCAACATCTGGCCCACCCGCCCACGCCCGGCTGCTGGGTTGATAACAAAGGTCGTATAGCTGCTCATTATCTTTCATTAGATTCTAACAGAGATAGGCGTTGTACAATACGGTTACTCAAGAGGTGGTTTCCCAAAACCGCCACGCCGTTATCACCAGGGGCTGTCGGCAAGGCGTAAACTCAAAGGCCCCGGAGGCTCTCCCAAAGGATGGTTCTATGAACCGGCCCGTAGCGCAAACCCACCTTTCGCAGCTCGCCGAGTTGCTTTGCTGGATGGATGAGACCCCAGAGCGCCGCGCGCTGGCGCCCGAGGCGCGTACCCCCGAGGGATTGTGGTGGGAGGTTCTGGCCGGCGAGGACGAAAAAGCCTGGGTCTGGCTGGAGGAGGGTCGGGTGCAGGGGTACGGCGCTTTGGTGCCTTTCTGGGATGGGGCGGCGCTCGAGGGCCCCATCATCCGTGCCGGCAACGGCAAGGCGCTTTTAGAACACCTCATCAAAAAAGCCTACCAGGAAGGCTTTCCTACCCTTTATGCCTTCCCCGAGGCCAGCAACCGCCAGGCTCGAGCGCTGCTGGAGCAGCTGGGCTTTTCTGCCGAGCACACCACCTACTTTTACACCATTGGCCGTACCGATCTGAGCTATCCTGCTCCCGCTGGCTACAGGGTTGAGCGGGCCGAACCCTGCGACCCTCAGGTTTACCGCGACCTTTACAGCCGCGCCGAGGATGGCTGGAGCCTGCGCCTGCACTGGAGCGATGAGGAACTGCGGCAGCACTTTATTGGCTCCGATGTGGAGCTTTTTATGGCCTATGCCAAAAAAACCGGGGAGCCGGTGGGCCTGGCCGAGCTCGAGCTAGACGATACCCGGGCCGAAATCGCCTACATCGGGGTGGTGCCGGAGGCCAGGGGCAGGGGCCTGGGGCGTGCATTGCTGGGTGCCGCTGCCGAGTGGGCCTTCAGCAACCCGCAAATCCAGAGCCTGCAGGTGCGCGCCCACGACCACGAAAAGGCCGCCCAGGCCCTCTACCGGCGCCTGGGCTTCAAACAGGTCAGCGCTGTTGTAACCTATGCGCTCGAGCTCTACTGACCCGAGAGGGTCTTGAGCCGGGCTTCAATCAAAGCAGCCCGGCCTGGGCGCTGGAGCTGGGTATACAGTGCCAGCAAAAAATCCAGCGAAACCACCGGAATGCTAAGGCCCAGGTGGTCTACCGTCGTGCGCTTTTGCCGAAAATCGGGCGCCGGGCTCCAGCGTCCGTCGGGGCTCTGGAACTCCAGGTTGCCCATAGCCTCGACCTCGAGGCCCTGGATTCTGAAGCGGCACAGATATGAGCGCACCAGGCGCACCCCCAGGTGCATACCGGGGGGATAGATGAGGTACTCGGCCAGCAAATGGGCGATTTGTTCGGCCCCCACCCGGTCGGTCTGGAGGTCTATGTCTTTGGCTGTCACCGGTAACCCGTGCAGGCTCAAAGCCAAGCTGCCGCTTACCGCCCACTCCGCCCGGGCATCGTTCAGGATGGGGCATATTACCCGCAGCACCTGGACAATCCTTTCGGGCAGCAGAACATTCGTCATCACAGTCACTAAGTCAGGGCATGGCGCGCAAAGGCCTGGGGGTCGAAGCAGCACTGGGCCAGGTCTTCCCAGTATAGCCAACCCTCCTTAAGGGGAGGGAAGCTGCAAAAGCCACCTTCGGCCTTGAGGTGAAAGGCCAGCTCACAAGGTTCACTGACCCCTTCCTGAAAAGCCATCAGGGCGCTGTGGTAAGCCCCAAAGCTGGACAAAGCCTGCGACCCCACCATAGCCTTTTTGCCTTCGGTACGGTTCAGGGCCAGCATCTTCAGGGTCTGGGTGTAGCCGGTGCGGGCGGGTTTGAGGTTCAGGATGTCGTAGGTGTCGAGCTGGGCCTCGCGCCACAGGTCGCGCAGGGTAAAGGCCGAGTCATCGGCAATGAGGGGCAGGATGGCGGCCTTGCGCAGGCCTTTGCGGGCCAGCACTTCGGCCACCGGCAGGGGTTCTTCCACATACAGCAGCCCGGCCTCGGCCCACTTCCGCAAGTACATTTCGGCCTCCGCGGGAGACAGGGTCTCGTTGGCGTCGGCATACAGGGCCACATCGGGGAAATGTTCCTTCAGGGCGGCAATGCGGGACAGGTCGCCCTCCAGGTCGCGGCCCACCTTGACCTTGAGCACCCGCACCCCGGCCCGGTAGGCCGCAGCAGCATCGGCCAGCATCTCGGCCTCGTCGGCGATGCCCAGAATATAGCTCACCTGCACCCGCGGGTGGTGCGGCTCAAAAACCTGCCACAGCTCCTGTCCTTCGCTATGGGCCCAGGCCTCCCATAGCGCGATGTCCAGGCCCGCTTTGGTAGTAGGGTTGTTGGGGAAGTTGTCCAGAATATTCTGGATGGCCTCGGTGTCCTCGACCTCCAGGCCCAAAAGTTGTGGGGATAGGTAGTCCAGCGCGGCCAGCACCGTACCCAGGGTTTCCCCGTAGATGGTGGGGCGGGGCGGAATCTCTGCGCGGCCAATTGCACCATCGGAAAGCTCGACCTCGAGCAAAACGTGCTCCAGCGCTGCCAGTTCCGAGGCCTTGCCCCAGCGCAAAGCACCCTTAAGGGGCAGGCGGAAGGGGCGGGGGCTGATTCGCTTTATTTTAGGCATGAATTCGCTCCACAAAGGCCCGAATGGCCGCTGCTTCTTCGTCGAGGCTCAGGGCTTCGGTGTCCAGAAATAAGGCCCGCGGCGAACCCAGCAGCACCTTACGGACTCCATCAGGATTGTAGTTTTTGCGCTCTTCGGCCACAATTTTGAGTTTAGCGGCAAGCTCTTGTATGGGAACCTGCCAGCCCAGGGCCTCCTCGAGCTCCGCCTCACTCAAAACCCCCTGGGCCAGGTGGCGCAAGGTTGCCAGGTCGCTTTTGTCTACCCGCACCTTATCAAAGGCATCCCCTCGCCCCAGCAGGCGCGAAAGGCGGGTCAGGTCGCGGGCCTCCAGCACGATAAAGTGGCTCTGGGGAAGCTGCTTCAGGGCAAAACCGACTTCCTCCCCACCCCGCAAACCATCGAACAACAAGGGCCAGGTAGGCACAGCGCGGCTATTCAGCAGGATTTCTGCTACCCCGCCGGGGTGCTCCTGGCGAAAGCGCCGGGTGAGGGCAAAGCGCTCACTGCGGTCTAGCGGCGGCTGGGCATAGCCGTACAGGGGAAACACATAGCGGTCTACCAGCTCGCGCCGGTCGGGCAGGGTGGGGTAGTTCAGGCGCTTTAGCAGGCTGGTCTTGCCCACCCCGGTCAGGCCCACCAGTATCAGCAGGGGCATTTCAGCAAGGGGGCGGCTTTGTGGGGCTTCTTCTCCCGGCAGGTACAGGCTGGCTCTGGTGAGGCTGGCATTCATGCCCACAGTGTAAGCCGGTCGGGTAGCATAGGGGTTGTGGATGTTCTTAACCTTTACAAAGAGACCGGGGCCTTGCTGGAGGGTCATTTTTTACTGCGGTCGGGCAGGCACTCCCCCAGGTTCCTGCAATCCACCACCCTGCTCCAGCACCCCCTGTATGCTGAGGCCGTGGGACAGGCCCTGGGCGAGCTATTCGAGACGCTCGAGCTCAACTTTGTAATTGGCCCTGCCATGGGGGGCGTCATCCTCGCCTTCGTAACGGCCAAGGCCCTGGGCGTGCGGGCGCTCTTCGCCGAGAAGGACGGCCAGGGGGGTATGTGGGTGCGTGAGGGGCTTACCATTCACCCCGGTGAACGCTTCCTGGCCGTAGAGGATGTGGTCACCACCGGCAGCTCGGTACAGCAGGCTATTCGGGCCGCCGAGGCCAGAGGAGCCCGGTGTGTAGCGGTGGGGGCCATCGTAGACCGAAGTGCAGGCCGGGCCGAGTTTAGCGTGCCCTACCGCTCGCTGGTGCAGCTCGATTTTCCAACCTATGCCCCCGAAGCCTGCCCGTTGTGCCAACGGGGAGAGCCCTTACAGGAAGTCTAAGCAGACTTGGTAGGCTAGGGCATATGTTACGGACTGTTTCCTTACAAACCAGATTGCGCCAGGTGGGAAGTTGGCTGTTTGCCGCCTGGCTTTTGCTGGGACTGGGGCTGGCCCAGTCCAGCGCAGATCTCGCCCGCCAGGCCGTACAAGACTGGCAGGCCGGGAAATACCAGGTAGACCCCGCGCAAGCCCTCGGCAAACCCACCGAGGAGGCCATCCGGCTGCTCGAGCGCAGTATGGCGTTTCCCCCCGTTCCCCCAGGGCTGTCGGTTAACCTGGGCGATCCCCTGGAAGAACCCACCCCAAGGGGAACCATTGTTAAATTCCCCGCCACCGTATCCGGACGCGGCGGCGAGGTGCGGGTAACCATCCGGGATGGTGAGGTTACCCGAATCGGGTTCGCCCCGGAAGGTGGGCTGCTGCCGGGCTGGCTCAAAAGCCCGGTGACCTGGGTGTTGTTTGTAGCCTTTTCGCTGGGCTGGCTGGTGGCCTTACGCAGCAGCGGTCCTGTGGCCCGCTGGTGGGCCGAAGGCTGGGCAGTGGTGCGCCAGTACCGGGGCCTTTACCTTGGCACCAACATTGGCCTTTATGGCTTGTTTGCCCTGGGGGGGCTGGTGGCTTATGCCAACCCCCAGCTGGTGCGCTTGATGCAGGAGCTGGTGGGCGGGGCCCTCGAGCAGATCGGTCTGGGTAGCGCCCTGGCTGGGGGGGTTCTGGGTCTTGCTGTGGTGATTTTTTACTGGAACTTCACCAACGGCCTCCTGCTGACCACGGCTGTGCCTGGGCTTTTCCTGGGCATTCCGGCCCTACTGTTCAACGCCCTGCGCTACTTTGTGCTGGGCTTTGCCCTGAGCCCGGTGGCCCTGCCTCTGGCCAACTACCTGCTGCACCTGCCCACCATCGTGATAGAGCTCCAGGCCTACATTCTGGTCACCTTTGGCGGGCTGGTGCTGATGCTCAAAACCCTGCGGGGTGAAGGCTACCGGGCTGGGTTGCGGGCTTTGGGGCTCATGGTTTACCTGGGGGGCTTCTTCCTGCTGGTGGGTGCCTGGTACGAGGCCTTCTCGATACTGGTTCTCATGCGGCCATAGAAAATACCTCGCGGGCCTTGTCGCTATGAGGCTTGCCCTGCTAAGTTTTTGTCGGGCACAGCAAAAACAAGCGAAGCCGCAATAGATATAGATCAGCCTGGCTTTTGTTCAGAATGGTGGTTGGTTTTTTATGTCCGTGTCATCTGCCATCTTCCCTGAAGCGCGCGAAACACAAACGGGTAGCCCTCGCCCAATTGCCGTACTGGGGGCTGGATCCTGGGGTACGGCCCTGGCTTTGCTGGCCTCCTCCAAGGGGATTCCGGTTTATCTTTGGGCCCGTCGGCCCGAACACGCCCTGGCCATGCAGCTCGAGCGGCAAAACAGCGAGTATCTACCGGGGGCACACTTCCCCCAACAACTTCATCCAACTGCCGATGCCGAAGAAGCCTTGCATCAGGCCCAGTTTGCGGTTGTGGCGATCCCCTCCAAAGCCCTGCGGGAAACCCTGGGACCTTTGCCCAAAGCAAAAGCCTATGTTTCGGCAACCAAAGGTCTGCACTTTAGCGACCAACACCTGCTGCGCATGAGCCAGGTAATCGAGGAGGTCACCGGGGTTTCACAGATTGCGGTGCTGTCAGGGCCAAACCTGGCCGAGGAGATTGCCCGGTTCTTGCCTGCGGCAGCGGTAACGGCTGCCGCAGACCCCGCACTGACCCATCAGGTACAGCAGGTTTTCTCGGGGAGGAGCTTCCGGGTCTATACCTCCTCGGATGTGGTGGGGGTAGAGCTGGGCGGGGCGCTCAAGAACGTGATCGCCCTGGCCGCGGGCATGGTGGATGGCCTGAAGCTCGGCGACAATGCCAAAGCCTCACTCATTACCCGGGGACTGCGCGAAATCATCAAATTTGGGGTGGCCCAGGGCGCCCAGGAGGCCACTTTTATTGGCCTTTCCGGACTGGGCGACCTGATTGCCACGGCCAGCAGCCCTTACTCGCGCAACCGCACCGCGGGCGAGCAAATTGTCCAAGGCCAGACCCTGGCCCAACTAGAGGCCCAAAAGGGCGTGGTGGAAGGCATCTACACAGTCAAAGCCCTGCATGCCTGGGATCAGGCCACAGGCGCCGACCTGCCCATCACCGAGGCGGTGTACCGGGTCATTTACGAGGGGGCCGACCCCATGCAGGAGCTGTCGCGCCTGATGACCCGCGAGGCCAAGCCGGAGTAGGTGTCTTTGGGGGGCTAGTCTTTCCCCACCAGAGCGTTTTGCTGTTCGGCCAGGTAAAGCCAGGTTTCCAGCACACTATCGGGGTTGAGCGAGATGCTCTCGATGCCCTGCTGCACAAGCCACAGGGCAAACTCGGGGTGGTCGGAGGGGCCCTGGCCGCAAATGCCGATGTACTTGCCCATCTTTTTGGCTGTGCTGATGGCCCGCTCGAGCAGGAATTTCACGGCATCGTCCTGTTCGCTAAACAGGTCGGCCACCAAACCTGAGTCGCGGTCCAGGGCCAGGGTGAGCTGGGTCAGGTCGTTGGAGCCTATGGAGAAGCCGTCGAACAGTTCCAGGAAGCGCTCGGCCAGAATGGCATTGGAGGGCACCTCACACATCATGATCAGGCGAAGCCCATCTTCACCGCGTTTGAGCCCGTTTTTCTCCAGAATCTCGATAACCTGCTGGGCCTCCCCTACCGTGCGCACGAAGGGTATCATCACCCAGACATTTTTTAGCCCTTTTTCTTCCCGCACTTCCCGGATGGCCTGGCACTCCAGCGCAAAAGCCTCGGCGAACTCCGGGCTGCGGTAGCGTGAGGCCCCCCGGAAGCCAATCATGGGGTTTTCTTCCTTTGGTTCGTAGCGACTACCGCCCAGCAGATGGGCGTACTCGTTGGACTTGAAGTCCGACATCCGCACAATTACCGGGTTGGGGGCAAAAGCCGCCGCAATCATACCGATACCCTCGGCCAGCTTTTCGCGGTAGAAATCTACCGGGCTTTTGTAGCCTGCGGTGCGCCGGGTAATCTCGGCTTTAAGATCTTCGGGCAGCTGCTCGAACTGCAGAAGGGCTTTGGGGTGGATGCCGATGGTGTTGTTGATGATGAACTCGAGCCTCGCCAGGCCCACCCCGGCATTGGGCAGGCTGGCAAAGCTAAAGGCCCGCTCAGGCGAGGCCACATTCATCATAATCTTGGTAGGAATGGGCGGCATCTTGTCCAGTTCGATGCGCTTGATCTCATAGCGCGGGGTACCCGCATACACAAAGCCGGTGTCGCCCTCGGCACAGGAGATGGTAACCATATCGCCATCGCGCAGCGCCTGGGTAGCGTTACCGGCCCCTACCACAGCAGGAATGTTCATTTCACGCGCCACAATGGCAGCGTGGCAGGTACGCCCGCCCCGGTTGGTCACGATGGCCGCGGCTTTTTTCATTACCGGTTCCCAGTCTGGGTCGGTCATGTCGGCTACCAGCACGTCGCCGGGCTGTACCCGGTTCATCTCACGGGGGTGGCTGATAATCCGTACCGGGCCTGCGCCAATCCGCTGCCCCACGGCACGTCCTGTTACCAGCACCGGAGCCCGCTCCAGCATCGCAAAGCGCTCCAGCACCCGCCCGGTGCGGCTTTGCACAGTCTCGGGGCGGGCTTGCAAAATGTAGATTTGACCGTCCAGGCCATCTTTGGCCCATTCAATGTCCATGGGTCGGCCATAGTGCTGCTCGATTAAGAGGGCCTGTCGGGCCAGTTCCAGCACATCTGCGTCGGAGAGCGAGAAGCTGCGGCGCTCGTGCTCAGACGTTGCAACAGCCTGAACCCCCCGCCCCTCCTCGGCAAAAACCATCTTTTGCAGCTTGCTGCCCAGGGTACGCTGCAGAATGGTGTTGCGGCCCTCAGCCAGTCCCTTTTTGTAGACATAAAACTCGTCCGGGTTGACCGCCCCCTGTACCAGCAGTTCCCCCAAACCGTAGCTCGAGGTCACAAAGATCACATCACGAAAGCCCGACTCGGTATCGAGGGTAAAGGCCACCCCGGAAGCCCCCAGGTCGCTGCGCACCATGCGCTGTACGCCCGCCGAAAGGGCCACCTCCTCGTGGGCGAAGCCGTGGTGGACACGGTACGCGATGGCCCGGTCGTTGTAGAGCGAGGCGAAGACCTTCTTGATGTGCTGAAGCACGCTGTCTACCCCCCGCACGTTCAAAAAAGTCTCCTGCTGACCGGCAAAGCTGGCCTCGGGCAGGTCTTCGGCTGTAGCACTCGAGCGCACCGCAACAGAAAGCCCGCCTTTAGAGGCGGACTCGAGGCGAATGTAAGCATCCACAATGGCTACCTCTAGGGCTTTGGGTAGCTCGGCATGCTCTACCCAGCCACGAACCTCGGCCCCTACCCGGGCCAGCTCGTCCACATCATCGGTATCCAGGTTTTGCAGGGCGCTGGCAATTCGTTCGACCAGTTGGTTGTGGTGCAAAAACTCACGGAAAGCCTCCGCTGTGGTGGCAAACCCCCCCGGAACCCGCACCCCAGCCTGGGAAAGGTTGGCAATCATCTCTCCAATGGAGGCATTTTTACCCCCTACCACATCCAGATCTTTCATGCCCAGTGTTTCGAACCAGCGGATATAAGCCATAAGCGCACCTCGTTGCAGTTGATGGTAGTGTGTGCAGATGGTGAAATGGAGTAGTTGGTTTTGGTGTAGGTATAGCCCAAAATTTGGTGTAGAAGATATTACACACATAAACTACACTGTTATATGGACGTGCTGCGAGAATACGCCATGGAACGAACAGTTTTCATTGTCTCAGACCACACCGGCCTGACCGCGGAATCGGTGGCCAGAAGTTTGCTGGCCCAGTTTGAGTCGGTCTCATTTCGTTATGTAACGCGGCCCTTCACAGAAACCGAAGAACAGGTTTACGACCTTGTATACGAGATCAATTCAATTTTTCAGCGGGATCGGGTACGGCCTATTGTGTTTTCCACCCTGGCCAATCGGGCGCTATATGACCAGCTCAAAGCTGCACCTGCCCTGCACTTCGACCTTTTCAGCACCTATCTGGGGGAGCTCGAGCGCGAACTCGGCCAGCCCCCCACAGGCCGGGTAGGGCGGCTGCACAGCGTGAACGACAACGGCTACTTCACCCGTATTGACGCAGTGGACTTTGTGCTTGCCACCGACGACGGCATCGGCGACCGGCACTACCAGATGGCCGACATAATCCTGATGGGGGTCAGCCGGGTGGGCAAAACCCCTACCTGCTTGTTTTTGGGTTTGCAATACGGCCTGCGGGCCTCCAACTACCCCCTCGCCGAGAACGACTTCGAGCGCGATACGCTGCCCGAGCCGGTTAAGGCCTACAAGGAAAAGGTGTTTGGCCTGACCATCGCCCCAGCCCGCCTGCACCAGATCCGCACCCAGCGCAGGCCCAATAGTCAGTATGCCTCTATGGAGCAGTGCGAGTACGAGGTGCGCCGGGCCGAGCTATTGTTCAAACGGATGGGGATACCTTACTTTGACACCACCTCTGCCTCCATCGAAGAAATTGCCACCAACATTATGCAAAGCATGGGTCTGCAACGAAGGGTTGGCTAGCAGGATGTGCTGCAGCCGCAACCTGCTGGCATACAGACGCTGCGCTGAGCACAGGCCCAACCCGTTCTAAGCCCCGGCATTCGGAACAAAGGGGCTTCAATCAGGCCTTAACAAGCTCTATAGCCCGCTCGAGCCGTCTGAGCACACGCTCTTTGCCCAACAAGGCCAGGATGTCGAACATACCGGGGGTCTCGAGGCTCCCGGTGAGGGCGGCCCGCAAGGGCTGCATGACCGCGGCCGCCTTGACGCCTCTGGCCTCGGCAAAGGACTTGAGCAGGGGTTCGGTGCTTTCGGGCAGCATATCCGGCAGCTGGCCCAGTTGCTCTAGCAGTGCAGGTAGAAAAATAGCCCCCTCGCGCAGCTTGGCCAGGGCTTTTTCCTGCATGGGGTAGGCCTCGCTGAAAAAGTACATGGACCTGTCCACAAACTCCTGCAGGGTTTCGAAACGGGCCCGCATGGCCTCGATTACCTGTTTGAGGTAGGTTTCGGAGGGGTAAGAAAGCCCGGCCCGCTCGAGGAAAGGCTTCACCCGCTCGGCCAGGTCGTCCAGGGTCAGCACCTCGCGGATGTACTTGCCGTTCATCCATCTGAGCTTGTTCAGATCAAACACCGGCCCCCCCAGGCTGATGCGCTCGAGCCTGAAGTGTGCGATCATGTCCTGCAGGCTAAAAATTTCCCGCCCATCGGGCATGCTCCAGGCCATGGTGCCCAGGTAGTTGAGCAGGGCTTCGGGCAAAAATCCCTGAGCCCGGTAGTTATCCACACTGGTGTCCATCTTGCGCTTGGAAAGCTTGGACTTGTCGGGGTTGCGCAGCAGGGGGGTGTGGCACCAGACCGGCTCCTCCCAGCCAAAGGCCCGCAAAATCAGGATGTGAAAGGGGGTGCTGGTAATCCACTCTTCAGCCCGGATCACGTGGGTCACGCCCATCAGGTGATCATCGACCATGGCGGCCAGGTGGTAGGTGGGGTAGCCGTCGGCCTTGAGGATGACCTTGTCGTCCATGGCAGCATGGTCGAACTCGATGGGCCCACGCAGCAGATCGTGGACGATGGTCTTTCCCTCCAGGGGCACCTTCAAGCGCACCACGTGAGGCTCTCCCGCGGCTGCCCGGCGTTCGGCCTCCTCGACCGGGTAGTCGCGGTAGCGCCGGTTGTAACCCTGCTCCTTATGGCCGGCTTTTTGCGCGGCCTCGCGGGCAGCCGCCAGCTCTTCCGGGGTATCGAAGGCGCGGTAGGCGGCTCCTTTCTCCAACAGCATCTGCACATGTGCGCGGTAGATGTGCAACCGCTGCGACTGGACATAAGGGCCGTTGGGGCCGCCCTTGGCTGGCGACTCGTCGGGAGAAAGCCCCAGCCAGTCCAGCATCTCCAGAATGCGCCGCTCAGAGGTGGGGTTGTAGCGGGTTCGGTCGGTATCCTCGATGCGCACAATGAATTTTCCCCCGTGCTGTTTGGCAAAAACATAATTGAACAGGGCCTGGTAAGCCGTCCCCACATGGGGGTCACCGGTAGGACTTGGTGCAATGCGCGTGACAACCATATTCGATAGCTTAAGGCCCAGCGCCCAAAGCTGAAAGCCTGGGGGCATTTGGTTATACCTCTCACGGCCGCCTTAGCGGCGGGTGTTACCCTAAAGGGGTAAATGGAAGCGGCATTGCAAAAAAGTCATGGTTCCATCTCTGGCCCCAGCACCCGCCTCGAGGCCGTCGGGCTGGTTAAGCGCTATGGCAAACGGGAAGTGGTGCGGGGGGTGAACCTCGAGCTCACCCGCGGCGAGATTGTGGCTCTATTTGGCCCTAACGGGGCTGGAAAAACCACCACATTCTACATGTTGGTGGGCTTTATTGAGCCCAATGCTGGGCAAATTCGCCTGGGCGGTCGCGATATCTCCCGGCTACCCATGTATAAGCGGGCCCGACAGGGCCTGGGCTACCTGCCCCAGGAGCCCTCGGCCTTCCGCCGCATGACCGCAATGGAAAACCTACTGGCGGTGCTGGAGTTTCAGCCCCTTTCCAAAAACGAGCGAACCCAGCGGGCTTTAGAGCTGCTCGAGGAGCTAGGCATCGCTCACCTCAAAGACAAATACGCCTACACCCTTTCGGGGGGCGAACGGCGACGGCTGGAAATTGCCCGGGCCTTGTGCACCAACCCCGACTTCATCCTGCTGGACGAGCCTTTTACCGGCGTAGACCCCAAAAACGTCCACGACATCCAGAAGCTCATCTCCGAGCTGCGCGAGCGGCGCGGGGTGGGTATCTTCATCACCGACCACTCGGTGCGCGAGACCCTGGCCATCGCCGACCGCATCTACCTGATGTACGACGGCCAGATGGCCTTTCAGGGCTCACCAGAAGAGTTTGCCCGCGACGCAGGGGTGCGGATGCACTATCTGGGTGATGAGTACGAACTTTGATGGCATTGTTTTGCTTGAGGACTAATAAACCTTGAATAGCTAGGGGGTGCGGAGTAAAGGGGAAGTTCGGCAGTGCCGCTGTGGCTCACATTTTCCCTCCTGGCCTCCTCGCCTCTCTCCCTCTTCCCGCTTATGACTTTCTGGGCCATCCTGATTCTTCTGGTACTTGTAGCCAGCCTGGTGGCCTATGTGGGCGACCTGGTGGCCAAGCGCGTGGGAAAGCGCCACTGGCGTTTTTTGGGCTTGCGTCCCAGGGCCACCGCAACCCTGGTAGCTGTGGGCACCGGGGTACTGATTGGCCTGGGGGCGTTTGGGGCGTTCTTCTTAGTGGTGCGGGACGCCCGCGAAACCATTTTGCAGGCCGAGGCGGTGCGGCAGGAACGCAACCGGCTGCGCGCAGAGGTAGAGCGACTAGAGAGTCGTGCGGCCAGCATCTTTAGCCAGTACGAGCAGCTCAAAACAGAGCGCGATGAGTTCGAGAAAAACAACATCCTACTGGCCCGGCAACTCACCCAGAACGTCGAACTCCAGCGCCAAACCCGCCAAGACCTCGAGCAGGCCCTGGTCGAGCGGGAGAAATTGCGTCAGGAGGTAGAAAAGCTTCAGGCTGCCAGCGCCACCCAGCGCGAAGCCCTGGAGCAGCTCAGGCAAATTCGCTTGAATCTGCTGCAAGAAAAAGATAAGCTCCTGCGAGAAAAAGCGCGGTTGCTGGCCAGCGGTGAGGAACTTTCGGCCCAGGCCCTTAAAGCCGAGCAGCGGCTGCGGGAGTTCGAGGCCGCCAGCCGCGAGGCCAAAGCCAATCTGGTTCGCCTTCAGGCCCGTACCCGTGAGCTCGAGAGCCGCTTGCAGCAGCTCGAGGCTGAAAAGCGCAACCTCGAGGGGGATGTGGCCATTCTGGGGGGTGCCTCTGTCTCGTCAGCCCCCAGCGAGCATAGCCGCCTGCTCGAGGCCCTTCAACGCGACAACCTCGAGCTCAAAAACAAGCTCGTGGAGGCCCGACGTGAGCTACAACAATTGCGTGAGCGTAACCAGGTGATAGCCGCCAGTCTGGATAAGAGCCTTCGCATGAATCTGCTGGCTGAAGAGCAGGTAGTGCCTGGCAACGAACAAATGGCGCTGATCGAGATCACCCGGCGGGTTGACAACCGGGTTCGACTGATTGGCCTGCGCGGCGTGGAAGTAATGGAAAATCCGACCCTTACAAACCTCAAACCGGGGCTATTTCTGGCCCGTATCCAGAGCGTTGGCACCGATGGGCGGGCACGGGTAGTCATCGAGTACCGGGCCCGCGAACAAGCCTTTCCTCAGGGTGAGGTACTGGCCTCCACCGCCCTAGTGCTTCCTGCCAGCACGGGCGAGATGCGTCGTAAGTTCGGTGCATTGAGCCAGGTAGCCGAGAATCGACTTGCTGCAGCAGGTTGGATTCCCGAAAAACTGGCCCAGGGGGGAATTGCCCTCGAGGAGTTCGTAAGCCTGGCCTCCCAGCTTTCCGGCAAACGCGGCGGTGCACGCATTGCGGTGGTGGCTTTAGATAACCTCTACCCTACCGAGCCGCCCCGCCTGGGCCTCAAGCTGCTGCCATAGCTTTAGAGCAAGCCCTCCCCGCGGGGTTTATTCCTGGTGAGCTGTCAGCAGATTAAGATTTCTTGAATACCCAAAACGGTCGCACGCAGGCCTAAAAACCCCAGCCACCCGCAATAAATACCCCTGTTGCGCCCCGCAGGTATGGCTATTGATTACTCAACACCAACATATGAGAATGGGGAAGGTTTGTTGACGATGCACATGGTTCTTGTGTTTATTCTGCTGGCTTTCTCACAGGCCCTGGCCCAGGCCCCCCGCCTGACCACCCCCGAGGAGGTGGCCCGGGTGGAGGTGGTTCGCCGGGCTTTACCTGCGGTGGTCAAAATTTTTGGCATCCTGCGTGATCCGCAGACCGGCAACGAAGGCCCTACCAACGGATCGGGGTTTTTTTATGCCCCCAGCCGCATTATCACCAACTACCATGTGGTGCAGGATTTGCGCAATATCAGCGTGGAATTATTTGACGGGCGCTCGTTTCCTGCCCAAGTGTTTGCTGTAGACAAAGGCATTGACATTGCCATCCTGACCGTGCAAGGGGCAACGGCCCCAGCCCAGCTCTCCTTTGCCAGTTCGCAAAATTTACTGGTGGGCATGGGTCTGGTGGTCATCGGCAGCCCTTTCGGGCAGCGCAACCTGGCTTCGTATGGCATTCTGGCTGGAATCGGCCCCACTGCCGCAGAAAAAAATGACCTCGACCCCGAAGTTGGCGCAGAAATAGGCGACTTGCTCTTCACCGATGCGCGCATTGTGCAGGGCAGCTCGGGTGGCCCGGTGCTGGATTTACAGGGCCGGGTGGTGGGGGTAGCCAACGCCACCCTGGGCGACCTGAGCGGTGTTGGTGGGGTAGGGGTTGCCATTCCGGGCGACTTGGTGCGACAAAGCGTGAGCGACCTCGAGCGCTTTGGGGTGCCTCAGCGCGGCAACCTGGGCGCTACCCTGCTCGACCTGAGCGAGCTCGACCCCATCCTGCTGGGGCGGGTGGGCCTGCTCTCCACCCGTGGGGCCATGATCGAAAAGGTGCAACCCGGCGGCCCCGCAGCACGGGCGGGCTTGCGCCCCGCCCAGCGCGACCAGCGCGGTAAGCTGGTTAGCCTGGGCGACATCATCCTGGCGGTGGGGGGGCGCGCCATGCGCAACGCCAGCGAAGTCACCCAGACCATTGCCCGCTACCGCCCTGGCGACCGGGTCAATCTGACCATCTGGCGCAACGGGCGGCGGCTCGACGTTACAGTAACCATGATTGCGCGACGCTAAAGAAAGCCCTGGGTTTTTCAGCCCTTTAGCCTTCAGCTTACAAATGTCAAGTCTTCCGCTTTGGGCCTTTAGCTTTTAGCCTTAAGCAGATGTATATTGCGATTGAAGGAGTAATTGGGGTGGGTAAGACCACCCTGGCCAGGCTGCTGGCCGAGCGGCTGGGGGCCGAAAGTTTGCACGAGGTCGTAGAAGACAACCCATTTTTGCCTCTTTTCTATCAGGATCCGGTTCGCTATAGCTTCAAAGTACAGGTGTTCTTCCTGCTTTCACGCTACAAGCAGCTCTTACCCCTCTCGCAGCCCAGCCTTTTTGCTGGCGGGGTGGTGGCCGACTACATCTTTGATAAGGATGCGATATTTGCGGCCATGAATCTCTCTGGGGCCGAATGGGAGCTTTACAGCGACCTCTACTCCAGTCTGTCGCCCAAGATTCCCACCCCCGACCTGACCATCTATCTACGAGCGCCCTTGCCGGTTATTCTGGAGCGCATCCGCCGCAGGGGGCGGGTCTTTGAGAAGCAGATAGAGCCGGAGTACCTGGCTCGCCTCAACGAGTTTTACGAGCGCCATTTCGCCACCTACCCCCACCCACTGTGGATACTTGACACCCAGGAGTTCAACTTTGCCGAGCACAAGGCCGATCAGGACTGGGTGGTGCAGCGTGTGCAGGAAAAGCTGGGCCTCTCGGGCAGGCTCGAAGGTAAAACCAGCCCCGCATCTGTGAGCAACTTGAAGCGCTCGTAGACAATATCGGCAAATAACCAAAACCCAAAAAGCAACTACCAACCCGACCATCCTGTCACCCCAGACCCTACACGACCATGTATATCGCAATTGCAGGCAACATTGGCTCCGGCAAGTCCACCCTGACCGGGCTGCTGGCACAGCGCTATGGGCTCTTGCCCGTATACGAAGCAGTGGACGAAAACCCCTACCTGGCCGACTTTTACGCCGATATGGGGCGCTGGGCTTTCCAGTCGCAGGTGTTTTTCCTGGCCAAGCGTCTAAGGCAGCACCTCGAGCAGATCAACCCTGCCCAGCACGTGGTGCAGGACCGCACCATCTTCGAGGACGCCTTTATCTTCGCTCAAAACCTGTGGCTCGAGGGCCACCTCTCGGAGCGGGACTGGCAGACCTACCTGGCCCTCTACGACGGCATTGCACCCGCGTTGCGCAAACCCGACCTCTTGATTTATGTGCGGGCCTCGCTCGAGACCCTGCAGGCCCACATCGCCCGCCGGGGGCGCGACTACGAGCAGCGCATTCCCCAAGAATACCTGGCTTCGCTCAACCGGCTCTACGAAGCCTGGATTAGGGCCTACGACCTCTCGCCGGTGCTGGTGATTTCCAGCGACAGCGTAAACTACGCCGACGACGAAGAAACCCGCGAGCTCATGTATCGCATGCTGGAAGCCAACGGCCTGAGTAGGCCGTTGGTCTAATCCGCCGCCACGCCCACCTTCTGCCGGATCTCGGGAATGCGGGCCAGGAAGTGCCCGGTGGGGCTGCTGGCCTGGGCCACGTCCTCGGGCGTGCCTTCGGCCACGATCTGACCACCCCTGGCCCCGCCCTCGGGCCCCAGGTCGATCACCCAGTCGGCGGTCTTGACCACATCCATGTTGTGCTCAATAACCACCACTGTGTTGCCCCCTTCCACCAGGCGGTGCAGCACATGCAGCAGCTTGGCGGTGTCCTCGAAGTGCAGGCCGGTGGTGGGCTCGTCCAGGATGTAGAGGGTGCGTCCGGTGGAGCGGCGGCCCAGCTCGGTGGAGAGTTTGATGCGCTGGGCCTCGCCGCCCGAGAGGGTGGGCGAAGGCTGGCCCAGCTTCATGTAGCCCAGCCCCACATCCACCATCAGCTGCAGTTTGCGGGCAATGGTGGGGATGTTCTCGAAGAAACCCAGGGCCTCCTCCACAGTCATGTCCAGCACATCGGCGATGTTCTTGCCCCGCAGCTTGACCTCGAGGGTCTCCTTGTTGTAGCGCTTGCCCTTGCAGACCTCGCACTGCACGTAAAGGTCGGGCAAAAAGAGCATCTCGATCTTCTTGGTACCGTCGCCACCGCAGGCCTCACAGCGTCCCCCCTTGACGTTGAAGCTGAAGCGCCCGGCCTCGTAGCCGCGCTTGCGGGCTTCGGGGGTCTTGGAGAAGAGGTCGCGGATCTCGTCGAAGATGCCGGTGTAGGTGGCCGGGTTGGAGCGAGGCGTACGGCCAATGGGCGATTGGTCAATCTCGATGACCTTGTCGAGGTGCTCGAGGCCTTCCAGGCCCTCGAAACGTCCGGGTATGGTTTTGGCCCGCATCAGGTCTCGGGCCAGCGCCGCGTAGAGGATGTCGTGCACCAGCGTAGACTTGCCCGATCCCGAGGGCCCGGTGATGGCCACAAACTTACCCAGGGGAATTTTCAGGTTAACCCCTTTCAGGTTGTGCTCGCGCGCCCCCTTGACCACCAGCCACTTGCCGTTGCCCTTTCGGCGGGCCTTGGGAACTGTAATGTGCTTGCTACCGCGCAGGTAAGCCCCGGTCAGGCTATCTGGATGCGCCAGGATGTCCTCCAGCCGCCCCTGGGCCACCACCTCACCCCCGTGCACCCCGGCCCCCGGCCCCATGTCCACAATCCAGTCGGCCTCGCGCATGGTCTCTTCGTCGTGCTCCACCACCAAAAGGGTATTGCCCAGGTCGCGCAGCTTTTTGAGGGTGGTCAGGAGGCGCTGGTTATCGCGCGGGTGCAACCCGATGGAGGGCTCGTCCAGGACGTACAGCACCCCGGTCAGGCCCGAGCCTACCTGGGTGGCCAGCCGGATGCGCTGGGCCTCGCCGCCCGAGAGGGTGTTGGCCGCGCGGTCGAGGGTCAGGTAGTCCAGGCCCACGTCCTCCAAAAAGCCCAGGCGGCTGTGGATCTCGCGCCAGATGGGTGCGGCCACCTGTACCTGAAACTCACTCAGGTTGCGGTATTCGGTAGGTTCAGCCAGGCCCTCGAGGGAAATACGAAAGGCTTTGAGCTGCGCGCCCACCTCCACCACCTGGTTACAGGCCAGGGCTTCAAAAAACTGCTTGGCCTCGCGCACCGGCAGGTTGGAGACCTCGGCGATGTTGAACTGCCCCACCCGCACCGAGAGCACCTCGCGCTTGTAGCGGGTGCCCCCGCAGGCCGGGCAGGCCTTGAGGGTCATGTAGGCCTCCAGGGCCTCGCGCAAGCCCTCCGACTCGGTCTCGCGGTAGCGGTTTTCCAGCCAGGGAATCACCCCTTCGTAGCTCACCATAAAGCGCATGGTCTCGCGCCCGTTGCGTCGGAAGACCACCTCGAAAGGCTGGGGCAGGCCATGCAGCACCGCCCGCTGGGCCTCCGGCGCGAGCTGCCTGAAAGGGGTCTTCATGTCGAAGCCGAGGTACTCTGAAAGCGCCCGCAGCCGATCCCACAGGTAGCCCTTGCCATTGTCGCGGCCCTTGCTCCAGGGGATGATGGCCCCCTCCGCCAGCGACAGCTCGGGGTTGACCACCAGCTCCTCATCGAAAACCTGGTTGTAGCCCAGGCCGGAGCAGTCCGGGCAGGCCCCGTAGGGGGCATTGAAGGAAAAGATGCGGGGCTCGAGCTCTTCCAACACGCTGCCGTGCTCCGGACAGGCAAACTTCTCCGAAAAAAGCTCCTCTTTGCCGTTATCGGGGTACAGGACGCGCATTAGCCCCTCGCCGCGCAGCAGCGCCAGCTCCACCGACTCGGCGATGCGGGCGCGCTCCTCCGGCTTCAAGACCACCCGGTCGACCACCAGGTCAATGTCGTGCTTCTCGTATTTTTCCAGCTTGAGGCCCAGGGCCTCTTCGATGGTATAGATCACACCATCCACCCGTACCCGCGCGTAGCCCTCCTTTTGCAGCTGCTGGAACTCCTTGCGGTACTCCCCCTTGCGCCCCCGCACCACCGGAGCCATCAGGATGGCCCTGGTGCCCTCGGACTGGTGAAAAAGCCGGTCGGTAATCTCCGAGGCCGACTGCCGCTCGATGGGCCGCCCGCAGTGGGGGCAGTAGGCCGTGCCCACCCGCGCAAACAGAAGGCGCAGGTAGTCGTGCACCTCGGTCACGGTGCCCACCGTGGAGCGGGGGTTGTGCGAGGTGGTTTTCTGGTCTATGGAGATGGCCGGCGAAAGCCCCTCGATGCTTTCCACATCGGGCTTTTCCATCACCCCCAAAAACTGCCGCGCATACGAAGAAAGCGACTCCACATACCGCCGCTGTCCTTCGGCGTAAATGGTGTCGAAGGCCAGGGTGCTCTTGCCCGAGCCCGAGACCCCCGTAATGACGATGAACTGCCCGCGGGGCAGTTCAACGGTAATGTTCTTCAGGTTGTGCTCTTTGGCACCACGGACGACAATCTTGTCCATCCGCGGAGTATAACACCCGCGCTGGGGTTATGTAAATAACATACGCCACATCGCATAAATGGTGTATGATACAAAGTTTGGCCCCCGACCGAGGGGAGCCCACTGGGCTTTATCGCACCATCAGGTCGGCTACCCAGACGATCTCGCAGGCCCCGTTGCCGGTGTCGTAGCGCGCGGTGGAGGTTCTCCAGTAAAAGCCATTGGGGCCGGCCACGTTGACCAGAAAGCCTTTGATTTTAACCAGGTGCCCTGGCTTCAGGCGCTTCAGGCGCAGCTCAATGTTGGGGTTACCTGGAATCAGGTGCATGTTGGCGCTGCTGAGAATTATCTCTTCTTGCGGGATGGGTGGCTGGCGGAACCAGGCGTAAAAATAGAAGCGATCCGACTGCCAGATGCGCAGCTTGCTAAGCACCGCGGTGTCGGACATCCGCCCCCAGCCCAGGACCAGGTCTACCGGTGAGATGGCTGAGGCGGCATCGTAGCGGTAGAGACGCTTGGAAAGCACGCGGGCCTCGAGCTCGAAATAGGCCACCGGCCTGAACTGATAACCCGGCTTTTCCAGCCGCACCTCGCTCTCGCGCGAGAGCTGGGCCTGAAAGGGCGCATGTGGGGCCAGCACCCCCGGTGGGCGCTCGATAGGCCGGGTCTGCACATAGCGGATCAACCCCAAAACGCCACCCGCCAGCATCAGGAGTAGCCAGAACAGCCGCACCCCTGTAGTTTAGAGCGCTCTTCAATATTGAGCTGCCCACAACTTGATTGCTTTGTCCTGCACAGCACAGTGGCCTCCCGGATGGGGGGCAAGGTCTGTGAAGAGTGGGATGGGCAACTGCGCCCTCGAGCCCGGTTCAAATTTCGTCCTTGGCCAGGTCGTTGAAGCGCACATGCTGGGCGTGGAATTGCAGCTCTACCGTACCGGTGGGACCGTTGCGCTGCTTGCCCACGATGATTTCCGCGATACCCGCCTTCTCAGAATGAGGGTTGTAGTATTCATCGCGGTAGATAAACATCACCAGGTCGGCATCTTGCTCAATTGATCCCGATTCTCTCAGGTCGGAGAGCATGGGCCGCTTGTTGGGGCGTGACTCCACCGCCCGCGAAAGCTGCGAAAGCGCAATTACCGGCACGTCCAGTTCGCGGGCCAGGCCCTTCAGGCCACGGGAAATTTGGGCAATCTCCTGCTGGCGGTTCTCACCCCCGTTTTTGTTGCTGCTGGGGCCAGACATCAGCTGCAAGTAGTCAATTACAATCAGGCCCAATTTGTGCTGGGCATGCAGGCGGCGGGCTCTGGCCCTGAGCTCCATCAGGGTCATATCGGAGGTATCGTCGATCAGGATGGCGGCCTCAGAGATGCGGCCCGCCACATCTACTAAGCGGGAAAAGTCGCGGTCGGTGAGCTGGCCCTGGCGAAGCCGGTTCATGTCTATGCGGGCCTCGGAGCAGAGCATCCGGGTAACCAGCTGCACCGCTGGCATCTCCAGCGAGAAGATGGCCACCCCGGCCCCCTCGCCCCGCAAGGCCACGTTTTGCGCGATGGTCAGGGCAAAACTGGTCTTACCCATGCTGGGTCGCGCGGCAATGATGTTGAGTGAGCCGCTGGTAAGACCCCCAATCATGCTATCGAGCTCGCGGAAGCCGGTCTTGACCCCATCGACCTGGCCCTTGTTCTCGTAGAGCAGCTGGATGTGCTCGAAGGTTTCGTGAACAAGCTCCTTCATGCTCTGGAACTCGGACTTGGCCCCCTGGGTAGAGACCTCGAGCACCCTGCGCCCTGCCGTATCGAGAATGTCCTCGAGGCTCCCTTCTTCGTCGTAGGCCATCTTCATGGCCTCACCGGCAGCAGCTATCAGCTTGCGCAAGGTCCACTTCTCGGCCACAATGCGCCCGTAGTAGTCGGCATAAGCAGCCGTAGGGGTGTGCTCCGAAAGGCCCACCAGGTAGGAAAGCCCTCCCACGTTCTCGAGTTCGCCGCTCTGGCGCAACTCCTCCGAGAGCGTTACCAGGTCCACCGGGTCGCGCCGGGCCCGCAGCGCCACCATGGCTTCCCAAATTTTGCGATGGGCTTCTTTGTAAAAGGCATCGGCGGCCAGCAGACCCTCGAGCCGATCCAAAACCTCGCTGTCCAGCAGCACCGAGCCCAGCACGCTGGCCTCGGCATCCAAGTTGTGGGGCGGAACACGGCCCTCGAGCGGTGTGGTTGCCATTGCAATTCTCCTAAAGCAAAACCCTATTCAGCAAGTTTCTACTCTATTCAATTCGCAGAGGTTTGGCAAAGGCTCCTTAACTTGGGCGATTACAAACGCTTGCCAAGTCGGTCAAGCTCTGTTATATTTTTACCTGCTACCGGCGCATCGGTCCGCGATAGCTCAGCTGGTAGAGCGCTCGACTGTTAATCGAGTGGTCGCAGGTTCGAGCCCTGCTCGCGGAGCCAGAAAACCCAGGGAAACCTGGGTTTTTTTTATTTGACCGCACACGCTCGACCTCCCGCAGGCACAGCCTCCCCCCGCCCAGACAGCAAAAGAGGGGGCAACGCCCCCTCTTGTTCGCACCTTAGCGCCCTAGCGCCGCAGCTCAAAGTAAGTTTCGGCCAGAGGGACGCCCGCGTAAGAAACCGTGGTCTTGTACTGGCCGGTGCCCCAGTTGGTGCCGGTCTTGAGGTTGAAGATGTAGTGCCCGCTGTCGGGGTCGTAGCGCCAGGCCGTGGAGCCGGCGCTGAAGTCATCCGAAGTGGATTGCTCGTAGCTTTCGGTGGGAACACCCGTATTCACCAGCTTCAGCCGCAAGCCAGCAGCCAGGTCGGTGGCAGGGGTGCCATCCGCATAGCGGGGCGGGTAGAACTTGTGGGGGATGGTGGAGCCGCGCTTGTGGGCGCTGAAGGGCGCTGCTTCCCGCAGCGGCGGCAGGAACCCTACCCCGTTGGTATTCAGGCCCACAAACACGTTAAACGAGACCGGCGCGCTGGTGTTGGGGCTGGGATAGGCCGAGGAGTCGGTGGCCGTGCAGCTTACGGTGGTTAGGCTTCCAATGGCTAGCGTGCTGCCATTGGCCGGGGTGCACTGGATGCTTACCGGAGGCGAGACATTGTTCACATCGGTGGCCGAAATGCCCAGCCCCGCAATGTCCAGCACCGCGCCGTGGATGTTGGCCGCAATCAGGTTGACCTGGCCGGTGGGCACCCCCGAGAACACCGGAGGGGTGGTGTCTTGTACATTCACCTTAAAGCTGCCGCTGGCCAAAAGCCCACCCGAGTCGGTTACCGAGCAGTTCACCGTGGTCTGGCCCAGCGGGAAGGTGCTGCCGCTGGCGGGGTTACAGACCACCGCGCTGCTCAGGTCGCCATCCTGCTGGTCGGTGGCGGTAACCACATAGTTCACTACGGCCCCTGCACTGCTGGTGGCTTCGGCGGTGATGTCGGCGGGCAAGGTTAGCGATGGCGGGGTGTTGGGTGCGGCGCAGGTGCTGAAAGCCACGTAAATGGTGGCATTGCCAGCCGAGGTATTCAAGGCTGCCGGCGCACTGGTAATCACATTGAAGGGCACAATGGTGAAACTGCTGGTTCCCGTGCCGCCGCCGCTGGTATTCCTCAGGGTAACCGTAACGGCCCTGGCAGTGGCCGGATCGGTCGCCGCTCGAGCTGGCACGTTGACGGTAACCGGAACCGAGCCCGCCCAGGCCGTTCCGTTATATGTCCAGAGCGTATAAACCTGGAAGCTTGCAGGGTTATTCTGCCTCCCGGTAATCGTGTACGTGATGGTTACGGTCTCGTCGGGGAAGGTGGTGCAGTTCTGGCCGTTGAGGCTCACCGGCGTGGTGCTCGAGCCACCCAGACTGGCGCTTGCCGCGAGGTCGGACAGGGGATGCACCCCTGGCGTCCGGAGCGCAGGGGCCGGAGCGGAAATGCCTTCAGTAATGATGATTTCGGTAGGGCCAGGCTCGAGGGCAGGCTGACTATTGCAGGCGACAAAAATGCCCACTGCGCCAACAAGGAGACCAAGGCGCTGGACTGCCAACTTCCAATCCATACTATCCTCCCGACATTCCGCACCCCTCCACCCATGCCTTAGGATTTTGGGATGGAAACCACACCCAACCTACAGG
>NZ_JBEVAL010000005.1:0-77837 GCF_051297115.1 Meiothermus cerbereus
TCGCCACGGCGAGGCGGCCATCCCTGAAGGGGGTGGGTTTTATAGCTCCCCCACACCCCCTCGCTTCTATAACCTGCAAAGCAGCAGCCCCTCGAGCTGCCCTCATCCAATGCAGCATCCCACCTGCCGCACAGATGCTCAAGCCTGCATGGGTTTTTGGGAAGATTCCTCGCCCGGTTCTTCCCAGGCCAGCTCAATCAGATCGATCAGCTCCTCTACCGGAACGCTATAGCGGCGGGACATCCGGGTAATTTCATGCCCCAGCCGTTTCAACTGGCTCACATACTGCTGGGACACCTCACCCGGCTCGGCCTCGAGGTCTTCCACAATGCCGATGAGCCAGCCCAACAGCTCGCTGGCGTCTTCGTCAGAAAGCCCATCGGTTAGGGCTTCGTCCTCGAGGAGCAGTTCGGTTAGCCGTTCAAGCATATACGGCCTTCATACTATGCCGAACCGCGTTGGAATTGAATATAAGCGCCGCGCTTACATTTGCAATCAGAGGACTAGTTTGAAGGAGGGCTGGCAGGAAGCGTTTTCAGCAAAAGCAGCTCGTCCTTATGAACATAACCCATTTGGCGAACCAATCCTTCGCGGTAGCGCGGGTCAGCGGCAAGCTCCAGCTCTTCGCTCAGTTTTTGATTGCGCAGCTCGAGCTGCTCCAGGCGAACCCGGGCCTGCGAGATTTGATTGCGAATCTGCACATTGCGCTGAAGCTCCAGCGTAATCAAAACCAATAAATGCAGTGTCCCCAACGCAAATACCAGATGCAAAAAGCGATAAATTGGCTTCTCCACAGTACAATTAGTATATCATTTTCACGCCTTGCCTGCAGAATTTTATCCACCAAAACCCGGTCGCCTACCCTCAGGCTGTTTTGGTTGCATCGCACAGCTCAGAGCGGCCCAGAGCAGCGTCGCTATGCGATAAATATCGCAACAATGTATTTTTTCTATAAATGTTTTATAATATTGTAACCTGCGCGCGGGGGTAAAAATGGCAAAGACCAAAGAGCGGGAAAGCTATCGGTCGCGTCTAAAAGCGGTGGGATTGCGCCACACACTGCCCAGAGAACGAATCCTGGCCTATCTCGACCGCAAAAACACCCACCCGACACCCGAAGAGCTGTATCTGGGCCTGAAAAAAAAAGGTTACAACATAGGGCTTTCAACAGTCTATCTAAACCTTCAGGTGTTGCGTGAAGCTGGCTTATTGTGGGAATTCAAGGACCAAAAAGGCAACACCCGTTATGACGGTTTCAATGAACGTCACCACCATCTGTTTTGTTTGCAGTGTGGAAGCATTGAGGACTTGTCGGATACAGATTTGCCTGAATTCGACCAGGAGCCCATCAAAAAAGTCGTGGAAGCCAAGAACGGTTGGTTTGTAGAAGAAGCCCACCTGGAGCTGCGCGGAGTTTGCCCTAAGTGTCAGTAGTCCCTAGCTTTAAAACCCTCGCTACGGGGAAAGCCCGGGGTCATACGTTCGGGCCCCAGCCAGCGGGGCTACTTGATTACGATTTTTTCCAGACCAATCTGGGGCTGGGGGTACTGCATCCGGAGGCCCTCGAGGGTTTCTATCAGGATGCTGCTGACCAGCCAGTTGCGGTACCAGTTCTTGTTGGCCGGAATCACGTACCAGGGGGCATACTCACTGCTGGTTTCGCGGATAGCAACCTCGAAGGCTTCCTGGTACTGATCCCATAGCTGACGGTCCTCGAGGTCGCCCTTGCGAAACTTCCAGCGCTTCTCGGGGTTGTCCAGGCGTTCCTGCAGGCGTTTGCGCTGCTCTTCTTTGGAGATGTGCAGGAAGAACTTGAGAATGATGGTACCCTCATCGGCCAGCATGCG
This sequence comes from Meiothermus cerbereus, assembly GCF_051297115.1. Taxonomy (GTDB): domain Bacteria; phylum Deinococcota; class Deinococci; order Deinococcales; family Thermaceae; genus Meiothermus; species Meiothermus cerbereus_A. The sequence goes on from NZ_JBEVAL010000005.1 coordinate 1,848, forward strand.
CTCGAACTCGCGGATGTGGTGGTAGCGCTTTTGCCAAACCTGCTGGGGCACCAGGTTTTTGACCCGCACCACCAGCACGTCCTCGTAATGGGAGCGGTTGAAGATGACCAGCTCGCCCTTGCGCGGCACCTGCTGGTGCACGCGCCAGAGGTAGTCGCGGGCCAGCTCGTGCTCGGTGGGTACGCCAAAGCTGGCTACCCGTACCCCGCTGGGATTTACCCCATCGAAAACCACCCGGATGGTGCCATCCTTGCCACCCGCATCCATGGCCTGCAACACCACCAGCACTTTATGCTTACCTTCCGCATAGAGCAGCTCTTGCAGCGTTTCCAGGCGCTTGTTGAGGCCGGCCAGGGCTTCCAGGGCTTCCTGTTTGCCGCCCTTGAAGGCGCTGGTCTCGTCCGGGTCAAAGTCCTTCAGGCGAAAAGAACCATTGGGCTGAATGCGGTATTTGTTCATGCAGGCTCCCGCTGGAATTCTATGCCAGGGCGCCAATCTCTGCCAAAGACCCCAGCCCGGCCTCACCTTTGCATTTTTGCAAAGTCCAGTAGTCTATAGCCGTGCACAGGTGGATTGGTTGGCTCGTATGTTTTTCGCTGGCGCTGGCCCAGCAGCCGCAGCAGCTTCTGGTGGGACATCGGGCGCCGGTGGGCGCAGTTGGCTTCGGCCCTGGGGGCATGCTGGCCCTGGGCGCCGATAGCTATATTCAGCTGTACCGCGCCGATGGGGTTTTTTTGCGTACCCTAAGTGGACACGCCGACACGGTGCGTGCGCTGGACTTCGCCCCGGATGGCACCCTGCTCAGCGCATCATCCGACACCACGCTGCGGCTGTGGAACCCCCAGAGCGGTCTGCTGAAGGGTGTGCTGCAAGGCCACCGCGACCAGGTCTGGTCGGCCCGCATCAGCCCAGATGGTCAGCAGGTGTTGAGCGGCAGCGCCGACGGTGAGTTGCGCCTGTGGGACGCCCAGGGCTCGAGCCAGTCCATCTATATGGGGCGCGGCTGGGTGTACAGCGTCGGGCCTGGCCCCAGGGAAAATCTGTGGGCTGCCGGTGGACAGGATGGGGTGCTTTTGTGGAACCCAAAATCCGGCTACCGGCTGCCGCTTTTGGGGCAGATCTCGGTGCGGACTGTGGCCTGGGGGCCGAAGGGGCAGCTGGCCAGCGGCGACCGCGACGGACAGATACAGCTTTGGGATGCTGAGGGGCGCTTTGTGCAGCAATGGAAAGCCCATCGCCTGGCGGTGGGGGCCCTGGTCTGGAGCGACGATGGACAGCTCATCAGCGGGGGACAGGACGGCCAGATTATTTTCTGGAATAGCAACAGACCCCTAAAAAGCCTGCAAACCGCCTCGGTGCTGAGCCTGGCGCTGGCCGGAAGCCAGCTCTTGAGCGGACACGACGATGGGCAGGCCCGGCTGTGGAGCCGGGAGGGGGAGCTGTTGCAAACCCTAGAGCCCCCCGCCGCCTCGGTCACCACCCTGGCCTACAGCCCCGATGGAAGCTGGCTGGCCAGTGGGGGCTGGGACGGCGAGGTCTGGCTCTGGAACCGCCAGGGCCAGCCGGTGCGCCGGCTCACCGAGGCCACGCTGGAGGTGACCGCCCTGGCCTTCAGCCCGGACGGGCGACATCTGGCCGCAGGCAGCCGCGACGGCCTGACCCGCATCTACCAAACGGCCAGCGGGCGGCGGGTACAGACCCTCGAGGCCCACGGCAACGGGGTGGGGGCCCTGGCCTTCGCCCCCAACGGGCGGGCCCTGGCCACCGGCGGGCGTGACCGGCTTATTCGGGTTTGGGACTGGGCCAAAGGCCAGAAGGCGCTCGAGTTCCGCGCCCACGAGTCGCACCTGACCGGCCTGGCCTGGAGCCCCGATGGCCGCACCCTTTACAGCAGCAGTGCCGACGAAAGCCTGGCCTGGTGGGGCCTGCGCCCCGAAGGGGTAAGGCTCGAGCGCCGCATGATGGCCCATTCCAGGGGCATCTATGGCCTGGCCCTGAGCCCCGGCGGGGGCCTCCTGGCTACTGCCAGCCACGACCAGACCCTCAAGCTCTGGGATGCCCGCTCTGGCAGCCTGCTGCGAACCCTGCAGGGCCATACCGAGGCCGCCCAGGCCCTGGCCTTCTCGCCCGACGAAAAGCGGCTGGCTAGCGTGGGCTGGGACAAGACCCTGCGCCTGTGGAGCGTCCAGGGGCAGCTTTTACAAACCACCTCCGGTTTTGTACGGCCCCTTTACGCAGTGGCCTGGGCCCGCGACGGCAGGCTGGCTGTGGGCGGCGGCACCCTGCGGCAAGCCGGAACGATTGCGCTGTTCAGGCCATAGTTTTTACCACCTCAGCGCGGGAGGGCCGCCAAGCGCCCCTTACTTGCCGCACCGGACAGGTTCCGGCTTCGCCGTAATCGCGTAAGCGACTTTGCCTTGGGCGCGTCCGAGGGGCTCTATATTTGCTTTTTTGGGTCAGCTTTGAGCAGATTCGGTCGGTGTTTCCTGCCAGACCCGCCCATACGGGCGTACCTCGCCCTGGGGAAAGGCTTGCTGTAAGCGCCCCTGTAAGAACTGCCCCGCTGCAGGAAACAGCCCGGCACAGCCCTGGTTCACGTACACAAACACATAGCGGGGGGGCCGGGGGGACTGGCTGAAAGCCAGCGTCCCGGCGTATTCGGGGAAGGCCGCATAGAACACGGCCAGAAGCGCCTCCAGCCGGGTTCTGGCCTCGGGCAGGGGTTCTTCGCCCAGGGGCCGCACCCAGAAGGTCACCACCTTGAGGGGGGTCATGTGCGGCCTCCCTGCTGCCAGACCGGCACCTGCCGCAGCAGATCGGCCAGCTTTTTGACCCCCTCGGCCAGGCGCGGCCCCGGACGGCCCAGGTAGGCTTCTTCCAGGGCAAACACCTGCTTGTGCTTGAGCGCAGGAATCTCCAGCTTGCGGCGCAAAACCACCTCCGGACGCAGTTTTTTCGCCCCACACCACGAGACCGTAATCAGGTCGGGCTGGGCTTCCTCCACCTCGGCGGGGGTCAGGGGCTTGGAGCGCACCTCGAGGTGGGCAAAGGCGTTCTGGGCCCCCAGGGCTTCCAGCATCTGCGTGACCCAACTGTGTTTTCCTGCGGCAATCATGGGTTTGGGCCACCACTCCACCATTACCCTGGGCGGGCGCAGCCAGTGCGGCAGCGAGCCTCTGGCCTGGGCGATCATCTGCTGCATGGCCCGCACCACCTGCTGGCCCTGGCGCTCCACCCCCAAAGCCCGTGCCACCCGATAAATGTCCTGGTAGACATCCTGCAAGGTTTGCGGGTCGAGCACCAGATGGGGAATCTGGCGCTTTGCCAAGCCCTCCACCACCCGCTCCATCCCCGGCACGCTCAGGCTGGCCAGCACCAGGTCGGGCTTCAGGGCCTGCACCCTGTCCAGGTCGATCTGGAGGTCGGGCCCTACTCTGGGCAACTGGGCCACCTGGGCGGGAAAGTCCGAGTTGCTGTCCACCCCTACCAGCCGGTCAAGGCAGCCCAGGGCCCAGAGGATCTCGGTGTTGGAGCAGGTCAGGCTAACCAGGCGCATATCAGGCCCCTTTTATCGGCGCTTTTTGACCAGCCATTTCTCCTCGGCGAACCCTTCGCGCTGGTTGACCACTCGAGCCAGCGTGAAGAGCAGATCCGAGAGGCGGTTCAGATAGCGCATGGCCTCGAGGTTCACCTCTTCGCTGCGCATCAGCTCGACCACCCGGCGCTCGGCCCGCCGCACGATGGTGCGGGCCAGGTGCAAAGCTGCCGCGGCGGGGTGGCCGCCGGGGTGGATAAAGCCGGTGAACGAGGGGGCTTCTTCCTGGTAGCGGTCGATCAGGGCCTCGAGCTTCTCCACGTCGCTGGCGTCCATGCGGGCCAGGTTGCGCTCGTAAGGGCCGCCGGGCCGGGTTGCGAGGTCGGCCCCCAGGTCGAAGAGGGCGTTCTGGATGTACTCGAGGTCGGCCTGCACATCGGCATGGGCCAGAGGTAAAGCCGCCCGGGCCAGCCCGATGGCGCTGTTGGCCTCGTCCACCGTGCCGTAGGCCTCCACCCGGGGGTGGTCTTTGCCCACCCGGTCGGCCCCGTAAAGGCCGGTCTCGCCTCTGTCGCCGGTTTTGGTGTAGATTTTCATGCCTCTATTTAACCGCACAACCGCCCCATCGAATTGGGTTCAGGAAGACACGGGAAGCCATCCATCCACGCTCAGGCCACGCCCAGGCCGCCTGCAACACCAGCCCTTGGGTATTGCAACAAGCCTAGCCGTTCTCCGAAATGAGGGTTATGTTCTCGAGGAAGTCGAAGTCGCGGCGGTTGTGGGTTACCAAAGGGATGTCCAGCGCCCTGGCGGTGGCGGCGATCCAAGCGTCGCCCGCACCAATGGGTCGGCCTTTGGTCAGGGCCTCGCTGCGAACCCTGGCCCAAGCGGTGCAGATCTCGTCGTCGGTGTGAACCACCACGAAGCTACTGAGCAAGACCTCGAGGCGGCGCCGCTTGCGCTCGCCCCAGTTCTTGAACAAAGCCCCGAAGCGCAACTCGGCCACGGACTGGGCGGCCACCAGCAGTTGCTGGCCTTCCAAAATCGGCTGATAAACGCTCCACAGGCTGTGTTCGTTGTAGGCGTAACTGATGATGTTGGTATCCACCAGCAGGTTCATCTGGACACCGCACCCTTCTTGCGGGGCTTTTGCGGTTCAAAAAGCTCGAGCAGCCGTCGGTCGCGCGCTTGGCTCAGCTCGAGGTCGGTCTTGCGGGCCTCCTCGAGCAACCGCATGAACGCCTCGTTCTCGGCCTTTTCTTCCGGAGTTAGGGGGGGCAGATCCCTCTGAACCTCCTTCCAACAGAAGGGCTTGGCATCCTTCAGCAGTCGGGCCAGCCGCTCCTGCTTGGAGGAAGGGCGCTTCTCGAGAATTTCGTCGAAGCGCACGGGCCTGCCCAGGAGCTGCTCGAGGCCTGCCATTAGCTTGTCGAGGGTCTGGAGTTCCACCGCCTTGGCCTTGTTGTTGACCAGGTTGTACACCGTCGTCTTGGACAGCCCGCTGACCTGGGCCAGCGCCAGGGGGGTTTTCTTGTGCTGGCGCAGCAGGGGCTCGAGCTTGAACTGGGTGGTTTCCATGGGTCAAATTTTACCAGAAGTCTGGGAAATTTGGCTATACTCTTCAGAAAAACGGACGCAAGTTGGCCCGAAAGGTGGGTCGTGGCAAGTCGTGTGTATCTCCAGGGCATGCCCCCTAAAACCCGGTAAATAGCATGCTGAACGACCCAGCCTGGTAAAAGCCAGGCTGTACTATGGTTCCATGCGCAGGGGAAGTGTGCTGGCTATCCTGGAAGAGCGCCTTCCGGGTCTGGCCGCACGTTACCAGATCAAGAGCCTGTACCTGTTCGGCTCCACCGCCCGCGACGAGGCCGACTCGAGCAGCGACGTGGATTTTCTGGTGCGTCTGGAGCAGCCCACCTTCGAAAACTACATCGGCCTCAAACACCACCTCGAGGACATGCTGGGCAGCCCCGTAGACCTGGTGAGCGCTAAAAAAGTGCCAGCCGATTTGCGTCCGCACATCGAGACCGATGCCGTGCAGTTGATTTGAAAGGGGCTTATGCGCCACGCCAACACCCCCAACCCCCACCTGCTCATGCGGGTGCACCTCGAGCAGATGCAAGAAGCTGCCCAGCGCATCCTGGACTACACCGCCGGGATGGACTTTGCCACCTTCAGCGCCGACCCCCGCACTCAGGATGCCGTGCGTTACAACCTGCACCGCATGGGCGTTGTGGCCGCCGCCCTGCACAAAAGCGAGCGCGAAGCGCTGTCCGAACTCCCCTGGAGAAGCATCCTGGATCTGCCCGACCTGGTAACCCACCTGCACTTTGGCATCCAGGACGAAATTCTCTGGGATTTAGTCACCCGCACCCTGCCCTACTGGCTGGTGGTGCTGGAAGAGACCCTGGAGCGAACCCCCTGACCACGACCTCGAGAATATGCTGCGCGGTATACCCAGCTTTTTGGCTTTTTTCATCCTTACGGGAGGGGCCTCGGCCCAGACCATCTGCGTACCCCCGCCGCAGGCGCCCCACCCCAGCCGTCCCGTCACCGGCCTGAACACACCCAGCCTCGAGCCCTACGACCGGGTCATGCAGCGGCTGATGGAGCGCTACCATATCCCCGGCGCGGCCCTGGCGGTAGCCAAGGATGGGCGGCTGGTGCTCTCCAGGGGCTACGGCTGGGCCGATCTGCGGGCCAAAGAACCCGTGCAACCGGGCTCTTTGTTTCGGCTGGCCAGCCTCACCAAGCCCATCACTGCGGTAGCGGTGTTGCGCCTGGGCGAGGGCCTGGTGCTTCGGGGCGTCTACCCCAACCTGAACACCTTCCTGAGCCAAAAAGCCTTCCAGATTGTCCAGATCAGGCCCTATGGCGGGCAGATTGCCGACCCCCGCCTCGAGCGCATCACCCTGCGCGACCTCTTGCAGCATTCGGGGGGCTGGCACCGGGGCTGGGCCGGCGACCCCATGTTCCGCCCCACCCTGAGCGATATTGCCAGGGCCATGCAGCGACCCGAAACCCTGAGCAGCCAGGAGCTTATTGGCTTCATGATGAGCCGCCCACTCCAGTTTGCCCCCGGCAGCCGCTCGGCCTACTCCAACCTGGGCTATGCCGTGCTGGGACAGGTGATTGAGCAATTGAGCGGCCAGAGCTACCAAAGCTATGTGCGGGCGATGCTGCAACCGGCGGGCATTTACAGCCTGCGGGCCGGTAAAACCCGCCTGCAAGACCGCCTGCCGGGCGAGGTGCGCTACTACGACTTTCCCAAAGCCCCCCTGGTTCGGTCGGTACTGGACGGCAGCCTGGTCAACCGCCCTTATGGCGAGTTTTACCTCGAGGCCCACAGCGCCAACGGGGGCCTGGTGGCCTCGGCCCCCGACCTGGTGCGCTTTGCCGTGGCGCTGGAAGGCCTGCGCCCGCCTGCCCTGCTCTCGCGCGAAACCCTGGCCGAGATGTTCCGCCGCCCCAGGCTGGCCCAGTACGAGAAAACCCCGCGCTACTACGCCCTGGGCTGGTGGGTACGGGTACCCCAGCCCCAGGCCCTCAACCCACCCCCGACCAGGGCCAGCGGACAGGGCAGCAGCGAACCCCCCACCCCAGCGGGCCAGCCTCCCCTGGTGCTCACCTTGCCGTGGGAACAGCTCGAGTGGAGCCACGACGGGGCTTTTGCCGGAAGCCGCAGCCTGCTGCTGCGCCTGCCGGGCGGGGTGGTGCTGGCGGCTTTGTTCAACAGCCGCCCCTGGAACGACTGGAGCTTTATCGCCGAGCTGCGGCGGGGGCTCGAGAATGCCACCAGGGCCGTGCAGCACTGGCCCGATTACAACTGCTTCTGATTGCAGTTCTCAACTGAAGCTCGCTACCCCAGACGCTCGATAAATCGCGCAGAGGTTCTGGCCCTCACCTCTTCCAGACTGGCCCCGGGCATCAGCTCAATCAAGGTAAGTTGACCTGCGTCGAACACAAAAACCGCCAGGTCGGTGATGACCATATCCACCACTCCCGCTGCCGTAAGCGGCAGATCGCACGCGGGGACAATCTTGCTCGAGCCATCGGGGTTGGTGTGGGTCATGGTGATGATGAGCTTGCGGGCCCCAGAGGCCAGGTCCATGGCCCCTCCTACACCCAACAGCGGCTTTCCCGGCACCGCCCAGTTGGCCAGGTTGGCGTGTTCATCTACCTGTAACCCTCCCATGATGGCCACGTCAATGTGCCCACCGCGGATCATGGCAAAGCTGTCCGCGCTGTCGAAGTAGCTGCTGCCGGGCAGTGCGGTAACAGGAATCTTGCCAGCATTGACCGGATACTCCAGCGCACCTCCCTCTTCCGGGGAAGGCCCCACCCCCAGCATCCCGTTTTCGGTGTGCAGGATAATCCCCATCGCTGGAGTAATCAGATCAGCCACCAGCGTTGGAATGCCGATTCCCAGGTTAACCACATCGCCGGGCTTGAGTTCTTGCAAAGCCCGCCGGGCCATGTTCAGGCGAGTCGGGTCTGCTTTTTTGCTGCCTACCGAAGCCGAAGAGCCCAGGTCTTCGGGGGCCATCTTGGCTTCCACCAGATAGTCCACATACAGGCCTGGGGTGTGGATCTGATTGGGGTCGAGGCTGCCTACCGGCACGATTTCCTCCACCTCGGCAATCACCAGGTCAGCAGCGGTAGCCATCGCCTTGTTGAAGTTCTGCTCGGTCATGCGGTACACCAGGTTACCTGCCGTATCGGCCTTCCAGGCCCGAATGAAGGCCACATTACCCCGAATGCCCTTTACGAACACATGCTGCTTTCCCTCGATGCAGCGGGTCTCGGCCTCCCTGGAAAGCGGGGTGCCAGCAGCCGTTGGGGTGTAAAAGCCAGCAATACCCGCACCGCCGGCCCGCAGGGCCTCGGCCAGACTGCCCTGGGGCAGGAGCTGCACCTCGATCTCCCCACGCTGGGCTGCGGCAACTGCTTCGGGGTTGGAGGTAAAGTACGAGCCAATGGCCTTCTTGATCTGCCCGTTGCGCAATAGACGGCCCCCACCCAGCCCTGGCTCGCCCACATTGTTGGCTACGTACGTCAGGTCTTGGGTAGCGGTCTGGGCCAGCGCGTGCAGCAGGTGCACCGGGTTTCCGGTCATGCCAAAGCCACCTACCAGCAACACATCGCCACTTTTGACCAAGCGAGCGGCTTCCTCCGGGGTAATCTGCGGTACTTGCTTCATCCTGCTTTTCCTCTCGAAGTCTTTGCATCGCCGGTTGCGGTAGGGTGGCTCAGCTCCTGCCGGGCCTGCTCGAGCACCACCTGGATAAAGTGCTGGGTCTGACCCAGGTAGTGTTCTTCGCTAAGAGCGGCCCAGTCGAGGGGAGCTTTGGTGCGGCTTCGCACCAGCTCAACCAGGTTGACCCCTTGCTGCAGAGCATCTCTGGCCGCCTGCTGCACTAAGGTCTTGGCCTCGGCGCGGCCCAGATAGGGGCTCAAGGCCAGACTCAAGGCCTCGGCCAGCAGCAAGCCCCCCGTGGCCCGCAGGTTAGCCTCCATGCGGGCCGCGCTGACCTCGAGGTTTTCCCCCAGATACAGCGCCCGGTTAAGCGCTGCCCCGCTCAGGGCCAGCATCTGCGGCAAACACAACCACTCCAACTGCCAGCCGTGGGTCGCCCGTTCGTGCTCCTGAATCAGGGCCTGGTGCATTGAAGCCAGCAAAGCCGCGTTCTGCCGGGCCGCCGCCACCACCAGTTCGCTCTGTACAGGATTGGATTTTTGCGGCATCGTCGAGGAGCCGCCCCGGCCCTCCTCGCGGGATTCGCGCACCTCGGCCACCTCGCTTTGGGCCAGGAGCACGATGTCCTGGGCCATCTTGGCCAGGCTGCCGCTGAGCAAGGACAGCCAGCCCGCCAGCTCGGCCAGGTTGTCGCGCTGGGTATGCCAGGGAAGCAGCGGCACCCCCAGCCCCAGCTCCTGGGCCAGCGCTTCGGCCACCTCCTGTCCCCGGTCTCCCAGCGAGGCCAGGGTACCCACGGCCCCCCCCAGCTGCACCACCAGCAAGCGCGGCCTGAGCTCCCGCAAGCGTTGCAGGTCACGCAGCAGGGGCGCCAGCCAGACCGCTGCCTTCAGGCCAAAGGTGAGGGGCAGGGCCTGCTGGCTGTGGGTGCGACCGATCATCAGGGTGTGGCGGTGCGACTCGGCCAGACCCGCCAGCAAGCCTACCAGCCGCCGCAGACGGGCCTCGAGCCAAGCAAGCGCCTCGCGAAGCTGCAAGACCAGGGCCGTATCGAGGATATCCTGGGTGGTAGCCCCCCAGTGCAGGTAGGTTGCAGCCTCCCCTTCCAGGGCTTTACGCAACTGCTGCAACAACCCCACCAGCGGAAAGCCGTCCCGCTCGGTATCCGCCTGGAGTTGCACCCAGTCCACGGCAAGACCGGTAGCTGCTCTTTGGATTTGTGCGCTGCACCCCTGGGGAACCAGGCCGAGGCGTTCCTGGGCCACCGCCAGTGCAACTTCGACCTCCAGCAGCCGGGCCAGGTAGGCCTCGTCGCTGAAGAGGCGGGCTAGCTCGAGATCACCCAGAAGGCCCCCAAAGAGTTTTGTGTCACCTGGGAAAAAAGCCATGGCCTCTTACCCGTGCAGGTCGAAGAAAACGGTCTCGTCCGGGCCCTGTAAGCGCACATCCCAGCAGTACACCACACCCCCCGGCGCCTCGGTACGCAAGGCCAGCAGGGTCTTCTGGCGCGCAGGCGCTACGGCGGCAAAAACCGGGTCGGCGGCGTTGTCGTGGTCGGAAAAGTACAGCCGGGTCACGGCGTGAACCAGCATCCCTCGGGCAAAAACCCGCACGTTGATGAAGGGCACTGCCGTTCCGGGGATGACCCCTGGCTTGATGGTTCTGAAAGCAAAGCCTGCCCCGGCAGTGCCGCTACGACCAAAGCCACGGAAGTTGGGATCGGCACGAAGGTGGTGGGGGTCGGCTGGGTGAGCAAAGTAGCCCTGGGCATCGGCCTGCCAGATCTCCAGCAAGGCATCGTCTACCGGCTCCCCATCCCCATCCAGCACCCGCCCCCTAATCCAGATGGGCTCGCCCCAGGTGGTCTCATCCGCAAGGATGTGGGCATCCCCATGCAGCAAGCCATAGTGGAAAAACGGCCCCACGGTCTGGCTGGGTGATTGCAGCTTCATCAGCACCCTCCTTCGAAGTAGGTCTGGTCACGCCCAGCCAGCACGATGTCAAAGCGGTACCCCAAGGCCCACTCCGGCCGGGTATGCTCGAGGTCGAAACAGGCAATCAGCCGCTCTTTGGCTTTGATGTTGGGGATACCGTTGTAGATGGGGTCGTACTGGAGCAGCGGATCGCCAGGAAAGTACATCTGGGTTACCAGGCGCTGGGTAAAGTTTTGCCCAATGAGGGAAAAGTGGATATGGGCAGGCCGCCAGGCATTGGGGTGGTTCTTCCAGGGATAGGCCCCAGGCCGGATGGTAATAAAGGTGTACTCGCCCCGCTCGTTGGTCAGTACCCGCCCGGCCCCAACGAAGTTGGGGTCGAGTGGGGCTTCGTGCCGGTCGTTTTTGTGGATGTAGCGGCCAGCGGCGTTGGCCTGCCAGATTTCGATCAGGGTTCGGGGCACAGGTCTTCCACTCTCGTCGAGCACCTGGCCATGCACGATGATTCGTTCCCCTACTGGCTCGCCGTTTTTGGCGGCGTTGCGGGTGAGGTCGTGGTCGAGGGGGCCAAGGTCTCCCTCGCCGTACACGGGGCCGGTCCGCTCCGCGAGCGAGCTGGCCAGGGGTATCAGGGGGTGATGGGGGGCCCGGCGCACCGTAGCCACATAGGGGGTGTGCAGGTAGGGGGGCTGGATGCTCCAGTCCAGTATGCTGGTCCGACTCATAACTCCTCCTTGGGGGGGTTCTGTATCTGGGTATAGGCCTGTTTGGCAACCAAAAAGGCCTGGTTGGCGGCGGGAAGGCCCGCATAAATCGCCACCTGGAGCAGTGCCTCACGCACCTCCTGCGGGCTCAAGCCGGTCTGGGCCGTAGCCCGGATGTGCATGCCCAGTTCGTGCTCCTTGCCCAAAGCGGCCAGGATGACGATGGTCAGCAGGTGGCGGGTCTTTCGCTCGAGGCCTTCGCGGGCCCAGACCCCGCCCCAGGCATACTCGGTGATAAATTGCTGGAAATCTGCATCGAAATCGGTTTTTTGGGCTTCAGCCTGATCCACATGGGCATCGCCCAGCACCGCCCGACGGACTTTCATTCCCTGTTCATAACGCGACATAACCCAACTCCTGCAAAAAAACTCGGATCTGCTGCCCCACTTGCTGAGGCTGCTCGATACAGGGCAGGTGGGCCGCCTCGGGAATCAGCTCGAGGCGAGCCCCCAGAGCTCGAGAAAGCTCCTCCGATAGCGCAAGCGGGGTGGACGGATCGGCCTCGCCACACAGCACCAGGCTGGGCTGCTGGACCTGAGAGATATAAGGACGCAGGTCGGCGTCGCGCAGGGCCATGCAGGTACCGATGTAGCCCTCGACCGGGGTACGGCTCAACATGTTGTAGTAACCCCTGGCCTCGGCTGGGCGTTGCTGAAAAAAAGCCCGGGTAAACCAGCGCTCGATCACGCCCAGGGCCACCTCGTCCAGGCCCTGGCTACGAATGGCCTCGATGCGGGCGTTCCAGGACTCCACTGTGCCAATACGGGCCCCGGTGTCGCAGAGCACCAGGGCAGCCACCTGCTCGGGGCGGCTGCGGGCCAGCTCGAGGGCAATCATGCCACCCACCGAGATGCCCACCAGCACCGCCGAAGCAACCCCCAGGTAATCCAGCAAGGCCCCGAGGTCGCTCGCGTGGTCCTGCAAGGTGTAGGGGGCTGGGGGTGCATCGGAAAGGCCGTGCCCGCGCTTGTCATAGCAGATCAGGTGATAGCCTTCCAGGAATGAAAGCACCCCCTCCCAGATGCGCATATCGCTCCCGAGCGAGTTGATAAACACCACTGGCTGGGCTTTGTCCTTTCCTGCACACTGGTAGTGCAGGGTCAGGTTATTCACGTGTGCAAACATCCCACCCATCCCTCCCTTGGGTTAGGGTTCATTGTGAAAAGGTAAGCCTCCCCTGAAAACAGGGGTATTCGAAATACACGAATGCCCCTTGTTCTTTCGTAGCCCAAAGCCCATGCCCAGCTATCAGGCAAGCTATCGCACGCTGCACAACAATCAAACTTGGTAAGGGGCTCAATGATTATGAAGAGTGCTCTAGCTTCTAACCAGCCGCTCCTGGCCCTGCACCAGGTGCCATCTGGGAAATGGCTGGCTGGGATCGTAGCCGATAGCCAAGGATACGTCCTGGGCAGAGCGCACCACGGCGTCCCGCAACGCCCACTTACGGCGGTGAAAATCTTCAGTAGCAACCCGCAGCCCCAGCGCTGCAATCACCTCGGCATTGTGGTTGCGAATCGGGGCAGCCACTGCACAAAAGCCTTTTTCCTGTTCCTCAATCTCATAGGCGTAGCCCTGGGCACGCACCCGCAGGATCTCTGAGCGCAGTTCCTCGGGGGCGGTAATGGTGCAGGGGGTTCGGGCTTGTAGGGGGAGCTCGAGCAGCCCTTCCAGGGCCTTGTCGGGTTTTCCAGCCAGCATCACCTTGCCCAAAGCACTGCAGTGCACCCCCCACCCAGCCGCTAGCGGGAAACCCATCGGGGCGGGGTTCTGCTCCAGGCAAATCAGGGCTCCCCCATCATAGGCGGCTAGCTGTACCACCGCACCAGTACAGGCATGCAGGCGCACCATCTCGCGGTGCGCCACATCCCGCCAGGGGGTGTTGACCAGAAGGGTCTGGGCCAGGCTCAGCAGGCGAAATCCTAGCTTGTAGCGGCCCGTACTCATCCGGTGCAACAGGCCAATCTGGGCCAGCGACGAAAGCAGTTCGTGGGCAGTGGTGCGCGAAATACCCAGCGCTTTGGCCGCCTCGCTCACCCCCCACTCGGGGCTCTCCTGGGTAAAAAGCCCCAGGACCCTGCCCACGCGCGCTACGGTTCCTAACAAACCCCACCTCCTACTCAACTCGCCGAGGCGCTGATCAGCAGGGACTTAATCCGGGTAATGTGCAGCTCAATCAGTTCCAGGGCCTCGGCTTTAGCCCCTTCGATTAGAAGCTCTACCAGGCGCTGATGCTCCGCAATGCTCTGCTCGCGCCGGGTCGGGTGTTTCTGATAAACGCGGTGGGCCACCCGGTAAAGCATGTCCTGCTGGCGCTCGAGGGCCTGGGTGATCTGGCGGTTGCCCAGTGTGCTGGCCAGTTGCCGGTGAAAGGCCATGTCGGCATAGACCAGGGTTTCCGAGATGGTTTTGGGGTTCTGAGCCAGGGTCTGCTGCTGGCGGATGTGTTCATGCAGGACTTTGGCCTGGCTGCGGCTCAGGCTGCCCGCCAGGCGCTTGACCACGTAGCCCTCCAGCGCCAGGCGAAAGTCGATGTGCTCCAACACCTCCTCAAAGCTCAAGGCCAGTACCACAATGCCCTGTTGGGGCGAGACCCGCACGAAGCCTTCGTTCTCCAAACGGGCAATAGCCAGGCGAACCGGGGTCTTGCTCATACCGAGTTGCTGGGCCAGGCCTCGCTCCGATAGAAAGCTATTGGGCGGCAGCTCCTCGTTGAGGATGAGGCGTTTGATGTGCAAGTACGCCTGCTCTCGCAAGGGTAGCTCGTCCACATCGCCAGGCTGGATCATGGGGGTAGTCTAGCAAGCCCTCAACTAAAACTCAACTGAGATGCCAGTTGAATCTTTCTACAATCTGTGTTAGATTATCCGCCGTCTCCAAAAGACACTGCTATACGTCGATGGTAGAGAAGGCTTGGAGGGAGGAGTCTACATGAAGAAGGTCTTTGGCGTGCTGGCTATTGTGGCCGTCCTGGCAGTCACCTTGGTAGCGCTGGGGCAACGGTACCCCATTCGTCCCATCACCATGATCGTGCCCTGGTCGCCGGGGGGCAGCACCGACCTGACCGCGCGTGCGCTGGCCCCGGTGTTGAGCAACATCCTGGGCCAGCCGGTACAGGTGGTCAACCGCACCGGAGGTGGGGGTGCCATCGGGCACGGGGCCATTGCCCAGGGCGACCCCAACGGCTACACCATCGGGATTATTACTCTGGAGGTGGTGCTGCCAGCCTGGGTCAATCAGACCAAAATCGATGCCAGCGCCTTTACCCCCATCGCGCTCCTGGTGCTGAACCCAGTGGCCATCGTGGTGCGCAAGGATGCCCCCTGGCGAACCGCCCAGGAGTTTATCGCGGACATCCGGGCCAACCCCGGCAAGTACAAAGCCTCCGGAACCGCTCGAGCGGGCTCCTACGACTATGCCCGGCTGGGCTTTTTGAAAAAGCTGGGCCTTAAGGATTCAGCGCTGCCCTGGGTGCCCGCCCAGGGGGCCGCGGCTGCGCTGCAGGAGCTGATCTCGGGCGGAATCAATGTGGCTTTCGTCTCCATCGGGGAGGGCAGTGCCCTGGTGAAAGCGGGCGAAGCCCGTTACCTGGCCTTCATGACCGACCGCCGCTTCCCCGCGTTCCCGGAGGTGCCTACCCTGAAGGAGCTGGGCGTTGACTGGACGTTCGCCTCGTTCCTGATGGCCGCCGCCCCCAAACACACCCTGCCCTCGGTGGCCCGCCAGCTCGACGCGGCATTTGCCAAAGCCGTACAGGATCCCGAGTTTGTCCGGTTCATGAACAACGCCAACCTGGTCATCAACCATCTTAATTTCGACCAGACCAAGGCTTTCCTGGCCGAACGTACCCGGGCCATGGCCGACCTGGCCGATGAGCTAAGGTAGTCTCCCAGCGGCAACCTTACCAACAAACGGCTGAACTGGGCAGACACACGGTCTGCCCAGTTGGCTGAAAGAAGCCTATCTCAGCAAAGGAACACGCGATGGTGAACCCTGCCCGTCCCTTCGAGATGGTTGTTTGTTTGCTTGCGCTGGCCCTGGGGCTTGCAGCCTGGTTTCCGAGCAATGCCTTTCCGCGCACCGCCGAGGGCTACTTGGGGCCTGCGCTGTTTCCCAAGCTGCTGGCGGTGGTTCTGGTGCTAGCCAGCCTAACCCTGCTGTACCGCAACCTGCGTCAGGCCGGGCTTGGGCCCTCCTTTGCACTGCTGGCCTGGCCCAATCTGCTGCGCATCGGCGGCATTCTGCTGGCCTTACTGCTGGCCCCCTGGGCTTTAGGAAAACTAGGCCTGCTGGGCTCGGCTGGGCTACTGGTACTGCTGTCGTGCTTGCTGCTGGGTGCGCGCTGGCTCGAGGCCCTGCTCACTGCGCTTTTCATGGTGGGCTTCGTTTATCTGGTCTTTGTGCAGATGCTCAAGGTGCCCCTATGAGCTTTTTCAGCCCGGAGTCCTTCATCGCCATGATGCTGGGGGCTTTGTATGGAGCCCTGTTTGGCTCGCTGCCAGGACTTACCGCCACCCTAGCCATCAGCCTGTTCATCCCCATTGCCCTTTTTCTAGAGCCTGCGGTGGCTTTTTCAGCCATCATTGGCATCACCGCCACGGCCATCTTCGCCGGGGATATTGGTGCAACCGCCATGCGCATTCCCGGCACCCCGGCCTCGGCAGCCTATACCAACGAAATCCACCAGATCGGGCGGGAGCGCTCACCCGGCTATGCGCTGGGCATCTCGGCCCTCAGTTCGGCCCTGGGCAGCCTGGTGGGGGTGGTAATCCTGATTGGCGGCTCGCTGGGGTTGGCCCAGTTTGCCAAGCAGTTTTCCTCCTTCGAGTACTTCTGGCTGGTGCTTCTGGGCATCATCAGCGGCGTTTTCGCCTCTCCCTCCATGCCCAGGGGCCTGATCGCCTTTGGGGTGGGCATGCTGATTGCGACCATCGGCTACGACCCGGCCCTGGGCACCCCCCGCTTCCACTTTGGCAACCCCAACCTGCTGGGAGGGCTTTCCTTCATTGTGGCCTTGATCGCTTTTTTTGGTGTGGCCGAGGTGCTGAACAACATCTACGGCTACCAGAAAACCCCTCGAGAAGCCCCCAAACCCAACCCGAACCGCTCGGTGTTTGGGGAGTATTTTGGCGCGGGCGGGCGGCTGGTCTGGAAGGAACGCCGGCTGCTGTTGCGCTCGAGCTTGCTGGGCACGTTTATCGGCTTTCTACCAGGAGCCGGCTCCGATCTGGCCGCCTGGATCAGCAGCAACTTCACCCGGCTGCGCGGGGGCAGCAAGGAGCAGGTCACCCTGAGCGGGGCCTCCTCCAACAATGCTGCCGTGGCGGGCACCTGGATTCCGGCCCTTTCGCTGGGGATCCCCGGCGACACCCTGACGGCCATTGTTCTGGGGCTGTTTCTGACTATGGGGATCACCCCCGGCCCCGACCTGTTCGCCAAGAACCTAGGCCTGGTGGTACAGCTATACCTGGCCTTCATCCTGGCCAGCTTGCTGATGATGCCGCTGGTGGGGTATCTGGGGGCGGCCATGATCAGTACCCTGCTGCGGATTCCTTTGCGGCTGCTGCTGGGCGCGGTGATGGGGCTGTGCCTGGTGGGCACTTATGCCATCAACCGTAATCCCTTCGACCTGTACTTGTTGGTGGGGCTGGGTCTGCTGGGTCTGCTGATGCAACGCGGCGGCTTCCCGGTAGGGCAGCTCATTTTGGGAATGGTGCTGGGCCCGCTGCTCGAGCAGTACCTGATGGTCAGCCTGATCAAAACCCAGTGGGATCTGACCGCCTTCTTGAGCCGCCCGGTGGCGGTGGCGCTAGCTATCTGCAACCTGCTGCTCATCGGCGGCATGCTCTGGCTGCGCTGGCGGCAAAGCCGTTTACAACAGCGTTTAGACGAGGTGGCCTGATGCATGCAGTGGTATTGGAAGACTTCGGACGGCTGGAACACCGCACCCTCGAGGTACCCCAGGGCGCAGGGGTTCTAATCGAGGTGGCTGCCTGCGGCATCTGTGGCAGCGACCTGAGCGTGTACAAGGGCGCCCCAGCCATGCGCGCGCGCTGGCAACCCCCGCTGGTACTGGGACACGAGATTGCCGGTACGGTGCTCGAGGGCCCCCCTGAGTGGCTGGGACAGCCCGTGGCGGTCAACCCGCTGGTGCCGTGCAACCAATGCGACCCCTGCCGGGCCGGCCTGAGCAACCTCTGCCACAACCGCAGCAACATCGGCTTTCACTACCGGGGTGGGTTTGCCGAGCAGATTCGCGTGCCCCAGGCCCAGCTTTACCGCCTGCCCAGGGGGGTTCCTTTATGGAAAGGGGCCCTGGCCGAGCCCCTGGCGGTGGCCCTGCGCGCGGTGGAGCTGGCCGGGGGGGTGCTGGGCCGACGGGTTCTGGTGCTGGGCGGCGGCGCCATTGGCACCCTGGCGGCCTGGCTTTTATACCGGGCTGGAGCCCAGGCTACGGTCAGTGAGCTAAACCCCTTGCGTCGGGCCTGGCTACAGGAGCTGGGCTTTATCGAGGAGGTACTGCCCGCACCCACCGCCACCTACGACTGCGTAATCGAGACGGTGGGGGCCCAGGCCACCCTGGCCCAGGCAGTCCATGCCGTGCAGCCGGGCGGGATGGTGGTGCTGGTGGGGCTGGCCGACCTCGAGGCCTCCCTGCCGCTGCAGCGCACCGTACTGCAGGAGGTTGGCCTGCGGGGCTCGTATGTGTTCACCCATGCCGACTTTGCCCGCGCCACCGAGATGCTGGCCCAGCTGCCCGATGCCGTAGCCATTCAGCGACCCATCTCGATGGCTCAGGCCAGCTTCGAGGAGCTATTAGCAGGCCAGCTGCCAGTAGCCAAGGTAGTGCTGCTACACGGGAGATAGCCATGCGTAGATCGATTGCCACCGTATGCTTAAGCGGCGATCTGAAGGGGAAGCTCGAGGCCATCGCGGCAGCAGGCTTCGAGGGCTTTGAGCTCTTTGAAAACGATCTGCTCAGCTTCGAAGGCACGGCCAGGGAGGTTCGTCAGATGGCCCAGGACCTGGGGCTCTCCATCGTAACCCTGCAACCCTTCCGCGATTTCGAAGGCCTGCCCGAACCCCAGCGCAGCCGGGCCCTGCTGCGGGCCGAACGCAAGATGGACGTCATGGAGCAGCTGGGCGCCGATCTATTTTTTGTCTGCTCGAGCACCTCACCCCACAGTTCGGGGAGTCTCGAGCGCATCGCCGAAGACCTCTATGAGCTGGGCCAGCGGGCCCAGCAGCGGGGCTTCCGGGTGGGCTACGAGGCCCTGGCCTGGTCGAAACACATCCACGACTACCGCGACGCCTGGGAGGTGGTGCGCCGGGCCAACCACCCCGCAGTGGGCATTATTCTAGACACCTTTCACATCCTTGCCAGAAACCTTGATCTCTCGGCCATCGCCAAAATTCCCAAAGAGAAAATCTTTCTGGTACAGGTGGCCGACGCCCCTTTGCTGGAGATGGGGGTGCTGCCCTGGAGCCGACACTTTCGCAGCTTTCCCGGACAGGGGCAGTTGCCTCTGGCTCGCTTTATGCAGGTACTGGGCGAAACCCGTTACGATGGCTGGCTTTCGCTCGAGGTCTTCAACGACCAGTTCCGCACCACCCCCCCCAAAGAAACCGCCCTCGACGGATACCGCTCACTGGTTTACCTGCAGGAAAACCCCCTGAACAAGCTGCCCATCCAGACCGGCGGCGTGGCCTTTGTGGAGTTTGCCGTCAGCGAGGAAATGGCCCCTACCCTGGGTCGGTTCTTCCAGGCCCTGGGCTTCCAGCAGACCGGACAGCATCGCTCCAAGGAGGTCGGCCTGTGGCAGCAGGGGCAGATCAACCTGATCCTGAATGCCGAGCCTGGCAGCTTCGCCCAGGCCTACAACCAGGTGCACGGCACCTCGGTCTGTGCGGTGGCTGTTCTGGTCGACGAGCTTGACCAGGTCTTGCAGCGGGCACAAACCTATAAAGCCCCTATCTTCTACAGCCCCACCGGTCCCGGCGAGCACCAGATCCCTGCCCTGCGCGGACTGGACGGAAGCCTGTTGTACCTGGTTGAGGCCCACCAGAACCTGCGGGATTTCTGGGCGGTGGATTTCGAGCTGGCCGAAAACGCACCCCCGGCCGCTTGTGGCTTGCAGCGCATTGACCACCTGGCCCAGGTGATGCCGGCGGCTCAGGTGCACTCCTGGGTGCTGTTTTATCGCACCATTTTAGGTCTACAAACCTCCAACCTGCTGGAGATTCCCGACCCCGGCGGCCTGATTCAGAGCCAGGTAGCCGAAAGCCCCGACAAGTCGCTGCGGCTGGTGCTTAACGCTTCCCAGGCAGGGGGCACCCTGGCCTCGCGCTTCCTGAACGAGTATTACGGGGGTGGGGTGCAGCACATCGCTTTTTCTACCTCGGACATCTTCGCAACCCTCGAGCAGCTCCAGCAAAACGGGCTGCGCCTTCTGCCTATCCCGCAAAATTATTACGACGACCTCGAGGCCCGCTATGGTTTAGAACCCGCTTTACTCAAGCGCTTGCAGGCCCTCAATATCCTCTACGACCAAAGCCCCGAGGGTGAGTTTTTCCATGCCTACACCCAAACCTTCGACGATCTGTTTTTCATAGAAATTGTCGAACGCCGTGGCTATGACGGCTACGGCGCTGTCAACGCTCCGATTCGCATCGCTGCCCAGACCCGACTGATCAAGACCTCCTTAAAATCACTGCTCAACAAAGCTTGAGTGTAAATCCTGGAGGTTTTGACCTGCCCTATCGTGGTCTTCGCTATTTTTCCGCTGCACGAAGAGGGGTTTTCCCAGCGGCAAAAAATACGCCCGAAACAGTCTTCTTCTTGATTGGGAGTCTACTATTCTCTCTGAAGTGGAATCGGTTCGGGTTTGCTGGGGAAAAGCGGAAAATGCCTGAGGTGTGGCTTACCCCCAGTTCACCCCCCAACCGTTAGACTGACCCCATGCGTTACGGCATTTTCACCTTCGTAACCCTATGTTCCCTGGCTTTTGCCCAGGCCACCCATATCGTTCAGCCCGGCGAGACGCTCTACCGGATTGCCCGGCAGTACAACACCACCGTGGAAGCCTTGCAGGTGCTCAACCACATCAGCGACCCCACCCAGCTGCGGGTGGGGCAGGTGCTGCGGGTAAGCGGACAGCCCAACACCGCCCTCAACCGGCGCACCCAGGCCCCGGCCCCCATCAAGGCCCTCGAGTGGCCCCGTCAGACTGTGCAGGGCTACCTGGCGGTGATCCGCATTACAGCCCCCGAGCCGGTGCAGGGTGAGGTGCGATTTCTGAACAACACCTACCCCATCCAGCAAAACCGCGTTCTCTTGCCCGTACCGGCCCTGCAAGCCCCTGGGGTCTACCCCGCCCTGCTGCGGGTGGGCCAGGATGTGGTTCGGCTCGAGGTTCGGGTGGTGGCCGGAAGCTTTGGGCGCTTTGTGCTGCAACTGCCCCCCGACCGCCGGGCTCTATTGGTACCCGAGCGGCTGCGGGCCGAGCGCCTACAGGTGGTGGGCTCCTGCGACTTCAACCGGCCCCAGCAGTGGCGCGGCCCCTTCCGCAAGCCCATCCAGACCAACCGCATCACCGACCCCTTCGGCACCCGCCGCAGTTACGACCAGGGGCGCACCTACTCCTACCACGAGGGGCTCGACTACGGCGTGCCCGAGGGCACCCCGGTCTATGCCCCGGCCCCCGGGGTGGTGGGCCTGGCCGAGACGCTTTTTGTGCGGGGGGGCGCGGTTACGCTCGACCACGGGCTGGGGGTCTGCAGCGGCTACTGGCACCTTTCGCGCATTGTGGTGAAGCCAGGCCAGATCGTGCGGGCCGGCGACCTGCTGGGCTACTCGGGCAACACCGGGCTTTCCAACGGGCCGCACCTGCATTTTGAAATCCGGGTGCGCGGCATCCCCACCAACCCTGCCCCCTGGTTCTTGAGCGTTCCGTAATACCCGCTTCACGGAGATGCTACTGGGCCCACCGGACGAACCCCCTGCTCGGTCGCCAGAAACTGCACCGGCAGGTCCCAGGGGTCGTGGGGTAGCTCCGGCACAAGCAGCGCCTCGGCCACCAGACCCACCGTCAGGGTGCGGGGGGGTAGCCTGGCTAAAAAGCGGTCGTAGAAGCCCTGCCCATACCCCAGCCGGTGGCCCCACGGGTCGAAGGCCAGCCCCGGCACCAACACCGCATCCAGGAGGTCGGGCTCCACCCGGGGTGTCTCGGCGGCAGGCTCCCAGAAACCGTATTTGTGTTTGACCAGCTTGCAGGGCAGGGGGTGTACCTCCAGCTGGTAGGCTCTCGCCCTGGGCAGATAGTAGGTGGCCGGGTAAAGGCCTTGTAGCCCGGCGGGGTCGAGCTCGGAGCCAAAAGCACTATAGAGCAAAATGTGCCCGGCCCGATGTTCCTGCAAAAAGCGCGCCAGGTGCCGGTTGAGCTCTTGCGAAAGCGCCCCAAACGGAAGGTTTTTGCGCACTTCCTTTGCCCAGCGCCGGAGTTCAGCCTTGTTCATAGCAGTCAGTATTTCACCAAAAGCGGGCCTGCCCGCCAACGAAAAGTTATTGGGGCCATAACCAAACGCTGGTTGACAGTCGCAGGTGTTGTCTGTCAAAATCCTACCGGTGAGGGAGGTGACCCCTCGAGACAAATTTGTCCCACAGGAGTCAGCTATGCCCAGATACGTTTACCAGAACCTCGAGACCGGCGAACAATACGAGTTTGAGCAGGGTTTTCACGACCCCGCCTACACCCACCACCCTGAAACCGGCGCACCCATCAAGCGCCTCATCTTTGCCCCGGCAGTGGTGTTTAAGGGCTCGGGCTGGTATGTCAAGGATTCCAAGGCCTCGACCGCTTCTTCCTCGTCTAATGCCGGCTCGAGCTGTGCCACGGGTGCTTGCAGCACGGCAGCAGATTGAAACAACTCCAAAGCCAGCATAAAGCCACAGGCGCTCCAGAAGGCTTGTGGCTTCTTTCCTCTTTCATAACAGGCGTTCAATGCACCATACTGAATGGCGTGTGGTGAAAGAGGTGAGGTGTGTATGTTTTTACTCATAGGCGTTGTAGTAGCTATCCTGGGAATCGTTTTGCTGGCTCAACCGGGTGGTCGGCGCGCCCTGGGGGTGCCGCTCCTGGTCGCTGGTCTGGCCATTGCAGCCATATCTCAAAGCTTTGTGGTGGTTCCGGCGGGCCACGTGGGGGTGGTGTTCAACGTGTTTGGCGGGGTGCAGTCTTCTCCCCTGGGTGAAGGTTTTCGCATTGTGATACCCGGCATTCAAAGCGTAATTCTCTACGACGCCCGCTTAAAGGAGGTAACCCTGGCTAAGGGGCCAGCCCCAGCCGGTGCCAGCAGCCCCGGCGAGGACGCCATCAATGCGCGGAGTAAGGAAGGGCTGGAAATCGGGGTAGACATCACGGTGCAGTACCGCATCAAGCGCGACGAGGCCCCGCAGCTTCACCGTAACCTGGGGCCAGGCTACCTGGATACCCTGATCGTGCCGCAGATCCGCAGCAAGGTGCGCGACGCAGTGGGCCTGTTCAACGCCGCCGAGCTGATCAGCACCCAAAGAACCCAGCTCGAGGCCGCCGTAACCAAAGAGCTGCGGGAAGACCTGGGCGCCCAGCATATCGAGCTCATCTCGGTGCTGTTGCGCCGAATTGATATCCCGCCTTCGGTGGCCAAGGTCATCGAGGAGAAGCAGACCGCCGAACAGCAGGTACAGGTTGAGATTAACCGCCGCCAGCAGGCCGAAATTGCTGCCCAGCGGGTCGTGGTACAGGCCAAGGGCGAGCGCGATGCCGCCATTTTGCGGGCCGAAGGCGAGGCCCAGGCCATCCGCCTGCGGGGTGAAGCCCTGCGGCAAAGCCCACAGGTCATCCAGCTTACGGTGGCCGAAAAACTGGCCCCCAACATCAACACCATCATGGTGCCCACCACCGGCAACTTCCTGCTGGACTTGCGCAGCCTGCAAAACCTCAGCCAACCAGCCCAGCCTGCGCGCTAGGGGACAGCCTCGAGCGGCCTTACGCGTACTATAGCGCCAGACC
Organism: Meiothermus cerbereus; assembly: GCF_051297115.1. Lineage (GTDB taxonomy): Bacteria > Deinococcota > Deinococci > Deinococcales > Thermaceae > Meiothermus > Meiothermus cerbereus_A. Next base: position 25,328 of record NZ_JBEVAL010000005.1, read on the forward strand.
CAATCCGGTTCTGAGCAAACCAGCCCTGTTTTACCTCGAGCACCTGCCTGTAAACCACCCCCGGCACATAGCTAGGGCAGCCTCGGCCCTGGGAAGGCACGGGGCAAGGCTCAATGTCCAGGATGGTCAGGACTTTACCCCGGCTATCCAGAAAAGCCACCGAGACTGGCGTACTAAGGCCCAGCCCCGTCCAGTCACCATCGCGGGCCTGCACAAAGCTATACAGAATGCCCCGGTCGGTCTGCGGACTTTGCCGAGGCAAGGCAACCCCCCTGGGGTTGATCAGCCTGTACACCGGCAGCTCCAGGGTTCCGCCAGGGCTGGTGATGCGCGCCACTGCTTTGGGTGTGAGCGGCATGCCCTTTGGCGGGCGGTTCAGGATTTGACCGGCCAAAAAGTAGCCCGTTGTGGATAGCGCCACCGCCAGGGCCAAAAGCCCCAGGCCGTAGCCTCGCACACGCCCCAAGCGGCTCATGGGTTCGACACCACTTCAATCTCGAACAAAAAGGGCCATAGTTTGCCAGTTACAAAAATACGCTGGTTCTGGCTGTCATAGGCAATGCCATTGAGCACCGCGTCGGGGTGGGGGTTGCGGGCCTGGGCCAGCAGGGAAAGCCCGGTCAGGTCGAGCCAGGCTTCCACGCTACCGCTCTGCGGGTTAATGATGGCGATGCGGTTGGTCATCCAGACGTTGGCCCAGATGCGGCCCTGGATGTACTCGAGCTCGTTGAGGCGGGTTACCGGCTGCCCCCCTGCCCGCACCGTGAGGGTGCGCTCGGGCCGCAGGGTACGCGGATTCAGGAAAAAAAGCTGGGCCGAGCCATCCGACATAATCAGGCGCTGCCCGTCGTGGGTGAGGCCCCAGCCCTCGGTCTGGTAGGTAAAACGCCCTACGGGGTTAAAGTTCAGGTCGTAGATAAAACCTTCCTGGTTTTGCCAGGTAAGCTGGTACAGGCGGTTTTGAAACAGGGTAATGCCCTCGCCAAAATACTTCTGCGGCAACACCCGGCTTTGCAGCACCCGCCCGCTCTTGAGTTCAACTTTGCGCAGGCTGGACTGGCCATAAAGGCCGGTGCCCTCGTACAAAAAACCCTGGTGGTAGATGAGCCCCTGGGTAAAGGCCTGGGGGTCGTGGGGGTAGGTGTTGACAATGCGGAAACCCCAGACCGGAATCTGGGGCTGGGCCTGGGCCATCCCCAGCAGGGCCAGGAGGGTGAAGAACGCTCGAGCCACGTCTTTTACCTTACCGCAAGCCCATAAAGATGAATGAGACCGGGGTCAAGGATTATCTGGTCCCGCCCCGGCCAGCAGGTTTTGTAGATGGCCCTTTAGCTCTTCGAACAGGGCCTCGAGAGGCTGGGTGGCGTCCAGCACCACAAAGCGCTGGGGTTCGGCCCGGGCCAGCTCGAGGTAGCCCCGTCGCACCCGCCGGTGAAACTCCAAAGGTTCGCGCTCGAGGCGGTCACGTCCTTCGAACCGTCGCAAACCCACCTCGGGGGGCAAGTCGAACAAAAAGGTCTTGTGGGGCTTTATGCCCTGGGTCGCGCCCGAGGCCACCGCCCGCAGCCAGCCCAAGTCCAGGCCGCGCCCATAGCCCTGGTAGGCCAGCGAGGAGTCCAGCCAGCGGTCGCACAGCACCACCCTACCCCTCTCCAGAGCGGGTCGAATGAGGGTCTGCATGTGCTCGGCACGGTCGGCAGAGTAGAGCAGGTACTCGGCCTCGTAGCACATGTGCTCCTGGTGGAGCAGCAGCTCACGGATGTCCTGTCCCAGCCGGGTGCCACCTGGCTCACGGGTGAGCACCACCTCGTGGCCCTTTTCCCTCAGCCACTCCGCCAGCAGCCGGGCCTGGGTGGACTTACCCGCCCCCTCCGGGCCTTCAAAGGTGATAAACAAGCCTTTCATAGGCCGGTCGGATGCTCGAGGAAAACCCACGAAAGGCCAAACTCCTCCTCCAGCCGGGCCGCCAGGGCCTTTACCCCGAAGGTCTCGCTGTCGTAGTGGCCCGCATAAATCACGTTGATACCCAGCTCGAAGGGCTCGTGGTAGTGGGCGTGCGAGGGTTCTCCGGTGATGTAGAGGTCGCAGCCCAGGGCTTTGGCCAACCCCACATCGCCCGCCCCGCCACCCGAGACGATGCCCACCCGGCGCACCTCGTCCAGCCCAGCCCGAACCACCAGGGGCTGCATGCCGGTCAGTTCGCCGATGCGCTCTTCCACCAGGGCCAGGGGCTGTGGCTCGGCAAAGTGTCCCACCCAGCCGATGTTGCCGTACTTCGGGTGGGGAAATGGCTCCAGGGCCTGTAGCCCCAGCTCGCGGGCCAGGACGGCGTTGTTGCCCACTTCGGGATGGGCGTCGAGCGGGAGGTGGGCCGTGTAAAGGCTAATGCCCGCCGAGAAAAGCCGCTCCAGTCGCCTTTTCTGGTAGCCCACAAGGGCAAAGGGCTGCCCCCAAAAGAGCCCGTGGTGGGTAATCAGAAAATCCACCCCGGCCTCGGCGGCCTTATCGAAGGTGGCCTGGGCAGCGTCTACCGCGGCCCCCACGGTGCGAACCTCGGCCTTACCCTCGACCTGCAGGCCATTGAGGGAGGGGTCTTTGAACTCGCCTATTTTCAGATACGCATCCAGCCAGCGAACCAGGTCATCGCGCCGCATGGCTTTAGTCTAACGGGTGGTCTTTTACCGGGCATACCCGCGCAGGCTTTCGGGATGCTCATGGGCCAGGGGTTCAGATGTCTTTCTGGGGAATACCCGGCAAATAGCGTCAGGTGGCCTTTTGCTCCTGCAGGGCCCGCTCTACTTCTTCCACCTCGTTCCAGGGGATGGCCTCCAGGCCCCGCTCGAGCGTGCGCTCGTGGCCTTTGCCGCTAAAGAGCAAGGTATCACCCGGCTGGGCTTCCCGCACTGCATAGCGGATGGCCTCGCGCCGGTCGGGTATCAGGGCAAAGCGGTGGGGGTCGCCGTGGGCCTGGGCCATGGTCTCTAAAATGGCCTCCAGCGACTCGGTGCGGTGATCTTCCTCGGTGAAGACAGCAAAATCGGCCAGCTGAGCCGCCACCTGGCCGATGCCCACACGCCGGCTGGGGTCCTGGTTTCCGGCAGCCCCAATCACCACCAGCAGGCGGCCCTGGGTGGTGGGGCGCAGGGTTTTGAGGGCCACCTCGAGGCTGGCCCCGGTGTGGGCAAAGTCCACAATCACCCGAAAAGGCTCGCTCTGCACAAGCTGCATCCGGCCCGGTACGCCGGGGAAGCCGGCCAGGCCCGCCTGGATCTGCTCTACCGAGAGGCCCATCCGGGCCGCAGCCGCCATCGCGGCCAGGGCGTTGTCGGCATTAAAGCCCCCCACCATCGGCACCCGCACAGCAAAAGTTCCAATGGGTGAGGCCACCTCGAAGTGCAGGCCATCGCTTCTTTGCACCAGGTGGTGGGCCCGCCAGTCGCCCTCTGCGCCATACGTCCAGGTATCGGGGCGTCCCGCCAGCGGCTGCGTCCAGGGGTTATCGCTGTTGACGATGGCGAACCTCGAGCGCTCCAGCAGCTTCTTTTTCTCGGCAAAGTAGTTTTCCATGCTGCCGTGCAGGTCGAGGTGGTCTTCGTAAAGGTTGGTGAAGATGCCCACCGCATACTGAAGCCCCCGCACCCGCTCCAGCGCCAGGGCGTGGCTGCTCACCTCCAGCACGGCCCGCTTACAGCCTGCCGCCACAAAGCGGTGCAGCATCTCCTGTACCTGCGGCGCTTCGGGGGTGGTGAAATGACCGGGCAGGAAAAGCTCTTCGTCGCCAATTTTGATGCCCACCGTGGAAAGCCGCCCCACCGGTGGATGGGCCACTTGCAGCAGGTGGTGCAGCAAGACCGTAACGGTGGTTTTGCCCTTGGAGCCGGTGACCCCCAGCAGCTCCAGCTTTTGCGCCGGGTACCCCCAAAACGCCGCCGACAAATCGGCCAGGGCAGCCCGCGAATCCGCGACCTGCAGGTAGGGTACATTCAGGCGCAAGGCCCGCATCCCCACCACCGCCACCGCCCCGTTCTGGATGGCCTGGGGAATGTAGTCGTGCCCGTCGAACGGCTTGCGGCTAGGCAGGGGCACGCCGGGAACGGCCACGAACACAAAACCAGGCTGCACCAGGCGCGAGTCGTGGGTTATACCCAGAACCTCCTGGGCGGGGGCGCTCTGACCGAATAGTGCAAACAGCTCTTTGAGGGTAGGCATCCAGGCAGCTCCCGCCTATGTTTTACCGGAAGTCGCCCCCATAAGCTACCCTGGGGGATTTTGCCTTCGCGTTATGGGAACATTCCGCAAATCTACATAGAGGTAGCCCCTGGCCGCTTTTATACCCATGCTGTTGGTTTACTCATCTGGGGTTGCTAGATTGAAGTCGACATGCGTGCTCTGGTTTTGTTTCTTCCACTGCTCCTCTCGGCCTGTGTGGTGGGTGTCAGGCCCGAACCCGCTGTGCGGCCCGCCCCCGCGCCCCAGACCTCCAGTTTCGTGCTCAACGCCCGGCTGGGCCTGCCGCCCTACCCCGGCAGTGTGGCCCTCAAGCACGAGCAAAAGGGAGGCTCGAGCGAGGCCGAGTTCGAGACCCGCGACACCCTGGACCAGGTCTACGCTTTCTTCCACAACTGGCTGGTGAACCGGGGCTGGGTGCGCACACGCCTGGAGTACAAAGGCCCTGCAATCAAGGTCGAGGCTGTTTATCAGCGGGGTGCCGAACGCTTCAAGCTCGAGCTTGACCAGCAGGGCCGGAGCGGACGCTACAAGCTCGAGATCGATTTTTGAGCGGTTCGGGCAAGCTCGAGGGAAAACTCGGCACCTGAAGCCGCGGTAAGCCGTGGCTACAGGCGGGGTCAGAAAAAAATGGATCCCCCCAGGACGGGGGGTAAATATACCTGGGCAAAATGCAGGGGGGAATTTGGTGCCAGGTCAGGTGCTTGGCCCTGAGGGGTTCCAATGGGAACCTTATGAGCAGGGGTGACTCAGGGCCAAGCAACAGTAGCCTAGCAACAGGTTGTGCAAAAGATATTGAAGCCTGTTCAAACCACATAACGCCGAAAAAGTCTGTGGCATCCTGAAAGCAATGTACTGCGCCTACTCTACCTCCCACTGTGTGCTCGAGCTGCCCGAATACCACCCGTTCCCAAAATACAAGTACGCCGGGGTGGCCGAGGCCCTGCAAAGTCACCTCGAGGTTCGGCCAGCCCCAGCCATCAGCTGGGAGACCCTGGCCCTGGCCCACAGCCAGGACTACCTGCAAAAGCTTCGCCTGGAAGGGCTAAGCCGCCAGGAGTCGCACAAGGTCGGGCTGCCCTGGAGCCAGAGCCTGCTAACGCGGGCCCTGCACGCGGCTGGGGGCACCCTGGCCGCTACCCTGGATGCCCTGCAAACCGGGCTGGGCTTCAACCTGGCTGGAGGAACCCACCACGCCTATCCGGATCGGGCCGAGGGCTACTGCCTGTTCAACGATGTGGCGGTGGCCCTGGCCCACCTGCGGGCCCAGGGCTGGCAGGGCAAGGCTTTAATCGTAGACCTGGACGCCCATCAGGGCAATGGCACAGCGGCCTTTTTTCGCGGCGACCCCACAGTGTATACCCTTTCGTTGCACGCCGAGCGCAACTACCCGCTCAAAAAAGAGCAAAGCGACCTGGACGTGGGCCTGGATGACGCGACGGGCGATGCGACCTACCTCGAGGCCCTGGAGCCTGCGCTGGAACGGGCTTTTAGCCACCAGCCCGACCTGGTCTTCTTCAACGCGGGGGTGGATGTGCTGCAAAATGACCGCTTTGGCCGCCTGGGGCTTAGCCTGCAGGGGCTGGCCGAACGCGACCGGCGCGTTCTGGAAAAAACCCAGCAGGCCAATCTGCCTTTGGTCATCGTGATGGGCGGTGGCTACAACCGCGACCCCCAGACAACCATCGCAGGCCATGCCCAAACCTACCGGCTGGCGCTCGAGGTTCTAGGAAGGCGCTAGACCACTTCGCTTAAACTGCCCCTATGCAACCACCCCACAACATCCTCTCTATTCAAAGCCGGGTCGTCTACGGCCATGCTGGCAATGCCGCCGCCTGGTCAGCGTTTCCCTACCGAGAAGGTGGTCTGAGTGCCTCAAAAGCGTGCCTTTGACCGCATCCGGGTATCTGGCCTTTAACCGGGCTCCAGGGTTTGCCAAGTTAGTGTCAGCCTAATCGTAGAAGTAGGCCCAGCCCGCTACCCGCACGGCGCTGTAATAAGCATAGGCAGCCGAGTAGCAGGCCGCACGGCTCAGAAAGCTCTTGGGGCGGCAGATGCTGTTCATGTTGACCAGAAAGTTGTCGTCGGCCAGACCGCGTCCGGTTTCGTTGTAAAGGGTGGGAAAGCGGGGAAAGTTGGCATAGCCAAAGTCGTGCACATCGCATGCGGGCCGGAAGGTCTCACGGTAGCCCAGGCCCAAACCCTCTGGGGCCGAGCAGCCATTGCGGCTCCAGTCAAACTGCGGGTAGATGGTTCGCGCAGCGTAGTAACCATCGTAGTTGGCTATGCTACCCAAGGCAATTGCCTGTACTAGTTGTAGGTCGCCAGCGCTCAGGCTTTCTACTGCCTGGCGAGCAGCGCGCAGGCTTTCGAGCGAGGCCTCATAGGCTCTAATGGCCTCAGGCTCAACTCCTAGCTGACGCATGTCCTGCAAGATTTCTTGTTCGGTAGAGGTCTGCACCTGTGTGGTCTGGCCGCACCCAGCCAACACCAGCAGCAACACCAGCCACCCAAATTGCCTTAACGTCTGCATAAACGACCTCCTGAGCTGAGCATATTGAACACCAAGACCGGCTGTATGTCCACAAGGCAAGGCTTCCTCAAACACAGCAGCCATCAAGTCGTGCTTGGGAGCAGCATACGCCCAAATTAGCTGGGGCTTTCAGCTTTCGCTATTGACAAGGGGGGCGATGCCCAAGTGATGACCTGGACAACCATTTGAACCAGCGAGCACCGGACGATGCTCTTTTCGCCAAACGGAGTGAGGGGCTTGCACCAGGCTCCACAGCGATGCACCATCATTGAAGTGTGCCTGCGCGAAGCCGACATTCCCGCCTCCAGTTCAAACTGCTTTATAACCCGCTCGCAGGGTGGTTCAGGAACGCCCCGAAAAACTTTCCAGCAACTCGGCTAGCCGGTTTCGGTTAAGGTAGTGTTGTTCTGCACTCTGCTTGAGCAGCAGCAAATCCAGCTTGTTGTTGAGCCCCGCGTCTATCAGGGGCTGCAGGAAACGGCGATCCCCCACGCTGGCACACACGGCCTCGGCAAGTTCGCGCGTTTGCCGCAACACCTTCCGGGCGCGGGCATCCCCCATCGCAGCCATCTGGGTAACGGTTTCAGCCAGGCTCATGGTCTTGCTAATTTAGCCCCTGGTGATAAAAAGTGAATTAACGCCAGAGCAAAATACTGGACGGCATGGGCGTAGCCAGTCCCTTGTATTCAGAGCGCTCTTCACAGTTGAGCTGCTTATAACTTTATTGCTTTGTCCTGTACAGCACAGTTGACTCCCAGATGGGAGGCCCCGTCTGTGAAGAGTGCGATAAAATCTGTATTCGTGAACCTTTTGAACGAAGCCGAAGTGCGGGTACTGGGCACCCTGATCGAGAAGCAGTACGCCACCCCCGACCACTACCCCATGACCGAGAATGCCATCCGGCTGGGGGCCAACCAAAAAAACAACCGTAACCCTGTCACCCACTTGAGTGAAGCAGAGGTGCGCGAAGCCCTCGACTCGCTACAGCACAAGCGGCTGTGCGGCATGTTCCGCGAGCATGGCGCACGAGCACCCAAATACCGGCAGTTTTTGGATAGGGAGTTTAAGCTCGAGCCCCCCGCCACCATCCTGATGGCCCTGCTGATGCTGCGTGGTCCCCAGACCTTAGGCGAGCTGCGGGCCAGGGCCGAGAGCATGAACCACAGGTTTTCTTCGTTACAAGAGGTTGAAGCGGTGGTACAGTCCTTGGTAAGCCTGGCGCCCCACCCACTCGTAATCCAGCTCGAGCGCCAGCCGGGCGAGCGGGAAGTTCGCTACGCCCACCTTCTTGCCGGAGCAGCGGCCCCCATCATTCGGGTGGAAACCAGAAGCGAGCTCGAGCGTCGCCTCGAGGCTCTGGAGGTCGAAGTGCGCGACCTGCGCATCCAGCTGGAAGAGCTCAAAAAAGCCCTGGGCGGCTAAAAATCCGGCAGGTCTTGGGGGCGGTTGGCATTCAAGAACAAATGGGGGCCAAAACGGGCCTCGAGCGCCTTCTTATCCAGCACCACCAGGGGGATGCTGCGCAAAAGGGCCTGCATTTTGAGCTCCCCCACCTCGAGCCGGCGCAAAACCTCGGGCTCGAGCGACTTGTGATAGAAAGCCCCCAGCGGCTCGAAAAAACTGCCTGAAGCTGCCACCACCGCCTGGCTGTCGGGCCTGGCCTGGCTCAGCATGAACTGCCAGAAGTCCTGTGTTAGAAAAGGTTGGTCGCAGGCCGCAATCGCTACCCAGTCGTACCTGGCGTGGGCCAAAGCCGCGTGCAGACCCGACAGGGTATCCCCCCCCTGCCTGAGGTCTGGATACACCGTCCCCAAGCCAGGGTAAACCCGATTAGCAACCACAAAGGACTCCGAGGCCCCTGCCATAGATTGCAAAACCCAGGCAATAAGGGGTTTTCCCCGGTACACATACATGGCTTTGTCCTGCCCAAACCGGCTGGACGCCCCCCCTGCTAAAATGGCCCCACTCCACCGCATTTGCAGTTAGCATAACCGATGGTTGAATTTTCCGTTGGTCATGAGTTTTTTGTGGTATTCCTGACAGTATCCTGACATGGGGCTGACAAGCTATAGGCGTTCGTGGTGCTGAAGCGCATCACAAATCGAACAGGAGGCGTTAATGAAAAAACTGCTAATAGCCACCACTGCACTCTTGGGTCTGGCCAGCTCCGGTCTGGCCCAGGTGAGCTTGACCGGGGCTGGGGCAACCTTTCCCTTCCCGGTTCTCGCCAAATACTTTGACGAATACCTAAAAGTAACCAACGGCCAGGTGCGTGTTAACTACCAGTCCATCGGCTCGGGTGGGGGGCAGCGTCAGTTTATCGAACAAACCGTGCACTTCGGGGTTTCCGATAACCCCTTCAACGACCAGCAGATGGCCGACATTCGCAAGAACACCGGTTCACCTGCACTCAACATCCCGTTCGTGCTGGGGGCCGTGGTACCCACCTACAACCTTCCGGGTGTAACGCAGCGTCTCGTCTTTAATGGGGAGCTATTGGCCGACATCTTCCTGGGCAATATCAAGACCTGGAATGACCCCGCCATTGCTAAGCTGAACGAAGGTGTGCGGCTTCCCCCTCTGCCAATCACCGTAGTACACCGCTCCGACGGCTCGGGCACAACCTTTGTATTCACCGATTACCTAACCAAGGTTTCACCGGAGTGGGCTCAAAAGGTGGGTCGCGGCAACAGCGTCAACTGGCTTGCACCCAATAAGGTTGGTGGGCGCGGCAACGAAGGGGTGGCTGGCGTGGTGCGGCAAACCCCCGGTGCCATCGGCTACAACGAAGTGACCTATGCTGTGCAGAACCGCATTCAGTACGGTGCCGTGATTAACCGGGCTGGCCGGGCAATTGTGGCCGATCTGCCATCCATTACCGCTGCCGCAAACGTGGTGCTGCCTGGGGATGCCCGTATCTCACTAACTGATACACAAGCCCCTGACGGGTACCCAATTGCGAGCTTTGCCTACATGCTTGCCTACGAAAAGCTGGACAAGAACAAGGCCTTCAAAAGCGAAGCGGAGGCCCGCGCCTTTGTGCAGATGCTAAAGTGGGTTGTCACAGAGGGTCAAAAGTTCAACGAGCCCCTAACCTACGCCCGCATCACCGATGTGGCCCAAAGCCGTGCGCTTGCGCTGATCTCGCGCATCACCTACCAGGACAAACCCATCGGCAAGGAGATTGTAGGCCGCTAAATACATGCTGAAGGTGGGGGTCTCATGGGCTCCCACCTTTTTTGTAAACTAAAGGCGTGCACATGCAAGAAGTTCCTATACAATCTCCCCTTATCGAACGAAAGCCCTCGGCGATTTACCGAGTCCTGGGCGATCGTATTTTCCTGGTTTTGGTTCTGGCGCTGGCTTTGAGCATCGTTTTGCTCACCCTGGGTCTGGGTTACTACCTCTATCTGGGTGGGTCGCTGGCTATAAACAAAGAAGGGTTTTTTGGTTTCTTAACCGGAACCACCTGGGATCCGGCTTTGAAGCTCGAGTTTGGCATCTGGCCGTACGTTGTAGGAACGCTGGTAACCAGCCTTGCAGCCCTGGTTTTGTCTGTTCCGGTGGCCCTTGCAGCAGCCATTTTTACCGCCGAGTACGCTCCCCGCTGGCTGGCGGGCTTCATCAACTACCTGGTAGACCTGATGGCTGCTGTGCCAAGCGTGGTCTATGGCATCTGGGGTATCTTTGTTCTGGCCCCGTTTTTGCGAGAAATCTTTTATATGCCTGTTTTTTTGTGGGCTGCAGAAAACGCCCCCTGGTTGTCTCGCTATCTTGGTAACCCCTCTGGCTATGGCATGTTTACTGCCATCGTAATTTTGTCGAGCATGGTCATTCCCTTCACGGCCGCCCTCTCGCGCGATGCCATCAATCTGGTTCCTGCTACCCAGCGCGAGGGTGCCTATGCCCTGGGAGCCACCCGCTGGGAGGTCATGCAAATGGTAATCCTGCCTTACGCCCGGGGTGGCATTTTCGCTGGGGCCATGCTGGCGCTGGGCCGTGCCCTGGGTGAAACGATGGCGGTAGCGATGGTGATTGGCAACGGCAACATTCTGCCCTACACCCTCTTTGGCCCCGCTTCCACCATGCCAGCCGTAATTGCCCTCGAGCTGAAAGAAGCCGTGGAAGACCTGCACTACTCGGCCATTATTGGGGTGGGTTTTTACCTTTTTCTAGTCGCTTTTATCGTCAACGCAACTGCAAGCTACCTGCTCAACAAACTAAAAGTGGGGGAACAACGGGTTTAGAGGAAATCTTATGCGCAATCTTCAAGCACGCTATACCCGCGACCGCCTGATCCTCATCGTGGTCATCATCGGCACCATCCTAGCAGCCCTGCCGCTCACGTTGGTGCTGGGCCACGCACTGGTCAATGGCTTTTCTTCGCTCAACTGGGACTTTTTTACTAAAGGCCCTAAACCTCCAGGCGAACTCGGGGGTGGTATGGCCCCTGCCATCGTTGGTACGCTGCTTATCACCGGCGTGGGCTTGCTGATGGCAACCCCCTTCGGGGTTGGGGCTGGCATCTTGTTGGCCGAGTACCCCGACAACAAACTCAATCCCACCCTGCGCCTGCTCTCCGATACCTTGAATGGAATGCCAGCCATCCTGAAGGGGTTGCTGGCTTATGTGCTGGTAGTCAAGACCCAGGGCTCTTTTTCGGGCTTCTCCGGATCGCTGGCCATGGCTTTTATCATGATTCCCATCATCGCCAAAACCACCGAGAGCGTGCTCAAGCTGGTTCCCTGGAATATCCGCGAGGCGGGGCTAGCCCTGGGTTTACCCCGCTGGCGGGTAATTTTGTCCCTGGTCTTGCCCGCCGCCAGAGGTGGCGTTGTAACCGGGCTGTTGCTGGCAACTGCCCGGGCCGCAGGTGAAGCAGCCCCCCTCATCTTTACTGCCTTTGGCAATAGCCTTCTTACCTTCGACCTTTCAAAGCCTATGGACGCTCTTCCGCTGCGTTTGTACGCCTATGCCATCAGCCCCTACGAGGATTGGCACCGCCAGGCCTGGGCGGCTGCCGTGGTGCTGCTTGGGCTGGTTGTGCTAACCAGCCTGTTGGCCCGCTGGGCAACCCGCGGGCGTTAAGGGAGTAAAACATGCGTGAATTTAGTTCCTTGATCGAATCCGACCAAAATGGAGCCATGACCCTCGACCCCACCCTTAAGCCCCGCATCGAGGCCCGGCACGTAACCGTAATGTACGGTCAAAAATCAGGCGTTAAAGACGTAAGCATGCCCATCTACGCCAACAAGGTGACAGCCCTGATTGGCCCTTCGGGCTGCGGGAAAACCACTTTTCTTCGTGCCCTGAACCGGATGCACGACCTGACGCCCACCGCCCGCGTAACCGGCGAGGTTCTGCTGGATGGTGTCAATGTCTATGCCCCTGGTGTAGACCCGGTAGAGGTGCGACGCAAAATAGGAATGGTGTTCCAGAAGCCCAACCCCTTCCCTACCCTGTCCATCTATGGCAACGTGGTTGCAGGCTTGCGGTTGGTGGGCATACGCAAAAAATCTCTTCTGGACGAGGCTGTGGAGCGTGCGCTCAACCAAGCAGTTTTATGGGACGAGGTCAAAGACCGGCTTCATGCACCCAGCATGAGTCTCTCGGGGGGACAGCAGCAGCGTTTGTGCATTGCCAGGGCCCTGGCTGTGGAACCCGAGGTCTTGTTAATGGACGAGCCTACCAGTGCCCTCGACCCCATCTCGACCCAGTCCATCGAAGACCTGCTAACTGAGCTCAAAAATCACGTTACCATTACCATCGTGACCCACAACATGCAGCAAGCAGGCCGGGTTTCAGACTTCACCGGCTACTTCCTGAACGGCGATCTGGTGGAGTTTGGCCCCACCAGTTTGTTGTTCACCACCCCCAAAGACAAGCGCACCGAGGCCTACATTACCGGTCGCTTCGGATAAGCGCTCCCACAAACGGCTGGGCGGGGTCGAGAAGCCCCGCTGCTGGTTAAAGGTGGTCAGGTGGTCTGTTTGGGCTCGGTGGGTTTTGCTGGAGCAGCCAGGTTGAGGCCGTTGTATTTCTTTTGGCAAGCCTCAATACCTTCGGTCGCCCAGGTTTGCACCGCTTCGGCGGCAGTCTGAACCACCTTTTCCATCACCGCCGCTAGCTCGGGGTGAAAACTGGACAGCACCCAGCCCGCCCCCTGCTCTGGCCTGGGGGGCTTGCCAATTCCAATGCGAAGACGGTGGAAATCCCGGGTACCCAAATGGCTTGTAATGGATTCCAAGCCGTAATTGCCCGCGTTGCTTCCCCCTTTTTTAAAGCGCAGGCGCCCCGGCGGCAAATCTAGCTCGTCGTGAACTACCAGAATGCGCTCGGGTGGAATCTTGTAAAACCGGGCCAGCGGCCCTACAGCCTCTCCGGTAGCGTTGTAGAAGGTGGTGGGCTTGACCAGCAAGCCCGAAACCCACTCACCCGAGCCCTTCTGAAACCGTATTTCAGCAATAAGGGCACTGCCATTGGGGCGAAAATCCGAGCTGAGCCGATCCAGCACCCAAAACCCCACGTTGTGCTTGGTTCGGGCGTACTGGGCTCCAGGATTCCCTTGTCCGACAATCAAGAGCATACAAATAAAAAGGGCCGAAAGCCTTAGAAAACGGCAGCCTTCGGCCCCAAGCCTGGGTAGTGGGCTTACTTCTCCTCTTCGGTCTTGCCCTTCTTGATAACTTCTACTTCGGCAGGTGTGGCTGCCGCCTCGGCAGTGAGCTTATCAGCATCCTCGGGTGGCACGATGGCCACAACGGTATCACGGGGGTTCATGGCAAGCTTGACGCCTGGGGGAAGGCTCAGTTCATCGGCGTGAATGCTATCGCCAATCCGCAGGCTGCTAACGTTTAGCTCGATGTAGGGTGGAATGGCCTTGGGCGAAACCTTGACCTGGATGTCGTTGTTGACCAGCTGGAGCACACCCCCCTCACGCACGCCTTGAGCCGTGCCCACAATCTTGACCGGAATCCACATCAGCACAGGCTCATCTGAGAGGGCGTAGAAGTCTACGTGTTCGGGGCGACGGCGGCGTTTGTCAAGGTTAATCTGACGCACCAGGGTGTCTACGGTTTTCCCGTTGTCGAGCTCGAGGGTAATCACATGGTGAATCCCCGCCGCCATGAAGACCTTGTTGAACTCTTTGAGATCCACCACGACCTTGTAGTTTTCACTACGGTTGTAGACCACCCCGGGCAGTTTGCCGGCATCGCGCAGGGCCGCAGGTTTTTCGTTCCCACGGGTTTGGGCTTTTATGCGGTATTCCATTCCCTTCCTCCAAAACTTTTCCGTTGCCAGGCTATTACCAGCACTGGATTTTTTATTTGCTCACACCACCCCAATAGGAGGGGTTCAAAACACAAGCCTTCAAAGTCTACCATAACCACCAGTCACTCGAAAAGCCTTCGACAAGACAAGCGACGAAGCGCATTGGAGAATATCCACACTAAAGGAGGCTCCTGCTTACGGGCAAATTCGGTTCAGCCCTCTTGGGTACTTCCGCACTCCCCCTACTTTCTGTTTTATTCATAATCTCTAGATCGTTGCCGCAATGCGGTTTTGACTTGCGAACCCGACACTCGGACAAATGCACGTTCTAGACGTACTTTTTGTGCTTGTTTGTAGGCACTAGACAAAACCGAGATTATGTTGTACCCTTACAGCATCCGATTTGGCACAAAACCAAACGGGGGAAAGGACCAAAACGCACAAGAACTGAAGACCAGACCGTAACGCACTACTCACGAGCCGCCCGAAACCTCAAAACTCTAGCAAGCGCGCCGGTATGGCGCAGACCGAAACGGAAGTGACAGATGAATAAGCTCGAGACCCCCCCACACCCCCGCCCCAACTTTCCTGGCCTTGCCTCACTGTTGGTTTGAACAGGCCGTTGATCCTGCTTTTACAGGTCGATTGGTTTGCGAAAGCATCACCTATTTGAGTGCCTGCCAGGCGAGCCCAGGCCACCCATCAGCTCAAAGACCCTTCACCCCTCAAGTAAACCTGACCGTAACGTACTAGGAGAACAAACATGTCCACCAACCTCGTCCTTATTAGTGGCGTCCTCAGCAAGCACGAACTTCGCTACACCCCCAAAGGCACCCCGGTGTTCGAGGTTGCCCTTATTGGCAAGCGGGCCATCGGCGATAACCACCTTTTCACCCGGGCCGACCTGACCTTCTATGGCAAGGTAGCCGAACGCTGGGCCGATCAGCTGGCAGAAGGGCAGGCCTACCAGGCCATGGGCCGTCTGGTCTACGAGTCCTGGACAGCCGATGGGCTAAAGGGTTCTCGCCTACGCATCGTGGGCGAGGATTTGTTCAGGCTGGAAAACGCCGACGTGCGCCAGGAGGAAAAAGGCCCGGTGCTCTACGGGGCCGAAAACCGGGTGATCCTGACGGGTGGCCTGACCGCCGACCCCGAAATCCGCCTGACCTCGCTCAAAACCCCGGTCGCCAGGGCCAGCCTGGGCTTCTCGAGCTGGGATGCCTCGGCTGGGCAGGCTCGAAGCCACTATATCGAGCTAGAAGCCTGGCGTGACCTGGCGGTGCAGTTTGCCGAGCTTAAGAAGGGCACACCGGTACTCCTGGAAGGCTCCCTCAAAACCGAAATCTGGGAGGACAAGGAAACCAAAACCAAGCGCTACAAGCGTGTGCTCGAGGTCCAGCGGGTAACCCCCCTGGCCCGCATTCACAGCACCGAGCGCAAGCCAGTAAAAACCCCTGCGACCAGGAAGCCCAAAAGCAAGAGCAAAGCCGCGTAGGCTGCACGGCCACCAAGCAGCATTGAGGCGCACGAGCTGTGCGCCTCAGTCTTGTTCACTTATCGCACTCTTCACAGGCGTGGCCTCCCATCCGGGAGGCCACTGTGCCGTGCAGGACGCAGTAATAATGTTGGCGAGATGCTCAAGGACTATGAAGAGCGCTTTATCGCGGTCTTCGCCATTTTTGCTGCTGCACGCAAACGAGAAGTGGACGATCCCGGTGGGATTCGTATGAGCAGGTTCAGCCCAGTCGCTCGTAAGCAGGCAGGGTCAGGAACTCCTTGAACTCAGGTTGCAGTACCAGTTCGTCCAGAAGCTGTGCGGCCTCTTCCAGGTTTTTCATGCCGGCAAGCTTGGCCATCTCTTCTTGTTTGAGCTGGGTGTACAACTCCTGGGTAAAAATGCGCCCATCGTCCAATCGGGCTCCCTTGCGCAGCCACTGCCACAGTTGCGAACGGGAGATTTCCGCAGTAGCGGCGTCTTCCATAAGGTTGAAGATAGCCACCGCGCCACTCCCGCCCAGCCAGGCTGCCAGGTATTGCAGCCCTACACTAATGTTGTTGCGAATTCCGGCCTCGGTAATCTTGCCGCCCGGGACATTAAAGTCGACCAGGTGTTCGGCTTTTATCTTGCCATCGACATCTTCCCGCAAGCGGTCTTTTTGGTTGGGTTTGTCGCCCAGCACCTTGTCGAAGACCGCCATCGCCACCGGCACCAGGTCGGGGTGGGCCACCCAGGTACCGTCGAAGCCATCACCCGATTCACGCTCTTTGTCCTTGGTGACCTGCTCGATGGCCTTGGCGTTGACCTCGGGGTCCTTGCGACTGGGAATGAAGGCCGACATCCCCCCTATGGCATGGGCTCCACGCTTGTGGCAGGTGCGTACCAGTAACTCGGTGTAGGCCCGCATAAAGGGCACCGTCATGGTGACCTGGGCCCGGTCGGGGAACAGCACCTCGTGGGTGGCGAACTTCTTGATGCAGCTAAAGATGTAGTCCCAGCGCCCTGCGTTAAGGCCGGCGGCATGCTCCCGCAGCTCATAGAGGATTTCCTCCATCTCGAAGGCGGCCAGGATGGTCTCGATGAGCACCGTGGCCCGAATGGTGCCCTGGGGTATGCCCAGGTAGCTCTGAGCAAACTTGAAGACGTCGTTCCAGAGGCGGGCCTCGAGGTGGCTCTCAAGCTTGGGCAGGTAAAAGTAGGGGCCGCTACCGCGCTTCAAGAGTTCGTGGGCGTTGTGAAAAAAGTACAGCCCAAAATCGAAGAGGCTGGCGGACATGGGTTCGCCATCCACCAGCATGTGGCGCTCCAAAAGGTGCCAACCTCGAGGGCGCACCACCAGGGTGGCGATTTTCTCTCCCAGCCTGTACTCCTTCTCGGGGGTACTGAGGCTAATGGTACGGCGCACTGCGTCCATCAGGTTTTGCTGCCCCTGCACCACGTTCTCCCAGGTAGGCGAAAGGGAGTCTTCACAGTCGGCCATGAAGACCCTGGCCCCAGAGTTGAGGGCGTTGATCATCATTTTGCGCTCGGTAGGGCCGGTAATCTCGACCCGACGGTCGTTGAGGTCAGGCGGAGCCGGGGCCACCTTCCAGTCGCCTTCGCGCATAAACCGTGTGTGCTCCAAAAAGTTGGGCTTTTCGCCAGCCTGGATGTGCTGGGCCACTTCCGCCCGACGCTGCAACAAACCCTTGCGCACGGCGTTAAACTCGCGCTGCAAACCAGCCAGAAAAGCCAGGGCCTCAGGGGTGAGCACCGTATCGGAAGCGGGTAGTTTGGGGCCAATTATCTGCACGCCTTTGGGCATCTCGCTCATAGCAGTCTCCTGTGGGATGGCTGGGGCACAGGCCGCTGGCCCCACAACCAGGACAAAGCCTAGCCCCTGCAAAATAGATTTGTCAATCTATGAGATCGTTTTCCATTTGTTGAAAAAATACTCGAGGCCCCCTATGCTAAAGCCATGGATACCAAACGTCGCCCAGGGCGCAGCCGTTCTGCCGAGGTGGGTGAGGTGCGGACGCTCGAGCGCGGCCTGCACCTGCTGGAGGTGCTATCTGAAGCCGAAACCCTCTCTCTCTCGGAACTGGCCCGCAAAACCGACCTCTCGCCCAGTACCGCCTACCGACTCCTGGAAACCCTTCGCCGACGGGGTTTTACCGACTGGGACGAAACCAAAGGCCTCTGGAAGGTGGGGCTCAGGGCCTATCAGGTGGGTTCGGCCTTCCTTACGCGGGGAGGGCTGATCGAGGCAGCTACCCCGGAGATGGAAAAGCTGGTAGACGAGCTCAACGAAACCGTTAACCTGGCCGTGCTGGACGGCAACGAGGTAATCTACATCGCCCAGGTGGAGGGGCGGCAGCTCATCCGCATGTTTACCCGCATCGGGGCCCGGGCGCCCATCTACTGCACCGGAGTTGGCAAAGCCCTGTTGCTGGAGCACAGTGAGTCGGAGGTGCGCCGAATTGTAGGTACAGGGCCTTTCAAACCCTACACCGCCAAGACCATCACCACCCTGGATGGTTTCTTGCAAACCCTGCAAGAAGCCCGCCAGCGTCGCTACGTGCTGGATGACGAAGAGCGGGAGGACGGGGTGCGTTGCATCGCGGCCCCCATCCACGACAACCGGGGCAAGGTAGTGGCCTCCATGTCGCTTTCGGCCCCTGCGACACGGGTTCCCGACGAACGGCTGCCCGAGCTTGGCGCACGGGTTCGTCAGGCTGCCGATGCGGTCTCGGCACGGCTGGGTTGGCCGGGGTAGCGTCCCACCCAGCAAAATAACTGTTCCCATGTGTCCAAAAAAAGCCGGGAATCCTCCCGGCCTTAGCTTACCCATACTGGGAGTCTACAGCTATCCAATACGGGCTTCGAGGTACTCCCGCTCCCCTGCTGCAATTCGCCGGGCAAGCTCAATGTCCTTGGGGTACTCCTTGCCCCGGTTGATGAGGTAGGTCTCGTAGCGGCCAATCTCGAAATGCTCCACCACGCGCTTGAGGGCCTTCCCAAGGTCAAATTCCTTACAGGAGAAGATGTCTACGCTTATAAAGCGCTCGCTGGGGAAGGTGTGTATGGCGATGTGGCTTTCAGCAATAATCACCACGCCTGTAATACCTTCCGCATGGCCTGGCAAGGCCGGGTAACGCTGCACCACCGGCGGCAGCACCTTGGTCATCTCCATCTCTTCAGGAAGCTGATCCAGTACCTGCCGAATAAGCTCAAAGTCGGCGAGTTTCTCAGCGTTTGCGTGGTAGCCGTCAATCATTAGGTGCGGGCCAAAACCGAACAGTTCCAACCTCGTATCCTCCAGAAGCTTGCGGCTTTCAAGCAGCAGGCCCTGCCTTTTGCCTTGTCCGCAGCTCTTTGTTAGACGGCCACCCAAGGGTCGTCTTAACAGCCAACAATTATGGGGTCGAAGGCCCAGCGTGTCAATCGTCGGGCCGCAAACCTCGCCTCCAACAGGCTGCCGGGCAGGTTGGCCTTGTATAGATTGGAATAAATGTTATTAATTACACCAGTGCTGTTTTAGGGTCAATGTGGCCTGTCGAGGTTTCCACACTTGCACACAAACAAGTATAGTTTAGGGGAAATGAGCACGAAACCTGTTTCAGGTACAGAATCTCGGCAAAACGATCGGCAGGACGCCTGGTGGATCGAGCCCCTTTTCACGGTGCTGAGCCTGGGCTTGTTTGGGGTGTACGCTTTTTGGGTGGCTTTGAACCGTCAACACTATGAGTTCGGGCCCTACCTATCGCCGTTCTACTCCATACCCATTCCCGGAGTTCACGCCAAAGACCTGGACTGGATGGCCATCTCGCCGGCCTTCCTGGTACTGTGGATTCCCCTGGGCTTCCGCGCCACTTGCTACTACTACCGCAAAGCCTACTACCGGGCCTTCTTCTGGGATCCTCCAGCTTGCGCCGTACCCGAGCTGCGCAAAGCATACAAAGGCGAACGGGCTTTCCCCTTTGTGCTCAACAACCTGCACCGCTACTTCTGGTATCTCTCGGTGCCGGTGGTGGCCTTCTTGTGGTACGACGCCATCCGGGCCTTTTTCTTTGAGGATGGCTTTGGGGTAGGTGTTGGCAGTCTAGTCATGCTGGGCAACGTGATTTTGCTGTCTTACTACACCTTCTCCTGCCATGCCTGGCGGCACCTGGCTGGCGGCTGCCTCAACTGCATGTCCAAGCACAAAACACGTTACACGCTGTGGCAGCGCATCACCCGCATCAACGAGAGCCACGGCTTCTGGGGTGTAACCAGCATGCTCTCGGTGTGGTTTACCGATGTCTACATCCGCCTGTGCTCGATGGGCACCATCACCGACATTCGCCTGTTCTAGAGGAGCCGATTATGGAATCCTACACAATACATGACTACGACGTACTTGTAATTGGCGCCGGGGGCGCCGGTCTACGGGCTGCCATCGCGGCTATCGAGCAAGGAGCCAGGGTGGGGGTGGTCACCAAGAGCCTGCTGGGCAAAGCCCACACCGTAATGGCCGAAGGCGGTATGGCCGCTGCAATGGGCAATGTGCGTTCCGAGGACAACTGGAAGGTACACTTCCGCGACACCCTCAAGGGCGGCGGGATGCTCAACAACTGGAAGATGGTGGAGAACTACACCAAGGAAGCCCCCGACCGGGTGCGCGAGCTCGAGCAGTGGGGCGCCGTCTTCGACCGTACCCCCGATGGCAGAATCAATCAGCGCAACTTTGGGGGGCACTCCTACCCCCGCCTGGCCCACGTGGGCGACCGCACCGGGCTCGAGCTCATCCGCACCCTGCAGGACCATGCCGTAAAGATGGGCATCCATGCCCACATGGAAACCACCATCTACCGCCTCCTGACCGATGCGGGCCGGGTGGTAGGGGCGCTGGGTTTCAACCGTCAGACGGGCGAATTCCTGGTTTTCCGGGCCAAAGCTGTGGTGCTGGCCACCGGCGGTTTGGGCCGCATCTACCAGATCACCTCGAACTCCTGGGAGTGCACCGGCGATGGCTTCTCGCTGGCCAGCATGGTGGGTGCCGAGCTGATTGACATGGAGTTTATCCAGTTCCATCCCACCGGCATGGTTTGGCCTCCCAGCGTAATGGGCATCCTGGTTACCGAAGGCGTGCGGGGTGAGGGCGGCGTACTTAAGAACAGCGAAGGCAAGCGCTTTATGTTCGACAACGTGCCCGAACGCTATAAGGGCGAGTTCGCCGAGACCGAGGAAGAGGCCGAGCGCTGGCTCCAAGGCGACCGCAGCGCCCGCCGCCCACCGGAACTGCTAACCCGCGATGTGGTCGCGAGGGCCATTCGAAAAGAAGTCAACGAAGGGCGGGGAAGCCCCCACGGCGGTGCCTACCTGGATATCGCCAGCCGCCGCCCTGCCGACTACATCAAGAAGAAGCTTCCCAGCATGTACCACCAGTTCTTGAAGCTGGGCAACCTGGACATCACCAAAGAGCCCATGGAGGTAGGCCCAACCTGCCATTACGTGATGGGCGGGGTACGGGTGGACCCCGATACCCAGGCCACCAATGTGCCAGGGCTGTACGCTGCGGGTGAGGTGGCCGGTGGGCTCCACGGGGCCAACCGCCTTGGCGGCAACTCGCTGTCCGACCTGGTGGTTTTTGGACGTCGAGCCGGCATGGCCGCAGCTGAGTTTGCAGCAAAGCAAACAGCCCCTTATCAGGTCGACGAAGCCCAGGTGCGGGCCTACATTGCCGAAGCCCTGCAACCCTTCAACAACCCCCACGGTGAAAACCCCTTTGCGCTCATGAAGGAGCTTCGCGCCACCATGCAGAAAAACGCGGGCATTATGCGCGAAGAAAGCGAACTAAAAGCGCAGCTCGAGATTCTGGACAATCTCAGAAAGCGGGCCTGGAATACCTCGGTCTCGGGAAGTCGGGCCTATAACCCAGGCTGGCACACAGCCCTGGATATGCGCTTGATGGTGGAGATTTCCGAGGCGGTGGTGCTCGCCGCCCTGGCCCGGAAGGAAAGCCGGGGCGGCCACGCTCGCCTCGATTACCCTGACCCCGACCCCGGTTTTGCCAGAATCAACCACATTATCCGCCGCAGCAGCGATGGAACCCTTACAGTGGTGGCCGAGCCACTGCCCGAGATGCCTGATGAGTTGCGCAAAGTAGCTGAAGCCAAAGACCTCAAAGAACTCAGTGACAAGGTAGGTGCCTGATCATGTCAACCGTCACCTTCAAAGTTTTCCGAGGGGATCGAAACGGCGGGGAATTAAAGGATTACACCGTCGAGGTGGAAGAAGGCATGGTGGTGCTTGACGCAATCCACCAGATTCAGGCCGAACAAGCCCCCGATCTGGCCTGTCGTTGGAACTGCAAAGCTGGCAAGTGCGGCTCGTGTGGGGCTGAGGTCAATGGGAAGCCAACTTTGATGTGCATGACCCGGCTGGATACCATCGACACCAGCAAGCCCGTCACAATACGGCCTATGAAAACCTTCCCGGTGATCCGCGACCTGGCCACCGATGTGAAGTGGAACTACGAGGCCAACAAAAAAATCAAGCCCTTCACCCCAGCCCCTGGCACCGACTGGATTATGTTCCAGGAGGATGTGGATCGGGTGCAGGAGTTCAGAAAGTGCATCGAGTGTTTCTTGTGCCAGAATGTCTGCCACGTGCTGCGTGAGCACGACGAAAAAACCGGCTTTATCGGGCCTCGCTTACTGGTACGCACCGCAAGCCTCGAGATGCACCCCCTCGATGTCGAAAACCGCCTGGATATGCTGCAAAATGAAGGCGGCATCGGCTACTGCAACATCACCAAGTGCTGCACAGAAGTCTGCCCTGAGCACATCCACATTACCGACAACGCCATCATCCCACTTAAGGAACGGGTTGTAGATGAGTACTACGACCCAATTCTGGGCTTCTTCCGGCGTTTGTTCGGTAGCAAGAAGCAGGCTCAGTCTACCGGGGCAGCCGACGACTAGGATAAAACAAACAGAATATAGCCCCCACAAACACTTGCCAGACCTGGCAAGTGTTTTTTATCGTAGCGACGCTGGATAGGCAGCTTTCAATCAAGCCAGACCGCTGACCTCGAGGATAAATAGCGCGTACATTACCAAAAACAGCATCCCCTCCCAGCTCGAGATACGCCGATCCTGCACCAGCAAATAAAACAGGAGCGAAGCACCTATCACAAAGGGCAGGGCAAACCCGGTCAGTTCGGGCGGCGCCTTGACGGTCCTGTAGACGGCTCCCGCACCCACCACCACCAGCGCATTAAACACGCAGGAGCCCAGAATATTCCCCACCGCCAAAGAGGCTTTGCCCTGCCGGGCCGCGGTGATACTCACCACCAGCTCGGGCAGGGTAGTACCCAGGGCCAAAACCGTAACCGCCACAATGGCAGTAGGCACACCCAGCCCACCCGCAAGCCCCTGCAAGCTAGCCACCGTCCATTCGGCGCCAAAATAGATGCCCACCGGGCTAAGGGCCACCAGGAGCAGGTCGCGTGGGGCGATGGGGGGGCGGGTTCCGCCGCTTTGTCCGCTGCTGCCTTCCTGGAGCAAATACGCCACATAGACCCCATAAACGGCCAGCAAAAAAAGCCCCTCCACACGGCCCACCACCCCGTCAAACATCACCACCCCCAGCACAAAGGCCGAGCCCACCAGAAAGTGCAGGTCAATGGCGATATAGGCCTCGCCCAGGTATACCGGACGCAATACCGAGAAAACCGTGCTCACCCCCAGGATCAGGAGCAGGTTGGAAACGTTGGCCCCCAGCACGTTGCCGCTGACAATCTGGGAAACCCCCTGGCTCACCGAAAAGAGCCCGGTGATGAGCTCCGGCAACGAGGTGCCCACCCCCACGATGATCACGCCCACCATAAAGCTGGACAAACCCAAAGCCAGCCCAATGCGCTCGGCAGCCCCGGTAAACAAGCGCGCCGACACCAGCAGCACGGCCAGGCTGCCCACAAAAGCCAGAAACAATAGCAGCATGGCAGCACCATACCCAAAAACCTCGAGCAGGCGCAATCTCACCTGGCCCGTAAAAAAAGTTGCATGCGGCAGGCCGATACCGTACGCATTAGGCAGTTTCTGGTTCGAGTTTCAGCGGCCTAAAGCGGCCAGGGTTTCCCATTGGTTATGCAGGGGCCGGGCAATAAACCCACCCCCTAAGAGCCTGTCCCCCTGGTACAGCACCACCGACTGGCCGGAGGTAACGGCGAACTGGGGTTCTCGGAGGCGAATGGTCATCCGGCCAGGGCCTATCTCTTCCACTAAAGCCGGCACGGGCCGGGTGCGGTAGCGCACCTGCACCTCGAGCTCTGTGGGTAAGTCCTGGGGTTCGACCAGCAGGTTGACCTCGCGGGCCTCGAGGCCCCCCCACATACAGGCCTCCTTGGGCCCCACCACCACTTCGTTGGTGGCGGTGTTGATCTGCACCACGTAGCGCTCGAGGTGGCTCTTCCACAGCCCCAGACCCTTCTTCTGGCCCACGGTGTAAAACTGCGCCCCGCTGTGCTCGCCGATCTGCTGGCCGGTCTGTAGATCAATGAGCGGCCCCGGGCGGGCCGAGAGGTGCTGGGCCAGAAACTCCTTCAGGTCACCCTGCACAAAGCAGATGTTCTGGCTCTCGGGCTTCTTGGCTGTAGGCAGGCCAAACTGCTCGGCCAGCGCCCGCACCTGGGGCTTCTCCAGGTGCCCTACCGGGAAGAGCATGTGGGGGATGGCCTCTTTGGGCGTACCCCAGAGGAAGTAGGTCTGGTCTTTCTTGGGGTCGCCCCGGTACAGCCCCCCCTCGCGGTTGATGACGTAGTGGCCGGTAGCCACGTAGTCGCAGCCCAGCATCCGGGCCTTTTTTAGAAGCGAGTCAAACTTGACTCGGGTGTTGCAGTTCACACAGGGGTTGGGGGTCTCGCCCGCCTGGTAGCCGGCAATAAAGGGGTCGATGATTTTTTCCTGAAACTCCTCGCGGTAGTCCAGCAGGTAGAAGGGAATGCCGATGATGTCCGCAACCCGCCGGGCCTCATAAGCAGCGTCGGGCGAGCAGCAGGTCTCGAAGCAGTCGTCCTTTTTGTTATCGGGCCAGAAGCGCATCATGGCCCCGATCACTTCGTAGCCCTGGGCTTTGAGCAAAGCCGCACTCACGGAGGAGTCTACCCCCCCGCTCATGGCTGCCAGCACACGCTTACCCATAGCACCCCGGCGAAGCCTAATGGCTCCCAGAGATTAAGTGTACCCGATGCTTTTAGGAGTCAGGGCACACTTCCGTTTAGTCGCAGTTGACCCACCCCACCCCCAGGGCGTAGCATGGCGGGTGGGAGTCATCCCGCACCTTTAACCCGATCCTGCGAGGTCGGAAAGGAGATCAGGTGAAGCAGATCGAAACCCCTAAACCAAAGGCGTGCGCCCGTTCTGGGCGCATTTTTTTGTTGCCCCACAAACGGGGTAGTCTGGGTGAGGAGGAGCAACCATGACCTTCAAATCCAAACTCCTGAATGAAGACGAAGTGCGCCGGGCCCTCACCCGCATCGCCCACGAGGTTATCGAAAAAAACAAGGGCACCGACAACCTCTGCTTTGTGGGGATTCACACCCGTGGCATCAGCCTGGCCAAAAGGCTGGTGGACCTGGTGGAAAAGTTCGAGGGCAAGCGGGTGCCCATGGGCATTCTGGACATCACCCTCTACCGCGACGACCTGACGGAGATTGGCCTGCAGCCCAGGGTGCGCGAGACCCGCATCCCCTTCGACCTGAACGGCAAGGCCGTGGTGCTGGTAGACGACGTGCTCTACACCGGCCGTACCGCGCGGGCCGCGCTGGATGCCCTGATTGACCAGGGCCGCCCCAACCGCATCTACCTGGCGGTGCTGGTAGACCGGGGCCACCGCGAGCTGCCCATCCGGGCCGACTTTGTGGGCAAGAACCTGCCCACCTCCAAAAACGAAGTGGTGAAGGTAAAAACCCAGGAAGACGACGGCGAGGACGCCGTAGAGCTATGGGAAATGGAGGAATCATGAGCGAAAGCGCGGTTCCAGGCTTCCCCAAGCACCTGCTCGACTTTCGCGACTGGAGCCCTGCCCAGGTTGAAAGCCTGCTGGAAACGGCCCAGATGATGCAGGAGGTGCTCGCACGCCCGGTCAAGAAGGTGCCAGCCCTTACCGGCTTTACCGTGGCCACGGTTTTCTTTGAGCCTTCTACCCGCACCCGTATCTCCTTCGAGCTGGCCGCAAGGCGCATGTCGGCCGATGTGGTGAGCTTTGCGGGCGCGGTCAGCTCCACCAGCAAAGGCGAGACCTACCGCGACACCCTGCGCACCCTGGACCAGATGGGCATTGATGCCTACATCCTGCGTACCGATGCGGCCGGGGTGCCCCACCAGGCCCACGGCTGGCTGAAAAAGCCCGTCATCAATGCGGGGGATGGCTGGCGCGCCCACCCCACCCAGGCCCTGCTGGACGCTTTTACCCTGCGCGAGAAGCTGGGCAGCCTCGAGGGCAAAAAAATTGCCATTGTGGGGGACATCCTGCATTCGCGGGTGGCCCGCTCCAACGCCGAACTGTTGCCCATGCTGGGGGCCCGCGTGGTGGCCTGTGGCCCCGCTACCTTGCTCCCGGCCCAGTTGCCCGGTGCCACCCTTACCACCAGCCTCAAGGAGGCCTTGCAGGAAGCCGATGCGGTAATGGTTCTGCGCCTGCAAAAAGAGCGCATGGACAAGGGTCTCTTGCCCTCGCTGCCGGAGTACATCGCGGCCTACCAGATCACCCAAGAGCGCCTGGGCTGGGCCAGACCCGAAGCCCCCCTGCTCCACCCCGGCCCCATGAACCGCGATGTGGAGCTCGAGGGCACCCTGGCCGACTCCCCCCAGAGCCTGGTCGAACGCCAGGTAGCCAACGGACAGGCCGTGCGGATGGCCGTGCTTTATCACGTACTGGTGGGGAAAAGAAACTGATGACGTCCGGAGCAAGGAGCCATATGAAAGGCGAAATTCTACTTAAGAACGCAAAGCTGGTAGATGGGCGAGGAGAACACGGCCAGGCCGATGTGTTGATTGGTGAGGGGCGCATTCTTTCGTTGTCGGGGGGCGAGGCTCACTGGGTGCTGGACGTGGCCGGGATGGTCTTGTCGCCTGGGTTTGTGGATCCCCACGCCCACCTGCGCGAACCAGGACAGGAAGTTAAAGAGGACCTGCAAAGCGGCCTTACAGCGGCAGCTCGAGGTGGCTATACCGATGTGGTCTCGATGCCCAACACCACCCCGGTGGTGGACAGCGCCGAGGTGGTGGCGGCCCTGAAGAAGAAAGCCCAGGCCATCCAGCAGGCCCGGCTGCATCCGGCAGCTGCCCTGACCCAGGGACAGGAAGGCAAAACCCTGAGTGAGGCCAGGCTGCTCCGGGAAGCTGGAGCGGCCATGCTTACCGATGACGGACGCACCAACGAGGATGCTGGGGTGCTGGCTTTAGGCCTGCGCTACGCGGCCTCCTGGGGGATCCCGGTGGCGGTACATGCTGAGGATGCCGGCCTGCGGCGGGGTGGGGTGATGCACGAGGGGGAGGTCTCGTACCGCCTGGGGCTGCCGGGCAACCCCGGGTATGCCGAGAGCGCCCGCATCGCACGGGACCTGGAAGTGCTGCGCTACGTAACCGAAGGGCTGGCCGCCAGAGCCCACCTGCACATTCAGCACCTGAGCACCAAGCGGGGCCTCGAGCTCGTCCGCCAGGCCCGGCGCGATGGGCTTAGGGTCAGCACCGAGGTCACCCCCCACCACCTGACCCTCACCCACGAGCACTTGGAAAGCCTGAGCCCCCTCTACAAAGTGGCCCCACCCCTGCGCACACAGGCCGACCTGGAGGCACTCGCGGAGGGGCTTTTGGATGGCAGCATCGAGTGCATCGGCACCGACCACGCCCCCCACACTGCCGATGAGAAAGAGCTGGACTTGCTGCGGGCGCCTTTTGGTATCCCCAACCTCGAGGTCTGCTGGCCGCTTCTGTATACCGAGCTGGTGGAAAAGCGGGGCTTTCCGCTGGCCGTCCTGGTTGAGCGCTTCACCGACGGCCCCCGGCGCATCCTGGGCCTTTCCCCCATTCACCTGGAAGAAGGGGCCGAGGCCAGCCTGGTGCTGTGGAACCCCTCCCAAGAAGGCCCGGTAGACCCCACCCGCTTTGTCTCCAAGGCCAGGTTCAGCCCCTGGGCGGGCTGGGTACTGCGGGGCTGGCCCGCCCTCACCCTGGTGGAGGGGCGGGTGGTGTTTGGGTCGGCCCACGCACTGGGCGGGGAGCCCAGGCCCATCTAAACACCGCGCTCATGCCAGGCTGGTTTAGACTCGAGGAGCCATGCGTTCGATTGTGCTACTACTGGTCGGTCTTCTGTTTGGCTGTAGCAATGCGCCGCTAAGCGTGTCCCTGCACGACTTCGATGTGGATGTGGTGGCCTTCCAAAACAACAGTATTGTGTTTGTGAAGCAAGACTTCGCCAAGCCCCCCTTCGCGCTGAGGAAGGCCGACCTCGAGGGCAACCTGACCTACCAAACCGGGTTTGCCTTTAGCTTTTACGCCGCCGACAGCGAGCCTTGCAGCAACCAGAGCAACGGTGTTTATCTGTGTGGGGAGAACCCCAGCTTCGAACCAATCGGAAGCGCGGATTTCCAGTCGGGCCCCACCCAACCCCTGCGGTTCTCCGGAAGCAAGCTCACCAGCGGCATCAACAGCGGCAATCTGTGGATCGGAGTCAGGCTCGATAAGGGCTTGGTCACCACAGGCACCTTGCAATTCCGCAACCTGGTCGCCAGAGTCTCGCTTCTACCTTAGTCGCACCACCCAGCGGGTTATTGCAGCGTTGGTATCCTGGCGTGGGTTTGCCCAAACCATGCCGTACCCAACCGCTGGATGGGGCCTGGTTATACTTTGTTGGAACATTCTTATGGAACGTATCCTGGTTGTCGAAGACGATCCGCAGCTGGCCCACCTGGTAACG
The DNA here is from genome assembly GCF_051297115.1 of Meiothermus cerbereus. Taxonomy (GTDB): domain Bacteria; phylum Deinococcota; class Deinococci; order Deinococcales; family Thermaceae; genus Meiothermus; species Meiothermus cerbereus_A. The sequence goes on from NZ_JBEVAL010000005.1 coordinate 53,800, forward strand.
GCTGCGCTACAGCACGAAGGTTATACCATCTTACTGGCAATTAGCGGTCTGGATGCGGTAGAGATGGCACCCCAGGCCGACCTGATGGTGCTTGACCTGGGCTTGCCGGGGCTGGGTGGCCCCGAGGTCATCCGTGAGCTGCGCGAGGCCGATTGGAACCTGCCCATCCTGGTGCTGAGCGCTCAGGGCACCGAGGAAATTCGGGTGCGGGCCTTAGAGCTGGGAGCAGACGACTACCTTACCAAGCCCATGAGCGTACGGGAGATGGTCGCGCGGGTGCGGGCCCTCCTGCGGCGCAGCCGACCCACACAGGAAATCCGGATTGGCGACCTGCGCATTTTGCTCAAACAACGCCAGGCCTTCCGGGCCCAACAGCCCCTGGATCTGTCCCCTACCGAACTCGATTTATTGCTGACCCTGGCCCAGAACCCTGGCGAGGTCTGGAGCCGTGAACGTCTGCTTCAGCGGGTCTGGGGGGCCGAGCGCGGCAGTACAGTGGACGAGCGGGTGGTGGACAGCTATGTGGCCCTGCTGCGGCGCAAGCTGGGCGACGACCCCAAAACCCCGCGCTATATCGAAACTGTTTTTGGACAGGGCTATCGGTTTGTTCAACACACCTGAGCGCTCACCCGCCATACCCAACAGGCCATCCTACCCCCCCGGGGTATATGGAGGGGGCGTTACGCGCATGAACAAAGTCTGGTACGGTGTTTCTAAAGGTCGCGGTATGGTTTCTGGGAATAGCCAATGTTTATTTTGCACAGCCTCTGCAAAAGTTTAGGTTAAGCTCTCACCTTGAGAGACTTAGAACTCCCAGACCCAATACGGGCGCCAGGGGTCGGGAGGGAGTCAGTGGCGCGACCGGCTCTACGGGCCGGTCATTTTTTTGAGGAGAATGGGAATGCAAAGACACATGTGGCCAAAAATGCTGCTTCTGCTAGGAATCTTCCTGGCCGGGTGGGCTCTGGCCCAGACAAGCGGCGGCATCAAGCTGGACCTGAAGGCTTTTCGTGTCATTAGCGTACAGGAGCAGAATCGCACCGTCGAGCGGCTCGAGCCTGCGCTCGAGGCCAGGCCTGGGGAGGTGGTCGAGTACCAGCTCACCGCGCAGAACACCACAGACACGGTGCTTCGTCAGGTTGCGCTGATCATCCCAATACCTGCCAGCACGGCCTACCAGCCCTTGAGCGCTCAGCCCCTACAGCTGGGCGAAACCCTGGTAATTGCAGAGTTCAGCTTCGATGGGGGGCGCATCTACGGCAAACTCCCCTTGAAGCGCAAAATCAAGGTTATGGAAAACGGCAAGGAGGTCGAGAAGGAAGTAGAAGTAAAACCCGAAGAATTCACCCACGTCCGCTGGGTTCTGCCCCAGCTGGGTGCTAAGCAAACTGTCATACTCAAACTTCGTACCATCGTTCGATAATAGGAGGAAATAAATAATGAACAAACTCTTCGCCCTGTTGGTTGCAGCCCTGGTCCTGTTCGGAGCCGTGATGGCTCAGCAGACCCCCGCTGGCACCAACATCTCCAACCAGGCCTCGGCCAGCTACATTGACTCCGCCGGTCAGGCCCGCACCACCACCTCCAACCAGGTCGTCACCGTGGTGCAGCAGGTTTATAGCTTCAGCATCACGCCCGACGGCACCCAGGCCACCCCAGGCCAGACCCGCAGCGCCCTCGCTGGCGCCCCCGTCTATTTCACCTACACGGTCAGCAATACCGGTAACGGCTCTGATACCATCAACCTGACCACCGTCCAGGGCCCTGCGGGCAGCCCCCCCAATGGGGACAACTTCGACCTGAGCAGCACGGCTATTTACCTCGATGCCAACTGCAACGGCACCCTCGACCCCGGCGAAACTACCCCCATCACCAGCGTCACCCTGACCCGCCAGGGCACCCCTGGGGCCAGCGCCTGCGTGATTGTGGCCGGAACCATCCCGGCCTCGGCCACCAACGGGCAGTTTGGTAACCTCAACCTGAGCGGCACCTCGGCAGGCAGCCCCAGCGTAATCGACACCAACAACTGGGCCCGGGCCATCGCCACCACCGCCGCCGCCCTCACCGCCACCAAGTCGGCCAGCCCCGCCGGTAGCGTGAACCCTGGCAGCGCCATCACCTACACCATCAGCGGCTCGAATGTGGGCGGCAGCGCGGCCAGTGGCGTGAGCGTGAGTGGGCTTACGGGCAGCGGGATTTTGATCCGTGACACCATCCCCAGCGGCCTGGTAGTGAGCACCATGCCCACCGGCAGCGCGGGTGCGGGCACTGTGCAGATGGTCTACAGTACCGACGGCACCACCTGGGCCCCCCTGGCCTCCGGTAACCTTCCCCTGACCGGCAACGGCACCATTGCGGTGGGTATGTTCATCAACGGCACCGGGGCTTTCTTCCCCCAGACGGCCTCCTATACCTTTAGCTTCCAGGCCACCGTACCGGCTGCCTCACCTGCCGGCACCACCTACCCCAACAGCGCAACTGTGCTGTTCAACGACGGCACCGCAAACCAGAGCATCACTTCCAATACCACCACCAACACCACCGCCAGCCGCTACAGCGTGGCCATTGGCGGCACCGGCGCCAGCGCAGTGGATGGGCCCGATACCCAGACCCTGGCCTCGGCTTACTCAGGCAGCACCGTAAGCTTCAACTCCACCCTGCAAAACACCGGCAACGCTGCGGATAGCTTCACCCTGAGCCTGGGCCCCAGCACCATCGGTACCTGCAGCGTCTACCAGTCCGACGGTGTGACCCCGCTCTCTGGCCTGGTGGGCCCGCTGGCTGCTGGTGCTACCTATACCGTGGTGGTGCGCTGCGCTATCCCGGCCAGCCAGACCACCGGCGGCAGCGTAACCCTGACCGCCACCTCGGTGAACAACCCCAGCGGTAGCGTAGCCACCTTGCTGGACGGGGTAGACGCCACCACCCTGGCCGTAACCACGGTGGTCTTGGGCTATGGCGTAGATGCCGCCCACAACACCAACAACGCATCCGGCGGCGAGGGCTCCGACTCTGCCAACGATGCCCGCCCCGGATACAACCCCGCGGTAAACCCCGGCGGTACGGCCCTCTTCCCCTTCGAGGTGAGCAATACCGGCCACAACCCCGATACCTACACCTTCTCGGCCTCGCTGCCCGCTGGCTGGACGGCGGTCTTCTACCCCGACAGCAACTGCGATGGCCTCATGGACACCCCCACCCCAGCCCCGGTGAGCGGCACGGGGCTCTTGAACAGCGGCAGCACCAGCTGCTACATCGCGGTAGTGCAGGTACCTGCCGGTGCTGCACCTGTGGACGCCACACCCGTCACGGACGATAACGTGCAGTTCACCGTAACCAGCACCACCCTGGGCAGTGTGAGCGATACCATCCGGGGTGCGGTGGACGTCAACCTGGTGGCCCAGATTAGCCTCGAGCCGCCCCGCACCGGCACCATCACCACGCCCGGTACCCTGACCTACACCCACACCCTGGTCAACAACTCCAACCAGAGCGGGCTGTGCAGCATTGCCGGGGATGGCGGCAGCTTCGGTTGGACGTACCAGTACTCGCTGGACGGCAGCACCTGGAGCGCCAGCCTGAGTGGGGTCTCGGTAGCGGCCAACGGCGGTAGCCAGACCCTCTACGTGCGGGTGCTGGCCCCCGCCGGACAGCCCATCGGGCGCAGCGATGTCAACACCGTCACGGCCACCTGCACCGTGGGCAGCGCTACCGCTACCGACACCGCCTCGGAGACCACCACCGTGGTGGGCGGCGACCTGCGCCTGACCAAAACCGGCGTAAGCTACGTGGGCAGCAGCACCACCGTGCGGCATGCCGACGCCGCCACTGCCCTCCCCGGCGATGTGATCGAGTACACGGTGGTAGCCAGCAACATCGGGACGGGCAACCTTACGCAGGTGGTGATCACCGACCCGCTGCCTTCGAACACCAACTTTGTGAGCGTCAGCGCCACCATCAGCGGCTTTACCGGCGGCACCGCGCTGTACTCCACCGACGGCACCACCTGGAGCACCACCGCCCCCATCGCCTTGAGCGCAGGCAGCTCGATTTACGTGGCGGTGGACACCAATGGCGACAACGACATCACCAGCGCCGATTTGATGCCACCCGGAGCTACCATCACCATCACCTTCCGCGTACAGGTTCAGTAAGTTTTTATCCCACCCCCCGTTTGGGGGGTGGGAAAATGAACCAGAAAACCGCGTGCGAGAGCTTATGATTGAACCTGTACAGGACGAGCATAGGCTCTCGCACAAATTTTTCACAACGTTGCTACAACATCAGATGAAGCGTATGCCAGCCTCGCCATTTCAATCCAAATTAGCCACACAACTGTACGTTGGAATGCGAATCGGGTGGGGACTGGTATTGGCGCTGCTATTAAACCTGGCTTTCGCCACTCCAGCCGGCACAGTCATTCGCAACCAGGCCCTGGCATTTGTAAACGGGGAGACCTATCTGTCTAATGTGGTTGAAACGGTGGTGCAGGCGGTGTGTGTGCCCGCCCTAACCCCCAACGGCAGCGTTGGAAGCCCCGCTCAATACGCGGTCGTACCGGCGGGTGGGTCTGTTTACTTTAACTACCTGCTGCACAACAGCGGCAACCAGAGCTTTACCTTCACCCTGGGCTGGGTGCAAAACAGCGCACCCTGGGCACCGAGCGCGGTGCGGTTTTATCACGACGTAAACGCCAACGGCAGGCTAGACCCTGGAGAAGCCGAGCTGAGCAGCGTAACGCTGGCAGCCGATCAGGAAATTCGATTGATTTTGGCGCTACAAACCCCGCTCTCGGCTTCTGGCGACCTGTATATCAGCCCGGTGGCCACCTGCCCCGACGGAAGACGCGACGACGATAACTTTAGCCGGGTCAGCATCGGCAGCGGAGCCGCCCTAAACGTGGTGAAGTCGGCGAACACCTCCCTGGTCCGCGAAGGCCAGGAAGTGGGCTTTAGCATCCGGGTGTGGAACCTGGGCAACGTGCGGGCCGAAGGGCCCATTTATGTAACCGACTTACTGGACACCGCCGAACTGCGCGACCTGAGTTATGTGGCAGGCTCGAGCAGCGCTACCAAAGGCCACCTCGAGTACAGCGACGGCAGCACCTGGAGCAACAGCCAGGCCCAGGTGCGGGGCATCCGGCTGGTGCTGGATGGCCTCGAGTCCGGCGAGGAAGCCTTGTTCAGCTTCCGGATGCGGGTAGGTACAGGCACGACGCCGGGCCCCCGGCGCAACCTGGTGACGGTCTCGTCGGCCAGCAACAACGCACAAGCGACCGTCGATATCCGGATTGCAGCCCAGTATGCCCACGCCCTGGGGCCGCTGAACAACCCCCAGGCGGTGGGCCCAGACGACCAGCAGAGCGCTCAGGTACTGGCCGGACAGATATACTGCTTCAGCCACACCCTGCGCAACACGGGCAACGCCCCCGATGCCTACACTTTGGAGGCAACAGGGCTGCCTAGCGGGGTCAGCCTGAACTTCCGTTCACCGGGTGGCAGCAGCCTCTCCCTCCCCGTCAGCCTTCCCCCGGGCGCAGACTTTAACTTTCAGGCCTGCCTATCCGGGATAGCTGCAAACACCCCTCCCTTCACCGTCACCCTGCTGGCCCGCTCGGAAGCTACCGGCAGCACCGACCCCACCCTCGACCAGGTGACGCAGATTCTGGATCCTTCTCTGATTACCCTGCGCAAAAGCAGCCAGGTAGGCCCCGAAGTAGCCCCTGGCGAGCGGGTGGTGTACACCCTGGAAATTGAGAACCCCCTGCCCGTCTCATTTAGCAACATCGTGGTAGAGGATATGCTGGACGCCAACCTCGAGTTCGTCGCGGCCTCGGATGGGGGCAGCTATACCCCCTCGAGCCGCACGGTGCGCTGGAACCTGACCCTGGCTGCGGGCAGCACCCGCACCCTGACCCTGGAGGCCCGCGTAGCTGCCAGCGCTATCAACACAGCCATCATCACAAACCGCTTTAGCCTGCGCAGCAGCGACTTCAGCAACCCGCTGCTCTCCAACACCGTAACCCTGCGCGTACAGGCCACCATGCTGCTGCTGGAAAAGCAGGTGCAGCCCGCACGGGCCAACGTGGGCGATGTGTTGACCTACACCCTAACGGTGGTAAATGTGGGCCAGGTGGCCCTCACGGTGCGGCTCGAGGACACCCCCGGGGCCGGCCTGGTCTATGTGCCGGGCGGCGCCAGCCCCAGCGAGCCGCTTTTGCAAGGGAACCAACTTATCTGGGAAAACGTGACCCTTGCTCCCGGTAGTCGCACAGTGTTTAGCTACAAGATGCGCATTGGGGCCGGGGCAGGCTCCCAGCTTCGCAACACCGCCCAGGCCATCGGTAGCGATGGCAGCGGCACTGTGGTAGCCAGCGCGGTGGCCTCGGCGATGGTGCAACTCCAGCAAGGGGTCTTCACCCCACCCCATAGCCTTTTGGGGCGGGTCTTCCTGGACACCGACCGCGATGGCCGCTACACCGCCGGCTTGGATCTGCCGCTGCCGGGTGTGCGGGTGGTGCTGAGCAACGGCCTGCAGGCCCTGACCGATGCCGAAGGCCGCTACAGCTTCCGCAACCTGGCCGGGGGGCTGTTCGAGGTGATGCTGGATCCGGCCTCGGCCCCCTTCCAGCCTCTTCCCCACCCCGAAGCCCTGGGGGATGGCTACCGCCACCGGGTGCGGGTGGAGGGCCTGACCCTGAGCGACTTTCCGCTCGAGCGCCCCAGTGGCCTGGCCCGGGCCGTGCGTGAGACCACCCTGGAGTTCGGCCCCCTGCGGATAGAGAAAAAACTGCTGCCACTGCCCAACGGGATACGGGTGGTGCTGACGCTCAGCTCGAGCGAGGCCCTGCCCGAGCTCACCCTAACCGACCCCCTCCCCGGCGGGGGCGAACGGGTTTTCCGGTTTGAACGCTTCCAGGGCCGCGAGACCCTCACCTACGACCTGCCAGGCGGGCATCTGACCGACCCGCAGGTGCGCTGGAGGTACCCATGATGCGCCCGCTCTGGTTCTGGATGTGCCTGCTGGCCGGCCTTGCGCTGGGACAGGCCCGCACAGATCTGAAAGGTATTGTGCCAGGAGACTTGCTCGGCTGGGAAATCCAGGAGTTGCAAGTCAGCATAGTCGTACACAAACCCACCATCCTGAACCTGCAAATCTACTCCCCTGGCTTCGACCCCAACGATTATCGCAGCTCCCTCAAGGGAAAGGAAGAGCTGGGCGACGAGCGCTACGACAAGGGCAAGGGCGAGATCGTCGCGGAGTTCGTGCTGATGCGGGATAGCCGGGTACTGGCTGAACAGCGCTTTGGGGTAGAGCCCCACCGCTGGGTGCTTTTCTACCGTGGCGAAGTAGAACCCGGCGTTTATCTGATCAAGAGCCGCCTGCTGGGGCTGGGGAAAAACGCTTTCCGCTACCGCATTCAGACCAGCGTACCCCAGGCTGCCGAACTGCTGATAGACCCCACCTTGCAGCTTTATGACGTGCGCTCGGCCTCGTATAGCAACATCCGCGGCAAGGAATGGCAGGAGCCCTTTTTGCTCAATGTGAGCCCCGAGGTGCTGCCCTTGCGGGTGGGCTTCTATGACGAAGACGGCGCCAAAGAAATGGAGGGCCGGGTACGCTTCCCGGACGGAAAGAGCGAACCCCGTGCGGTCTCCGGCGACCGCGACTGGGCCTACTACGACGTTCGCCAGCCAGGGCAGATTGCCTTTGGCTTCCGCCAGCCCAAAACCGCCCGCCAGTACTCCAACACCATCGGCTTTCGCGTGGACGCCTGTATGGAGGTCGAGCGGGAAGCCTTCCGGGTGGTGGCCCCCCGGCCCGTTAGCGCAAGCGCGGTGGATGTAGAGGGTCGGCCCCTGGAGCTTTCCATCCCCCTCGAGGGCAATAAAGTCCGCGTTGTGCGGCCACCCACCCTGCCGGAGGGCTACCGCCTGGTGCGGCTGGAGGTAGAGGGGGGCGAGTACCTGGATGAAACCTCGGCTCGTTTTGGCTGCGGCGGGGGTAGCGCCCGGTACATTCTGGAGCGGCTGGTGCCCCCACCCGTCACCGTCTTGCCCGCACAACTGGAACTGGAGGCCGTGCTGGTGCTGCCGGATGGCGAGCGGCCCTTTGATCTGCCTGTCCGGGTAGGCGAGCAGACCGTCGCGCTAAGCCAGGGGCGGGCTCGAGTAAGCCTGAACGCAGGCACCTATAGCCTCGCGCCGGTGCTTGGCGGGGCCCGCGTGGAAGGGCCGGGGTCGGTGGTGCTAAAAGAAGGCGAGACCCGCCAGGTGCGCTATAGGGTTTATCCCGAGGTAAAGCTCACCCTGGAGGCCCGCCCCACCACCCTGCGGGTAGGGGAGGAAACCACCCTGCTGGCCCGGGCCAGCACCAGCTTTACCCGCCTGCTGCCCGCCGAGCTCGAGCTGGAGCTACCCCCCTGTTTGGAAGCCCTGGATAACCCCCGCCTGGTCGCCCCCATTGCCCAGGGCCGCGATGCGGTGTTGCAGGTGCGGGCCAAAGCCCTGTGCAAGGCCGAGCCTGTGGTAACCGCCAACCTGAACCCCTGGGCACAGCAAGCCAGCGCCCAACTGAAGATCGTCCAGCCCGCCACCTTCACCCTGCACAAAGAGGCCCTGGCTCCAAGCGTTGCAGTGGGCAGTGAGGTGGTCTGGCGTCTGCGGGTGCAAAACACCGGCGATGAACCAGGCCGGGTGCGCCTCCAGGACAACCTGGCCCCCGGACTGCAAGGGCAGGCGCTGGATCAGGTCGTTGAGCTGGCGGCGGGCGCAGCGCAAACCTTTGAAGTGCGGGCCCGCATAACCGCCGAGGCCCCCGAGGTGCTGGTCAACACCGCCCGTCTCTTGAGCGAGGGCGGCCAGACCCTGCGCGAAGCCCCGGCCCAAGTAGCGGTGCTGCGCCCGGTGGCCGAGCTCTCGCGCTCGCTGGACAAGCGCATGGTGGTGCCGGGGGAGGAGGTGGAGGTACGGCTGGTGGTGCGCAACAGCGGCCAGGCCCCCCTGAGCTACACCCTGCAGGACACCTACCCCGAGTGGCTCGAGGTGGCCCAGGCCCCACAGTTCAGCGGCACGCTGCCCCCTGGCGAAAGCCTCACCCACACCTACCGGGCCAAGGTGCGTTTTGGCGCCCCAGCCGAGGGGGCTTTCCTGGCTCAGGTGCGCTCCAACGGGGGCAATCCCAGCGCGCCCGATACCCTAAAGCGCACCCTGCTGCGCCTGGAGAAAACCGTTGCGCCTGCACGGGTGGACGATCCCCTGTCGGGACAGACGGCTAAAGCCGCTGTTCACCAGGTGGTGGTGGGCAGCACGGCGGTGTTTGTGATCCAGGTGGGCAACCCCACCGATCACCCGGTGGAGATCGAGTTGCAGGAGGCCCCTGGTGAAGGGCTGGGGATGCAAGCGGATAAGCGACGCCTTACCCTGCAGGCCGGGGAGGTGCGCGAGATTCAGCTCGAGGCCGAGGCCCTGCGGGCGGGGGCGCTCGAGAACCAGGTCACTGCCTTTGTGAACGGCACCCCTGCCGCCTTCCCCAGCAAAGCCACCCTGCTGGCCCTGCCCGTGCTCGAGCCCTACCGGCTTTCCACCATCACCCTGGACTTTGTCGTTGAAAACCTCGCCCAGTACGACCGCCTGTTGCTCACCCACCTACCCCCCGAAGGTGCGACCTACGAGCCCGGTTCAGCCCGGCTCGATGGCCGCCCCCTCCCCGACCCGCGCATTGACGACCAGGGCCGCCTCTTCTTCGAGCTGCCAGGCGCGCGGGTGGCGCTGGAGGAGCGGCACCCCCCCGTGCGGCTTGTGGCGGATCGCCCAGGCCACAAGGGTATCTCTGGTCAGCTCACCTACCAGCTTCGCCACAAAGAGGCCCTGGGGCCCATCGAAGAGCCCACCCTGACCTTGCGCGTTGCCGACCGGGAGGTGTACCTGCAAGGCCAGCAAAGCTTTGCCGACCTGGAAAAAGCCAGGCCCCTCGAGGTCAAAGCCCGCGACGGCTTTATCCAAGAACCCCTCCCCGGCGCCCTCTTCCGGGTAGATAAGGCCCGGGTGGTGCTGCAAACCCCCCTGGGCCTCGAGGTTCGCCTCACCCTAAACGGCCAGGGGGTAGACTCCAAAAACCTGGGCCAGGCCACCTACGACAGCGGTAAGGGCCTCCAGCGCCTGGAGTACTACGGGCTGCCGCTGCAAGCAGGCCGCAACCTGATCGAGGTGCAGACCGCGGCGGGCACTGACCGGGTGGAGGTCTTTTTGGTGGGTAGCCCCCTCCGCATCGAGGTGCGCCCGCTGCGCCTGCTGGCCGATGGCCGCACCCCGCTGGAGCTGGAAGTGCGGGTGCTGGATAAGCTGGGCCTGCCCACCGGCTTTGGGGCCCTTACGGTGGAGAGCTCGAGCGAGCCCCTTGAGCCCGACGCCTTCCCGCTGCTCTCGGGCTACCAGCTGCTCTTGCGGGACGGGGTGGCCCTCTTGCGGCTGGCCCCCACCGCGACCCCTACCCCCTTGCGCCTGCGGCTGGCCTTTGGCGAGCTAGAGGGCCAGGCCGAGTTCTTCGTGCTGGGCCGCCAGACCCAGCTGTGGCAGTTCCAGGGCAGCGTGGGCGTGCAGTTTGGCGAAAGTGTCCAGGTGTTTGGCCTGGGACGCGGCTACCTGGAAAGCCCCCTTGCTGGCGGAACCCTGCGGGCGGCGCTGGACGGCGCGCTCCGCTTCAAGCAGGGCGAGTCTCAAATAGGAAGCGGCCTGCGTGAGCTACCCGACCCCACCGGGCGCTTCCCCCTGACGGGCTCGGGCCGGGAGGCCGCATTGCCCCTCCGCTCGGACGACCCGCTGGCCCTGCGCTACGACCAGGAAGTCTTCAGCATCGGCTACTTTGCCGGAGAACTGAGCGCCTTTGGCGTGAGCGGGCTGCCCCAGGGTACGGCTTTGCGCCTGGAAACCCGCGGCGACGGGGCGAGCCTCCCCCTGGCCCTGCAAGGCTTTGCGGGCTGGCTGCCCGTCGGCAGCAAAACCGAAGTTGTCGTGCCCGACGGCACCCGCTTCTATAAGCTGGCCGGGCCTGCCGAACCCGGCAGCGAGCAGGTGTGGCTCCAGGTCGGGGCCAGCCAAACCCGCCTCGAGCGCCTCAAAGACTACGTACTGGATGCCGCCAGCGGCACCCTGACCCTCTCCCAGCCGCTCTGGCCCAGCGCCCCCGACTTCCAGCCGGTGCGCCTGGTGGTCACCTACGCCCCCCTGGGCGGAGCCCGCGAGCTGGGTTATGGGGCAGGGGCCCGCTTTAAGCTCGGCCAGTTCAGCCTCGGTGCGGGGGCAGCCTACCTGCCGGGCAGTGGCTGGCGCTATGGGGCCGAGGCCCTCTACCAGCAGCCCGGCTTTGGCCTGCGGCTAACCTATAGCCGAAGCAGCGCGGAGCGGCTGGGCCTCGAGCTTAGCGGCAAAAACGGCCCGCTCGAGTCCAGTGCCAACCTGAGCTACCAGGGCAGGCTCCAGGGCCAGGGCCAGGTGGCCTACAGCCTGAGCGAAGCCGACCGCATCTCGCTGGAACATCAGACCGGCGAGGCCAACCGTACCGGCCTGCTCTACACCCGCCGTCTCTCCCCCGCCTTCTCGGTAGGGGGCGGGCTGGGCTACACCTGGGAGACCACCTCGCTGGCGGCCCTGGGGCGCCTGGGCCTCGCCAGCGGCGCCCTCAACAGCGAACTCACCCACGCCCAGCCCTTCAGCCTGACCCAGATGGCCTCCACCCGTCTGCGGGCCACCTTGGCCTTCGACGCCAACCTCTCTGCCGAGGCCGACCTGGTCCAGACCTGGGGCCTGGGCTTCTCGGGCAGCCTGGGCCTGAAGCAAAAGCTGGGTGGGGCCAACCTGGCGCTCTCCTATCAGCTTCCCGGCGCTTCGGGCGAGGGCAACCGGGCCCGCTTTGGCCTCGAGGCCCCCCTGCCCCTCGACGAGCGCTGGAGCCTGAACGCCAACGCCGGCGTTGAGCAGAGCTTCGCCACCGGCAGCAGCCAGGCCGCCTTTGGGCTGGCCCTGCGCTACCAAACCGAAGCCTTTAGCGCCACCCTGGGGGCCGAGACCGCCCTGGGCAGCCAGCCCAAGCTGGTGCTGCGGGCCGGGGCTACCGGGCAGCTCGACGAACAGCAAACCCTCTCGCTGGACGCCAACTACCAGGTGCTCCCCACCCTCGAGGGCCGCTTTACCCTGGCCTACGCCCTGCGCGGGCGCGAGGTATCGCTCCTGACCTACCACCGTCTGCAGAGCGGGCCTGAAGCCACCCTCGAGGGCGCCCTGGCCACCAGCTACCACCCGGGCCTCGCCTTCCAGCTCCGCCCCAGCCTGGCCTACCGCCTCAAGCTAAGCGACCCCGCCGGCCACACCTACCAGCTTGGCCTGGGCGGCAACTACTACTTCACCGAGTGGCTGGGCCTGGGGGCCGCCGCCTACCACCAGCTCCAGCCCGGCACCAGCAGCAGCGCCACTGCCTTCTCGCTGGAAGCCAGCCTGCGGGTGGTGGAGGGGTTGTGGTTCAACCTGGGCTACACCTTCGGCGGCTTCACGGGCCTCACCCCCGACACTGCCCCCGGCCTCTACCTGCGCCTGGACATCTTCGGAGGTAGCCGATGAACCTGAAAGATTTGAGCCTTGCGCTGGTTTTTCTTCTGCTTTCTTCTTTCGGGCTCGCTTTGTCGCCTGGCCAGGTCAACGTGACCATGACCACGGATCCCTTTCTCGTTTCCGATAGCAACAACTGTGCTGTAGGGGTGGGTCCGAGGGCCGCCTATGTGGGGTTTAGGATCACCAACACCAGCGGTACCACCTTGCAGAATATGCAGGCCACCTTGGGGGGCTTCGCAACAGGGTTTGGGCTAAACGGCGGCCAGGCGGCCACCCAGGGCATCGGCGGCTTGGCCCCGGGAGAGAGCAGAACGCTTTACTGGCACATCTACTATCCTTGCCACACAGCCTCGGTTAAGGACAGCCAGTTGAGCTTAATCCTAAGCGACTCCAATCCGGGAACGGTGACCATCAGCAATTCAGGGACTACGGTTACTTCTACTTCCAGTATCAGCGCTAGCGCAGGGGGTCAGGTTTCAAACACCATCCTTGGGCCAGGCGCTGTCCTTGGCCAAGTCATCACCTACGATGTCACCTACTCCTTCGGGAACATACAAGCCAATGATCGCTTCAACATGCAGCCTGCTGGCAACACCTCCTACAATGCGGGGTGCTTCCAGCTCGTGAACGCTCGGGTAACAGCCTCTCAGGTCAACGCCATCCCCGTTGGAACCAGCAATCAGCTCTTTTTCACGGCCACTTCGTCCCAAGGGGGTAGTGGGAACACGGTAACCGTAAGGTACTACATCAAGTATCAATGCGCCAACACCAGCACCACGGCCTCAGCCTATGCGGCCCAAAGCAGTGGTAACCAGATCAAATACAGCGGCAACTTCGGTGCCGCAGCCACGCAAATAACTTTCCCCGGGGCCACCAACTCGCTTTCCATCGCTAAAACAGCCTCGGCCTCAACGGTTCTGCCTGGAAGTGAAGTCGTTTACACCGTAACGATTACCAACTCCTCTAGCCAGTACGATGCCTACATAGAGCGCATTCTGGATAACCTACCCTCCGGGGTCACCTTCGTGGGTATTGAACCGGGTAGCGATGTCACCGCTGGCAACTCCAGCCAGGTGCCCCAGCCTGGAGCTACAGGGACCCTTGCCTTTATCGGGCAGCCCTTTGTTTTGGACTCTAGCGGCAACGTGAGCGGCTCTTACCTTGTTCCCAGGGGAGGGTCCATCCGGCTGATCTACAGGGTCACCATGCCCAGCGTAGAGGGAACCTACAGCAATAGCGTCACGGCGCATCTGGGCTCCACCTCCATAGGGCCCGCCAGCGCAACCGTGTACGTCGCTGTCCCCGAGATCAGCGGCAAGGTGTACGAGGACATCCCCGGCACCGCCCAGCCTTCCGGCTTCGTGCCCCACCCCGGGGCCACGGTGCGCCTCTACCAGGACAGCAACAACAACGGCCAGATAGACGCTTCTGACACCTTCGTGGCTGTAACCACCACTGCCTTGGATGGGGGCTACACCTTTAGCCTCTCCGCGTACGGCACCTACCTGGTGGCCGTGGACTCCCGTTCCGTGAGCCCCAGCGCTGGTTTCAACAGCGGTTATGGCCAGGGGGATGTCTGGGTGGAGCAGACCTATGGGGACGACCCCACCACCCCCGCCCTGGATCTGGGTCCCCGTTACGGTGGGCGAGCCCCTGGGGCCTCGGACGGCTTCAACGCCACCGACACCGCCCCTTCCGCCAACACCGGGGCCAAGCACCTGGCCCGGGTGGCGGTGTCCGGCGGTGAGGTTACCGGAGTGGATTTCGCCTTCAGCTTCAACGTGGTCACCAACCTGCGGGGCGGGGGCACCGAGGACGATGACACCAGCGCCAACCGCACGGTTCAGGGCTCGCTCCGCCAGTTCCTGCAGAACGCCAACGCCATCGCCGGGGCCAACGCCATGCGCTTCGTGCCCGCAAGCCCCTACACCCCCAACACCTCGGGTTCCGGGGGGAGCTGGTGGACCCTAAGCGTCACAAACCCCCTTCCCTTTGTCCAAGACGCCTCCACTACCCTTGACGGCACCACCTACGATGCACTGAACCCCCTTTCTGTGCGGGACACGAGCCCAGGCTCCTTGGGCACCGGGGGCACGGTGGGGGTGGATGCCCTTCCCCTACCCCAAACTCCAAGGCCCGAGCTGGCCCTGAACTTTTCCAATCAGACCAACGCCTCAGGCACAGCGGGCATCCGGGTGGAGGCCCAAAACACCACCATCCGCCGCCTGAGTCTCTACGGCCAGCGGGGCTTTAGCACGGGGGGACAGGCAGCCATCTTCATCACCAGCACGGGCCAGGCCACCTTGGAGGAGCTCGTGGTGGGCGCCCTCCCCGACGGCAGCGACCCCGCCAGCGTGGGAGCCCAGCAGAACCGCCGCTACGGGGTGCGCCTGGAGGGGCAGGCCACCGTTCGCCGGAGCTACTTCGCCTACAACGGGTACGCCATTTTGCTGAATGGTCCCTCAGCCCAGGGAAGCCTCATTGAGGGGAACGAGTTCGCCTATAACGGGCCGAACTCCACTTCTACCGAAGGGGCACCGGACGGGGATAGCGTGGCCTTCTGGAACAGCGGCTCCGCCTGGAGCACCCAGACGGTCTTCCGGGGGAACCTGGTGCGGGACGTGCGGGAGGTGAGCGGGGGCACGGCGGGCACCGACCCAGGGAAGGGGCTTGAGCTCTGGTACTCCGGTACCCGGAACGTCCTCATAGAGAACAACACCATCTTGCGGGCCCGGACAGCCGGAATCGGGATCCACGCTGGGGCCCGGGACAACACCATTCGCAAGAACCTCATCCAGGACACCCTGGGTTACGCGGGCCAGGGCGGGGCGGGGGTGCACCTTTCCAACACCGGGGGCACCCCCCTGAGAAACCGCATCACCCAGAACCACTTTGGGGGCAACAGGGGCGTGGCCATAGACCTGGACGCGGGCACCTGGACCTTGGGCGACGGGGTCACCCCCAACGACGGCAACTGCAACAACACCTCCCAACCCAACCTGGGTCTGGACTTCCCGGTGATCACCCTGGCCCAGGTGGTGGGGGGAGGCCTCCAGGTTCAGGGCACTGCCTGCCCAGGCGTCACCGTGGAGGTCTACAAGGCGCTGGCGGGGAGCGGGGACACCTTGGGAGGACTTGGCTACGGGGAAGGGGTTCTTTACCTGGGTTCGGGCACTGCCAACGCCAGCGGAGCCTTCAGCTTCACGGTTTCCCTCGCGGGCCTGGCCTCGGGGGACTATGTGAGCGCCATTGCCATTGACGCCAACGGCAACACCTCCGAGTTCAGCGCCAACGTTCAGGTAGTCTTCGGCTACGCAATCTCTGGCCTGGTCTACCACGACCGGGAGCCCAACGGGATGAGGAACGCAGAGGACTGGTCGGACGGGGCCATGGTCTACGTGAAGCTGGTGCAGGGAACCACCGTGCTGGCTGTGCAGATGGTAAGCGCGGGCAGTGGGGCCTACAGCTTCAGCGGGGTGGCCCCCGGCACCTACACCCTGGTTTTGGACGATGGCATTCACCCCGCCGACACCACCCCCACACCGCCCTCGGGTTGGCTCTTTATCAACCCCGCAGGCGGCAGCCGGACAGTAACGGTCTCCAGCACAAATGTTTTGGGGCAGGACTTCGGCCTCTTCCACGGGTTCCGGGTGGAAGGCCGGGTCTTCTACGACGATGGGGAGAGCGGAGGGAATGCGAACAACGCCCTGCAGGATGGCAGCGAGCGTGGGGTGGGCAGCGTGACCATCACCGCCACCAGCGATTATCCCGTCCGCACCGCCACCACCGACGGCAGCGGTTTTTACCAGCTTTACATCCCCGCCAGCTGGGACAGCGTGGTCCTTTCCCACCCGGTACGTCCCGCCACCGGGCACAACAACGGCAGCCTCGCCAGCCAGGTTGCCTCCTGGGCCGATGCCACCAGCCCCGCCTCCTCTGGCGCGGTGATCAGTCTGGGTTCCGCCGGTACCCTGGCCGGTGCCACCTATGTGCGCAACTTTGGGGTGGTACGCCCCTCCCTGCTCTCCCCCGACCAGGCCGGGCAGGCCACCAGTCCAGGGGTGATTACCTATGCCCACCAGTACAAACCCGGCACCCTGGGCAACGCCACCCTCTCGCTCGCACCCACCCAGTTCAGCTACCAGCTGCGCCGCGACGTGAACTGCGATGACGATTTTGACGACCCAGGCGAGGGTTTCCAGGGCCTACCCCTCTCCTTTAGCGTAAATGCCTCCTGGCCCCGCGAGTCAGACGGCAGCCTGCGGGGATGCGCCCTCGAGGTGCGGGTGATTGTACCTGCCGGCTTGAGCGCAGGCCAGGTGGACCTGGCCCCCTTCTCCCTGAACCTGGCCTGGGCCAGCAACCCCGCGGTGGTGGAGGTGCGCAGCCTCACCGACACCACCACGGTCATCCGCGGGGGTGAGCTGCGGCTTACAAAGCAAGCGCGCAACCACACCCAGAACACCTCCTTCGCCAGCAGCGCCCAGGGCCGTCCTGGCGAGGTGCTGGAGTACCGCATCGCCTACCAGAACATTGGCAGCCAGCCCATCTTCAATGTGATCCTCTTCGACCCGGTACCCTTCTTCACCACCCTGGTGCAGAACGCCTACGGCACCAGCGGCGAGGTGGAGCTGGTCTGCCCGGACGGCACGGTGGTACGGCCCGACCTGGGCACGACCAGCAACATCAGCCTGAACCTGGCTTCGCTCTGTACCCTGAGCACCGCGCCCCTCCCTGGGGGTGGCAGTGCACCCGCGCTGCTGCCAGGGCAGGGGGGCTTCTTTGTGTACCGGGTGCAGGTGAACTAGCAAATGAATCCCTGCTCCAGAAGCCTGAGCAGGTTTGGCCTTAAACTGGTGTTGTGCTGCTGCAAGACTTACACGAGTCGTTGAACGTTACCTGGCGCACCCAGGGCGGGTTTAGAGTCCCGTGGAACTACGGGGAGTTAGAAGCAGAGCTCGAGGCCCTGCAATATGGCGCAGCCCTGCTGGACTTCTGCGAGTATGGTCTTCTGCAACTCAAAGGCCCCGACCGCACCAGCTTTCTGCACAACCAGTGCACCTCCGACATCCGCTCGATGCTGCGGGATGGCTGGCTCGAGACCCTCTTCCTCAACGCCAAGGGCCAGATTGAACACCTGGGTCTGGTGCTGCATCTGGGCGAATCCTTCTGGATTAGCTCACCCAGCGCCAAAGCCCTTGCCAACCGATTTGGCAAATACATCGTGTTCGATCAGGTAGAGATTGAAGAGCTCCCCTGGTCGCTGCTGCGCCTGCAGGGCCCAGATGCCGAAGCCATAGCCCAAAAGCTTGCTCCCCTCCCCCCGCGTTGGGGCCTGCGCAAAGACCCACATCTGGTACTGGCCCGCGACGAGTTTGGCCTGTGGCTTTTAGTGCCCACCCACGAGGCTTCCCTGCTGGCCCAGCGGCTGCTGGAGGCTGGAGCCACCCCGGTGGGTCGCGAGGCCTGGCACATCTGGCGGGTCGAACGCGGGATGGCCGATCTGCCGGAAGCCCTGGGCGAGCTGCCGCAGGAGGTGGGCCTGACTGGCCGGGTCAGCTATAAGAAAGGCTGCTACCTCGGGCAGGAGATTATGGCCCGGCTCGAGGCCCGTGGCAACACCCGCTACCAGCTGATGGGCTTGCTGGGCCAGAAAGAAATTCCCAGCGGGGCCGAGGTCTTTCGCGAGGGTCGACCTGTCGGTCGGGTCTGTACCTCCGTCGAGTCGCCTACCCATGGGGCCATTGCCCTGGCGTTGCTGCGCAAAGAGCTGGCTCCGGGGGATCAGGTGCAGATCGAGGGCTGGTCGGCCACTGTTTCGGGCCTGCCCATACGGTAGGGCCTTCGCAGCGCTCGAGCCTTCCGGATGGAAAAGCGCTTTGACGTTTTTCAAAAACTGTTGTAATGTATAGGAGTTATTATGTTTATAGCAGAAATAATCGGGGTAGGCGACGAGTTGCTATACGGCGAAACCGTAGACACCAACACCTCGGAGATTGCCGTCAGCCTCCAGCCCTACGCTGTGGAGATACGCCGCACCCTGCGGGTGGCCGATAACCTGGAAACCCTGGCCCAGGAAGTGCGTCAGGCCTGGCAAAGCGCCCGGCTGGTGGTCATCTCTGGCGGGCTGGGCCCTACCCCCGACGACATCACCCGCGAGGCTATCGCCGTCGCCCTGGACGAGGAGCTCGAGCTCGACCAGGAGGTGCTGGAATGGCTGGAAAAGTTGTTTGAAGCCAGGGGCTGGAAGATGCCCGAGGCAAACCGCAAACAGGCCATGAAGATTCCCTCGGCCCGCTGGATTGCCAACCCCAGGGGCACTGCACCCGGCTGGTGGGTGCACCAGGAGGACAAAGACCTGATCTGCCTGCCAGGCCCGCCGGGGGAGTGGCGTCCGATGTGGGCCGAGGTTTTGCCCCGGCTCGGGCTACCGCAAAAACCCTACCGGCAGGTTGTCTTCAAAACCTTTGGCCTGGGCGAGTCGCGCATTGTGGAGCTGCTGGGCGACTTGTTCAGGCGCAATGGGCAGGCCCAGGTGGGCACCTATGCCAAGATGGACGGGGTGGCGGTGGTGGTGCGGGGTGAGCCAGGCCAGGTAGAAGCGCTCGCAGCGCAGATTCGGCCCCTGTTGGGTGAGGCGGTATGGGGCCAGGACGGCGATACCCTGCCTGCGCTGGCCCTAAAGCTGCTGGAGCGCCAAAAAGCCACCCTGGCGACCCTCGAGTCCATGACCGGGGGGGTGTTGGGAGCGCTTTTGACCGGGGTCTCGGGGGCTTCCCAAAGCTACCTGGGCGGGCTGGTGTCCTACAGCCCAGCGTCCAAGTCGCAGCTCCCCATTCCCCCAGAGGTCGCGGCCCAGCACGGCGTGGTTTCGCCGGCCTTTGCCGAGGCCATGGCCGCTGCCGCCCGCGATATGCTCGGTGCGAACTACGCCCTCTCGACCACCGGCGTGGCCGGGCCCCAGGAGCTCGAGGGCCAGCCAGCGGGTACGCTTTATGTGGGCCTGGCCGGCCCGGAAGGCGTGAAGTCCAGGCACTTCCGCTTGCCGGGAGCGGGCCGCGAGATGTTGCGCCAGCGCGCAGCCCATGCTGCTTTGGCCTTTCTGGTAGGTGAGCTCAGGTGAGGCTCTTTTACGCCATCTTCCCCCCAGGCGAGGTACAAGCAGCCCTCAGCCAGGCCCAGGAAAAGCTGCGGGGCTACAAGGGCTGGAAGCCCATACCACCCCACCAGCTCCACATCACCCTGCTTTTTTTGGGCGAGCAACCCTCCGAGCGCCTGCCAGAGTTCCGCCGCATCGGGCGCCAAGCCGCAGCCAGCATCAAGGCCTTCGAGGTAGAACTGGGTGGCACCGGCTACTTCCCCCCCAGCGGCTCCCCCCGGGTCTGGTTTGTCAAGGCCAGTGGCGAAGGCCTCGAGCCCCTCGCCAAAGAATTGCAGCAAGCCCTGCCCGACCTCGAGGCCGCACCGTTTAAGCCCCACCTGACCCTGGCTCGCAAAAAAGGCCCTGCCCCCCGCGTGGGGCCCCTGCTGATGAATATTCGGTTCCGTGCCAAAGCAGTATGCTTGGTAGAGTCAAAGCTGGAACGCTCGGGTTCGCAATACCACGTTTTAGAACAGTTTCCGTTAGGTTGAACGGTATCTAGCAGTAGGAGCATGTATGGATAAAGAGAAGCAAAAAGCGTTGGAAGGGGCCCTGAAGTCCATCGAGAAGCAGTTCGGCAAAGGGGCCGTGATGCGCCTGGGCGAGGCCCCGCGGCAGCAGGTGGATGTAATTTCCACCGGTAGCCTGGGCCTGGACATGGCCCTGGGCATCGGGGGAATTCCCAAAGGACGGATTATCGAAATCTACGGGCCCGAATCGGGCGGCAAGACCACCCTGGCCCTCTCCATCATCGCCCAGGCCCAGCAAGCAGGAGGGGTGGCGGCCTTTGTGGACGCCGAACACGCCCTCGACCCCATCTACGCTAAAAGCCTGGGGGTCAACATCGACGACCTCCTGGTCTCCCAGCCCGACACCGGCGAGCAAGCCCTGGAAATAGTGGAACTTCTGACCCGCTCGGGCGCCATCGACGTGATCGTGATTGACTCGGTGGCGGCGCTGGTGCCCCAGGCCGAGATCGAGGGGCAGATGGGCGATGCTTTTGTGGGCATCCAGGCCCGCTTGATGAGCCAGGCCCTGCGCAAGCTCACGGCGGCGCTTTCCAAGAGCAACACGGCGGCCATCTTCATTAACCAGATCCGCGAGAAGGTGGGGGTTATGTACGGCAACCCCGAGACCACCCCCGGCGGGCGGGCCCTCAAGTTTTATGCCTCGGTGCGGCTGGATGTGCGTAAGCAGGGCCAGCCCATCAAGGTGGGCAACGATGCGGTGGGCAACCGGGTGCGGGTCAAGGTCACCAAGAACAAGCTGGCCCCGCCCTTCCGCGAGCACGAGATCGAGCTGTACTTTGGCAAGGGCATTGACCCCCTGGCCGACCTGATTACCGTAGCGATTGCCACCGAGGTGGTGGACAAATCGGGCTCCTGGCTTTCCTATGGCGACACCCGGTTGGGCCAGGGCAAGGAGAAAGCCGCCGAGTTCCTTAAGGGTGAGCCGCGGCTGGTTCAGGAAATACGCGAGAAAGTTTTGGCCCAAGCTGGTAAGCTATCGGTATTGGCAGCCCCCGCAGAGGACGAGGCGTCTTCTGAGGTAGTTGCCGAGGCATAAACTGCTTGCTAGGTGGGGTTCTCCCAGTATGAAGGGCCAGGAAGCCATTGTTCTGAGAATCTGCCCGGTGGCATCTCACCGGGTCAAGGGGCAGCTTGGTGTAGAGCTTGGTAATGGTCTACCTCTGGTTTGGCGTGGGGCTTGGGCAAATCTGGTCACGGTTCTTATCTCTGCTCCGCCGGGTGTGCGGGGCAGGTTATGCAAAACAACCCAGCCTATACCGGCTGTGAGCAGGAACCGTTCAGCGCAGGGGTGTGCCTAAGAAAGTCAACAAACGTATTTAGCCAATCGCCAATCAGACCTGAAACTGTGAGAACCTCCTTGCAACCTTTGGAGGTACTGATGGTTTTTAATCCCCTGGACTTGATTCTCGCACTAATCGTGATTGTGCTGGCGGTGGTGGTGGTGGTGCTGCTGCAGCGCATCAACCGCCAGACCGACGTTAGTAAAAGTGAGCTCGAGGCCGCCCGCCACGAAGCCCAGCAAACCCTGGAAGCTGCCCGCCGCCAGGCCCAGACCGCCCTCGAGCAGGCCCAGACCCAGGCCCAGGCCCTGCTCGAGACCGCGCGTGCCGAGGCCCAGAGCCTGCGGCAAAGCACCCAGACCGAGGTGCAAAACCTGCGGCAAAGCGCCCTGGCCGAGCTTGAGCGCTTCCGCCAGCAGGGCGAAGAACGCCTGCGCCAGCAGCTCCGGGAAGAACGCGAGCGCCTGCAAGCCAGCCTGCAGGCCGAGCGTGAGGCCCTGACTAGCGAGCGCGCCTCCATCCAGGCCGAGCGCGAACGCCTGCAGGCCGATCTACAGGCCAGCCGGGCCGAACGCGAGGAGCTCAAACGCGAGACCGAGCGGCTGGCACGGCGGGGCGAACAGCTCGATGCCCGCGCCGCCAAGCTCGACGAGCAGGAAGAAAAGCTGGATATGCTGGAGAAGGCCCTCGAGGCCCGCCAGGCCGAGCTGGCCCAGCGCGAACGGCAGATTGACCTCAAGCTCCAGGAGGTAGCCGGGATGAGCCGGGAGGAGGCCCAGGGCCTGCTCTTGTCACGGCTGGACGCCGAGCTGGAAGAGGAAAAGGCCTTGCGGGTTAAGGCCAACCTGGAGCGCATCCGGCTCGAGGTCAAGCGCGAGGCCCAGAAGCTCCTGGCCCAGGCCGCCCAGCGCCAGGCCTCCGAAACGGCCGCATCCCTGGCTGTCTCGGTGGTGCCCATCCCTTCCGATGCCATGAAGGGCCGCATCATCGGGCGCGAAGGCCGCAACATCCGCACCTTCGAGGCCCTCACCGGGGTGGATCTGATCATCGACGACACCCCCGAAGCAGTGCTCTTGTCCAGCTTCAACCCCATGCGCCGCGAGATTGCCAAAATGGCCCTGGAACAGCTAGTGCAGGACGGGCGCATCCACCCCAGCCGCATCGAGGAGGTGGTGGAGAAGGCCAAAAACGAGATGAAAACCTTCATCTACGAGCGTGGCGAGGAAGCCGCCCTCGAGGCCGGGGTGGTGGGCCTCAAGCCAGGGCTGGTTCAGCTTCTGGGCCGGCTGCACTTCCGCTCCTCGTATGGCCAGAACGTGCTCAAGCACTCGGTGCAGGTGGCCCACCTCACCGGCATCATGGCCGCCGAGCTGGGCCTGGACGCTGCTTTGGGCCGCCGGGCCGGGCTGCTGCACGACCTGGGCAAGTCGGTAGACCGCGAGATCGAGGGCACCCACGTGGAAATTGGCATCACCCTGGCCTCCCGCTTTGGCGAGCCCAAAGAGGTCATTGACGCCATCGCCCACCACCACGACCCCGAAAACGGCGAGACCCTCTACTCGGTGCTGGCCGCCGCCGCCGACGCCATCAGCGCGGCCCGGCCCGGCGCGCGGCGCGAGAGCCTGGAAGAGTACATCCAGCGCCTGGAGCAGCTCGAGCGCATCGCCCTTTCCTTCCCCGGTGTGGACAACGCCTTCGCGGTGCAGGCCGGGCGCGAGGTGCGGGTCATCGTCAAGCCCGACCGCATCTCCGACGCCAAAGCCACCCTGCTGGCCCGCGAGATTGCCGGGCGCATCGAGCGTGACATGAACTACCCCGGCCAGGTGCAGGTCACGGTGGTGCGGGAGAGCCGGGCGGTGGAGTACGCGAAGTAAGAGCCACTGCTTGGTTATTCCACCAGACCAATGTCGCACCGTGGATTTTGAGCATTTCCCGGTCAACTCGAGCTCAAAGCGCTAAAATAAGCCCAGCTATGCGAACCGTCAAGGTTGTGGTCGAGAAGCACGAAGAGGGTTTTGTGGCCTACCCGCTGGGGCTGCGCGGTGTGGTTGTGGGGCAAGGAGATACTTTCGAAGAGGCGCTGGCTGACGTAAAGTCTGCCATTAAGTTCCACCTTGAAACCTTCGGCCCCGAAGCGCTGGACGAGAGCGACAGCGCCCAGGAAGCCTTCATCGCCGAGGCCCAGGTGGCATGAGGTTTCCCAACGACGCGCCCAAAGAGCGGGTTCTGCGGGCGCTCGAGCGGCTGGGGTTCAGCGTCGTGCGGGAGGGGAACCACATCTCCATGATTCGTGAAAACCCCGACGGCACCCGCACCCCTTTGACCCTACCCAATCACCGCATCATTAAGGCCCCAACCCTGCGTATCATATGCACCCAGTCAGGCATCTCGAGGAGTGATTTTCTAGAAGCATACCAAGAATCCTAAGTACACGACAAAAGTTGAAAAACATGGACAGGGACACTGAGGGAACGATTTCTAA
>NZ_JBEVAL010000006.1:0-71786 GCF_051297115.1 Meiothermus cerbereus
CACATCGTGGGCAGTCCTCGTTGAACCAAGAATCCCACTGGCTTTAGCCGTGGGAGTGTCCAGAGAGGCTTTTGCGGCCTGTTGCCGGCTTGCTCTGGTGTGCCTGAGTACTAGGCTCAGTAGCGCCGCTTGCGCTGGGGCAGCAACAGCATGAAAACCCCAACCACCACGCAAGCATCGGCCAGGTTCCAGATGGGAAAGCTATCCAGGATAAAGATACCCGTGCGGTTGAT
Organism: Meiothermus cerbereus; assembly: GCF_051297115.1. Taxonomy (GTDB): domain Bacteria; phylum Deinococcota; class Deinococci; order Deinococcales; family Thermaceae; genus Meiothermus; species Meiothermus cerbereus_A. The sequence continues at coordinate 234 of NZ_JBEVAL010000006.1, forward strand.
GTCCACATAGTCCACCACCCAGCCGTGGCCCAGACGGTCTATTGCGTTGCCGAGGGCGCCTGCGGCAATTAGCGAAAAAGCCAGCTGGCTCAAAAGCGAGACCCGTCGGTGGTTCGTGCTCAGATAGACCAGAATCCCGATGCCCACCACCAGGCTCACCCAGACCAGAATGCGGGCGCCGCCCTGGAAAATTCCAAAGGCTGCGCCGGTGTTTTTGATGAAGGTCGCGTCCACGATCCAGAACAGATTGGTCAGAAAAATGGCACCCACCCCTTCGTCAAAAATGCGGGGGCCTACCGCCCACAGCACCATAAGTTTGATGGCCTGATCGGCGACCAGTAGGACGGGAACCAGCCAGGTGGCAATATTCATACCGCTGGGAAGTCTAGCACGGCCCCGTGAGGGTATGCTATACTCGCTACTGTTGCCCTGAAGCAAGGGGCTACCCCTTGTGTTGGCAGTTAGGAGTCCTGCGATGTCGAAGATCTGCGAAATTAGCGGCAAGCGCCCCACGGTGGCCTACAGCATCATCACCCGTGGTAAGGCCAAACGGGAAGGTGGGGTAGGTAAGAAGATTACCGGCTACACCAAGCACTGGCAAGAGCCCAACCTGCGCAAAGTGACCGTAACGGTGGCTGGCCACAACATCACCTTCCGGGTGGCCAACAGCCATGCCCACAAGGTCTACGAGCTGGTTGAGCGCTCCAAAGGTATGAAGCTCGAGGGCCTCAGCGCTAAGCAGATCAAAGCCCGCCTTCTGAGCCTGCTTTAAACAAAACCATACTTAGAGACGCGGCCTGCCGCGTCTCTCTATTTTTGGCATAGAATAAACCCATGCCGATCAAACCCGGCTGGATTGTGCTCGCTCTGGTTACGCTTATCGCCTTGTGGCAGAGCGCCCAACTATCCAGTGCGCGCCGGCAGATAGCGGGTTTGCAGGCGGAAATTGTCAGACTAAAGCAAGAGCTACAAAAAGGTCCCGAGGGCTTTATGCTGCCCTTGCCGGGAGCCTGCCTTCCCAAAACCGACAGCAACCTGCCCGGTGCCCCTCGCGAATACCGCAAAGGAACCAACCCCGGTTTTGTGTTTACCGGCGACGATGCCTGTGTGCCGGTGCGCTTTGGTATGGGGGTGGTGGCGGCGGCTGGGGGCGAGGTGATTAAGGCCGAGACCGCTTACAAAGAGATAACCCGCGCCGAGTATGAGGCCCTGATTCGGGCGGTTGCCAATGGGGCCAGCCCTGAGCAAATGGATAAGCTGCGCGGGCGGGAGGTCTGGATTCGCCACCCGGGTGGCTTTACCACCGTATATGCCCACCTTTCCGAGATTGCCCCTGGCCTTAAGCTGGGCAGCAAGGTTCACAAAGGGCAGTGGATTGGCCGGGTGGGCAACAGCGGCACCGAGGCAGCACTACGGGGCCGGAGCGAGGGGGCACGGCTGCTCTTCGAGCTGTGGGATGGTGAGCCCGACAAAGACAGGTACTTTGGTCAGGGCCTGACGCCGGAGATGGTGCGGGCCAAGGCCAAGCTCGAGTTCAGTCTTCCCTAGCTGTGCGGTATTGTAATCCCCATGCGCCGCGACCTTGCCGAAATCTGGAAGCTGCTGTGGGTGCGCATTGCAGTTTATTTGATTTTGGCCTACCTGCTGCTTCAGCTATTGGGGGCAGTGTTTGGGGGGGCTAGGGGGGCTTTGGTCACGCTCTTTTTAGCCTTTATATTCGCCTACCTGACCTCGCCCATCGTGTGGGCTTTGGAAAAGCGCAGGGTGCCCCGCTTTTTGGGGGTGCTCCTGGTATACCTGGGGCTTGGGTTTTTTTTAGGGCTGGCCTCGTTTTTGATTGCCGACATGGTGAATGTGCTGGCCCGCTTCGCTGCGGAGCTCCCCCGCATTCTCACGCCACTGCTAAACTGGATAGAAAATATCCCTTCGCGCGTGGGCCAGATTGAAATTCCCCCAGCTTTGGAAGGGGCCTTTGCCCAGGCTGCCCAGAGCTTACAAACCCTGCTCGAGGGCTTTACCCAGACCCTTTTGCAAGGGTTGCGGGCCCTGCTGGCCCAGGGGGGCAACCTGGTGGGGTTCCTGGCGTCGGTGGCGGGGGGGGTGTTCCAGTTTTTTGCTGCGCTCATCATCTCGATTTATCTGCTCTACGACCTGCCTAAAATCTCCCAGACCCTCTTCCAGATGGTTCCGCTGCCCTACCAGCCCCTGGTCGCCGATATCACCACCAAGCTGGATCGGGCCGTGGGGGGCTATATACGCGGGCAGATTCAGGTGGCTTTTTGGGTGGGCTTGCTGGTGGGGCTGGGGCTCTGGGTTTTCGGTGTGCCGCTGGCTGGTTCGCTGGGACTGCTGGCGGGACTATTCAATATCATCCCTTTTGCGGGGGTGATTATTTCCACCGTGCCTGCGCTGCTTTTAGCACTGACGGTAGGCTGGCCGCAGGTCATAGCCGCGCTGGGGGTGGTGGTGGTTGCGAACCAGGTAGAGGCCCACTTCCTGAGCCCCCGTATTCTGGGGCAGGCTACCAGCCTGCATCCCGTTAGCGTGATTGGCGCAATTCTGGTGGGCTCGAGCCTCTACGGGCTGGTAGGTGCGCTGGTGGCAGTTCCGCTGCTGGCCTTCTTCAAGGTTCTCTATGCCGAGTTTTACTTGAACAGCCGCTTCTATCGCGAGGGGTAAGGGGGTATGGGCGCAACGTTGAGCTGGGCCTGGCAGAACCCCTGGGTGCGGGTGGGGGTGTACGTAGCCCTGGCGGGCCTGGCATTTTTGCTGCTGAGCTGGGTGATGAACGGGGCGCGTACTGCCGTGGGTATCGTGCTGGTGGCTTTTGTGTTTTCGTATGTGGTCAGCCCGGTGGTGCGCTGGTTCGAGGTGCGCCGCCTCACCCGAGCTTTGGGTGTGGTGGTCGTTTTTGTGGGCATGTTGTTCTTTATGGGTCTGGCTACGGTGCTGCTGGCCGGCATGGTGGGTCAGCTGGCCCGTTTTGCCACGGGTTTACCGGCGTTGTTGTGGCCTCTGATTGGCTGGGTACAAGGCCTACCCGAACAGATAGGCCGCATCGAGCTGCCGCCGGTTTTGCTCGAGGCCCTCGATCAGGCTGCCCTTAACCTGCAAACCCTGCTCCAGGCCTTCACCCAGACCTTGCTACAGGCCCTCCAGGGGGTGCTGGCCCAGGGGGGCAACCTGCTGGGTTTCTTCACCGGGCTTTTGGGGGGGGCATTTCAGCTTCTGACGGTCATTACCATCTCGATTTACCTGCTCTACGACCTCCCCCGCATTGGGGCGGCTTTGCTGCGGGCCATTCCCGCGCCCTACCAGCCGCGCACCCTCGAGCTGGCCCAAAAAGCCGATATGGCCTTTGGGGGTTATGTGCGCGGCACCATACTGGGGGCGCTGTTCAATGGGGCGCTCATCACCCTGGCCATGTATATAGCCTTTGGGGTGTTCCAGGGGTTTGGCCTCGAGGTGCTTACCCAGGCCATGTCGCTGGGCTTCCTGGCCTTCATCTTTAGCTTTGTGCCGGTGCTGGGGGTGATTATCTCGGCCATACCGGCGCTGGTGCTGGCTTTGCCGCTGGGCTGGCTGGCTTTTGCGGTGGTGGCTTTGGCCTTGTGGTTGTGCAACCAGATCCAGGGGTTTGTCTGGCCGGTGATCATGGGCCGTACCACCAGCCTGCACCCGGTCACGGGCATTTCCGTGGTGCTGATTGCAGCCTCGCTATTTGGGCTGGGGGGCGCTTTGCTGTCGGTGCCGCTGGCGGCCTTTGTAAAAATCCTGTACACCGACTACTACCTGAACAGCCGCTTTTACCGGGAGGGGTAAGGTTTTATACAAGATGCCTCCTTACCCCACTTTGGCGCTCAGTAGGCCGAAGTGGTGTTCCAGGCGGGGCAGCTCTGCATCGCGAAAGCGAAGCTGGGCCACGGTATTAAGCGGCAGGTTTTGCTCGAGGGTTACCTGCGTAACCAGCCCCAGCTCATTCAGAAAGAAGAGGCCCTGCAGGCCGCGCCGCTCTACCAGGGTTCCGGGGCCTTCATAGCCTTTTTGCAGAAGGTGCACCAGGATCCAGTGCTCCCGGCTTTTTCGCTCGGCTTCCCGCACCAAATCGGCCATGGCCTCGGCAGCGCCGACCCGCTCGAGCAGCTCGGCCTGGGATAAGGGTTTTTGCCCGCGCAGCCAGGCCCTGAGCTGCTGATGGGCCACCAGGTCGAGGTAGCGCCGCAGCGGACTGGTCACCTGGGCGTAGAAGGGCAGGCCCAGACCGTGGTGGGGCGCAGGGGTGGACTTGAGCTGCGTGCGCTTGAGGCCCTTGCGCTGGGCCCACATGCCAGCCAGGCCGGCCTCCTCTACCTGGAAACTGGGGGCTTCCTGGGTGGCAAAGGGAAAAGGGAGATCTGCTTGCAGGGCTAGCTGGGCCGCGGCATAGCCGGCCAGCAGCATGGCCTCGCGTACCCAGACCCGGCTCGGGTAAGGGGGGAGGGGCAGGATATGGACGGCTTCTCCCTCGACCCGTATCTTGACTTCGGGCAGGGCGATGTCCAGCGCGCCTTGCGCCATTCGGCGGGCCCACAACACCTCGGCGACGGCCTGTAGCGTCTGGAGCGCTGCTACCTCGAGGGCTTCCTGGTAGGTGATCCGTTGCACCCGCACCAGGCTTGGGTAGACGCTTTGCTGCAAAAGTGCGCCTTCCTTCGAGAGCCACAACTCGAAGGTCAGGGCGGGGGAGACCTCCTTTAGCCCCAGCCCTAAAGCCTCGGTGAGGGCGGAAGGCAGCATGGGAATGGTCCCTTCGGGCAGGTAAAGGTTGGCCCCTCGGCGCATGGCCTCCTGGTCCAGCGGGCTGCCTGGGGTGACCAGGGCGGCCACGTCGGCCACATGAACCAAAAGACGGTAGCCTGAGGCAACCGGCTCAACGAAAATTGCGTCGTCTGGATCCTGGCTTCCGGGGTCATCAATCGCGTAAGCAAGCTGCGCGGTGAGGTCGGTTCGTTGCTCCGGCGGCAAGGGGGGTATAGCTAACTCGGGTGGAAAGAGACGGAGGCCTAGCCGCTGGGGGTGTGGGTTCTCGTAGCGAAAGACCCCCAGGTCGAGCAGAAGGCGGTGGGCGCTCTCCGGTGCTTCGGGATGTCCCAGGGCCCGCAACACGGGGCTTTCCTTGCGCTTGCCCAAAGCCAGGGCCTGGAGTTCGGCCAGGAGAGGGGCATCCTCCGGGGCCGGGGCTTTTTGCCTAAGGCGCTCTACGCCCTGCAAAAAGGCCTGTTCACGCTCTTCTTTGTGCCTTTTATCCCTCAAGATGGCCTCGAGCTCAGCCTGGGTACGGGCTCGAGCCCCGCTTCCTTCCAGCACAAAGCGCGGGTCGTTCTGGGTCAGTTGATACGCAGCATACGCTGCCTCGGGGGTGTACTGGCCATAGACCAGCTCGGCCAGCTCCCGCAGGCTTACGGTCTGGCCTTCTAGCAGGGCCCAGGCTGTCTCCACCTCACCCTGGGGCGGGCTGAGCTGTAGAAGGGCAGGCCCGGGGTGCAGCAGGAGAACGTCCTTAGGGCGCACCCTGAGGCGCTCGCCCGAGGGCAGCTCGAGCAGTAGCTTGTCCCCGGCCCCGCGGGCCAGGGCGGGCTTGCCTTTGTAGATCACCAGCGCGTCATGCACGTTTTCAGAATAACCTTACCAGTGCCCGCCTGCTTCCAGTGCCTTACTGAACCACGAGGGGGGCTCAGCGCCAAAGCGCCTTCGGGCAAAATCCCTGGCGAACTCGCCGTAACTGCCCGCCCGAATGGCCTCCCGGGCGCTTTCCATCAGGCGGTGCAGGTAGCGCAGGTTGTGCAGCGAGATCATGCGGGGGGCCAGCATCTCCTCGGCCCGCACCAGGTGGCACAGGTAGGCCCGGCTGTAGTGGGTGCAGGCGTAGCAGTCGCACGTGGGGTCGATGGGGTTGGGGTCGTCGAGGTGGCGGGTGAGCTTGAGGTTGAGGCGGCCTTCGGGCACCAGGGCATAGCCGAAGCGCCCGGTGCGGGTGGGGTAGACGCAGTCGAACATATCCACCCCCAGCGCCACCGCGGCCACCAGGTCTTCGGGGTGGCCCACCCCCATCAGGTAGCGGGGCTTATTTTCGGGCAGAAGCCGGGTGGAAAGCTCCACTGCCGGGTACATGCCCTCTTTGGGCTCCCCCACCGCTAAGCCGCCAATGGCAAAACCGGGGGTGCCAAAGGCCACCGTAGCTTCTGCGCTGGCTTTACGGAGAGCCAGGTCAACCCCGCCCTGGGCGATGGCAAAGAGGGCCTGGTCGGGGCGGGTTTTGGCCTTCAGGCTGCGCTCGAGCCAGCGCAGGGTGCGCTCGATGGAAGCCTTCAGGTACTCCGGGCTGGCCGGGTAGGGCGGACACTCGTCGAAGGCCATGATGATGTCGGCCCCCAGGGCTTCCTGCACCTGGATGCTGTACTCGGGGGTGAGCTCGATCAGGTCGCCGTTCAGGTGGCTGCGGAAGGTTACCCCTTGTTCGCTGATTTTTCGCAGGTCGCCCAGGCTCATCACCTGGAAACCGCCCGAGTCGGTGAGCCAGGGGCCGTCGTAGGCAGCAAACCTGTGCAGCCCGCCCAGCGCTTGCACCCGCTCGGGGCCGGGCCTGAGGAGCAGGTGGTAGGTGTTGCCCAGGATAATCTGAGAGCCAATTTCCCTAAGTTCCTGGGGCGAGATTCCCTTCACGCTGCCCTGGGTTCCCACCGGCATAAAGACCGGGGTTTGCACCACGCCGTGGGGGGTGTGAAAAAGCCCAGTGCGGGCCCGGCCAGACTGGGCGGTGATGGCAAACTCGAACACCTGGGTATTTTGCGGCCTAAAGGCGCAAAGTGCAACCGCCCTCAGTTGGCCGTGCAGGTGCTGGGGGCCTGACAGCTAAAGCTGCGGGCCTGTTCGATGCTGGGCCCGTCGTAGCTGGTTTCGAGGCCCTTGCCCAGCACCTTGAACCCGGCCTCGACCTTGCTTTTGCCGTTGATGCCGGTTTTGAGGGCCGCCGTGCCGTTGTTGCCGTTGAGGGTCAGGTTGATAAAAGGTTTGGCCTCGAGGCTGGGCCCCGCCACGCCATAAAACTTGATGTCCATGGCCAGCCCCGCGAAGGCCTGGCCCGAACCTTGCACCGGAACCGAGTAGTTGAAGGTGGGGTTCAGGGCAAAGTTGGCGCTAAAGGTGTTGTTCCACCCGCCATTGCTGCTGCGGCTGCGGTCGTAGTCGAGCTGGAGGCTGGTGGTGAAGGTGGGGGCGATGCCCACCTGCACCGTTACCTTGCCGCCGGCGTTGCTGCTCACCCCGGCAATCAGCCTGGGCTGCAAGACCACCACCACCGGCACACTGCCCACCAGGAAGGCCCGCTTGATGTTCCAGGAGGCCAGCTCTTTGCTCAGGCTAAAAGGGCTGTAGCTGGCGTCGGCCTGGATGGTGGCGGTAATAGAGGATTTGAGCGTGCCGCTCAGGCCGGCCTTAAACATCTCCACGCTGCCGCTGCTAATCTTGAGGTTGAAGCTGGGTTTGAGGGTCTGCTCGATAAAGCCGTTGAGGGTGATGCTCCCGCCGGGAACACCGGGGATGTCGAACTTGACGTTGGTCAGGTTGATGCGCCCGGTGAAGTCCTGCACGCTCACCCCATCCAGGGCCTGCACCATGTTGGCCTCGCCGATGGGCAGGTCGGTCTGGAGGGTCACCTCACCCGCAGCGATGGCGTCCTCGAGGGCCGCGTTCTCGGTTTTGAGGTAGAACTTCCGCACCGCCTGACCATTGACCATACCAGCACCGGTCTGCGTTACCTCGGTGATTTTCCGCACCAAGCCCTCTCCCTCATCACTGATGACAATCTGGCCCGCGGTCAGGTTTTTATCGGTCTGAACGTTCATCTCGGTAGCGGTAACGGAATCCACCTCATCTTCCGGCAGTACCACCGCATTGGGCTTCAAGTCCAGGCTGTTCTTTGGGAGTGCAGGGCCACAGGCCACCAGTAGAATCACGGCCAGGGGCAGCAAAAAGAGGGTTTTCATTGGGACACCGCCTCCATCCAGGTTTCGGCCACATCGCGCACCTGGGCCCCGCTAAGGTAAGCCTGGGTGTGGCGGTTGAACTCCTCGTTGCTCAGTTTGCCCCTAAACAACTCCCGGTTTGTGGCGGGCACATTGGTGTACAAAAGCCGGAAGCGCGAGGGCCCCAAAGGCGGTACGACCAGGTAGGTGGCCTGGCCCTGGGCGTTGCGGTCGGTGGCCAGCGGGAAAGTGTGGCGGCCTGCGGGTAGCTGCACGTTGCGCTCGAGCACCACCGTGGTGGTGTCGGAGTCCATGGTAACCAGGGTTACGTAGCCCGGCTGGCTCAGGGTAAAACTAAAAAACACCCGTTCGCGCAGCCTGTATTTGCCGCCCTCGCCCCGGTCGGGGGCAAAGTTGCTGATGATGGGCGCTAAGCCCCATTCCCGGCGCTGGTTGTCGCTAATGCCAGGTTGGGGCGCACAGCCGGCCAGTAGAAGCAGTACCAATGGGAGGCTTAGAAATCTCATCTCCAGAGTCTACCCTTTATTGGCTGAGAGCTTTGCAGTGGACTGGATTAAGATGGCCTTTAGAGAAGATACTGTGCAAGGTGGAGCGCTATCTGCTGGTCATGCTGGGCGGGGCTATTGGGGCTGCCCTGCGCTATGGGCTGGGGGCCTGGGTGCAGGGCCTCGCTGGGCCGGGGTTCCCCTGGAGCACCTTTTTAATCAACCTGACCGGCAGCTTTCTGATTGGGCTGGTGCTGCGCTTTAGCCTCGAGGGGGCCTTGAGCCCGGAGTGGCGGCTGTTTTTGGCGGTGGGGGTACTGGGCGGCTACACCACCTTCTCTACCTTTAGCTGGGAGACCCTTACCCTGGTGCAGCAAGGGGAGTGGTTCAAAGCCTTTTTGTATGTGGCTGGCAGTGTGGTGCTGGGGTTTGTCCTGGTCTGGCTGGCCTACCGTTGGGCCGGGAGGTGGGTATGAAGCTACAGGGAGAAGCCAAGCTGGTACGCATTTACCTGGGGGAGTCGGACAAATGGCAGGGCCGGCCCCTCTACGAAGCCATTGTGCTCGAGGCCAAAAAAGCAGGCCTGGCCGGGGCCACGGTGTTCAGGGGTTTCATGGGTTTTGGCGCCCACTCCCGCATCCACACCGCCAAAATACTCCAGCTTTCCGAAGACCTGCCCATCTGCATCGAAATTGTAGACAGCGAGGAGAAAATTCAGGCCTTCCTGCCCACCCTCGACCCGATGGTGCAAGAAGGGCTGATTACCATGGAGAAGGTCGAGGTCATTCGCTACCGCTCGCGCTGAGGTTTTGTGCCCCCGCTTACCCGGCCCTCCCGGCCCTGCGCCTATCCTGCATTTATGTTTGGCAATTTCTTCAAGCCCAAAAATGTGGAGGGTGAGCGGGTGCCCCCCGGCCAGGTGCTCACCGAGAAGTTTCCCGTGCTGACCTATGGCCCCACCCCCAGCGTGCGCCCTGAAGAAGTTAAGTTTGAAATCAAAGGACAGGTGGAAGAGGCCAAAACCTTGGGTTGGGAAGACCTGCTGGCCCTGCCGCAGACCGACCTCACCGCCGACTTCCACTGCGTGACCCGCTGGAGCAAGCTGGACGTAAAGTGGCGCGGTATCCGGGTGCCCGATCTGATGCAACAGGTTCGGCTCAAGCCAGAGGCCCGGGCGGTGCTGGTTCACTGCTACGGCGGCTATACCACCAACCTGAGCCTGGAGGACTTTTTGCGGGCAGAGAATATCCTGGCCCATACCCTTTTTGGTCAGCCCCTACCACGCGACCACGGCGGCCCTTTGCGCCTGGTGGTGCCGCACCTCTATGCCTGGAAGAGCGCCAAGTGGGTGCGGGGGTTTGAGTTTTTGGACAGGGAAGAGCTGGGTTTTTGGGAGGTCAACGGCTACCACCGCCGGGGTGACCCCTGGAAAGAAGAGCGTTTCAGCGATTGAGCTGCGGCCAGGCCTGTGCCAGAGCTGCCCATGACCCACCCAATGGCGCTGGGGAAGGCCCCCGGACGCGCCCCACACCCGCAGAGATGAGGGTGGCGGGCAGGGCAGTTTGCTTTCCGGAGCAGCGGTAAAATTGGCGAAGACTGCGATAAAATGCCAGAGTGGACTGGAACGTCTGGTTTGTTTTGGTGCTGGCTTACTTGTTTGGTGCGATACCTGCGGGGGCCTGGGTCGCCCGCTACTATGGTGTGGATATCCAGAAAGTGGGCTCCGGGAATACCGGGGCCACCAACATCCTGCGTACCCTGGGGGCTGGCCCGGCTGTGGTGGTGGCTGGGTTTGACGTGTTCAAGGGGGGCATTGCCGTTTTGCTGGCCCGCTTGTTTAACATCGAGGGACCCCTCTTGGGCGGGGTGGCCCTGGCTGCGGTGCTGGGCCACAATTACTCGGTTTTCCTGCGCTTTACGGGGGGGAAAGGGGTAGCGACCAGCTTTGGGACACTGCTGTTTCTGGACCCGCTGGTGGCCTTGCTGGCCTTTCCGGTGGGCATTCTGACCATGTGGCTGACGCGGTTTGTATCGGCTGGAAGTATGATCGGGGGTCTTACGGCAGTGGTTATTACCATCGCGCTGGGACGGCCTTTCTGGGAAATTCTAACCGTGCTGCTCCTGGCAGGGCTGATTTTCTGGACGCACCGCGAGAACATCAAGCGCCTGCAGGCGGGCAACGAGCGTCGCCTGGGGGATAAAACCGGGGCCTCTGGGGCTACCCAGGCCGACTCCGTTACGCCCTAATCGAATACCGTGTGCCAAATTGGCACCAGGCCCCTCGAGTCTCGTCTAGACTGGTGGGGTGCAGGGGTTGTCAACAAAAGATAGAAAACGAGCGGCCTATCTTTGGGGCGTTCTGCTGGCCATACCGGTTTTGCTTTTGATCTGGCTCATGCGCCCAGAGGAAGGCTTTATCCGGTGGTTGTACCCACTGTTTATTCTGATGTGCGCTAACTGGGCCTGGCGGCTACTTCACCAGGCCAACCTGGCGCGTATCGAGCGCGAGACAATCGCCGCAACAACGGTGTTTTTTACCGCAAAGCTGGTCTACTACCTGTTTTGGGGTAGCCTCGAGCAAAACTGGGTCGAGATCGAGAGCACCTACTGGGTGATGGCTTTTGTCATGGTTCTGGTCTACATTGTTTTTGATGCCCGGATGGGGCTGGTCTATAGCCTGGTTCTGGCGGTGGCTACCCTCGCCTTGGGCTTGCTGCGGCTGGGGGGCGAGGTGGCACTGGGGCAGTACCAGGCCGAGTTTTTAGCGTTTGTGCGTAACCAGATGCGATTGTTGGCTATGGCGGGCTTGCTGTACGCGCTGGCCATTGTTAAAGACCAGCTTGCCCATGCCCACCAGCAGGTGGAGCAGATGCATACCCTGGCCCGCACCGACCCCCTGACTGGCCTGCCCAACCGCCTGGCCTTGAGTGAGTTGCTGGAAGAAGCCTCACACCGCATCCATGGCTTGTATGTGGTGCTGCTCGACATAGACCGCTTCAAGCAGATCAACGACCGCTTCGGGCATGCCGTGGGCGATGATGTGCTCAAAGAGGTGGGGCGCCGCTTGCGCACCTCTTTGCGTAAGAGCGATGTGCTCGGGCGCTGGGGTGGGGAGGAGTTCATGATGATCATGCGCGGCGACAACCAGCACGAAGTGCTGGCGGCAGTGGAACGCTTGCGCGAGGACATTTCCTTCTGGCCCTTCGAGAAAGTTGGGGCGGTTTCGGCCAGCTTTGGCGTGGCCGAAGGGCATATAGGTGACAGCATCCACACCCTGGTTGAGCGGGCCGACAAGGTTCTGTACCAGGCCAAAAGCCTGGGGCGCAACCGGGTTGAAATCAGCCCGGCCTAGCCCTACCTCGAGGCCACCTCATCCCCTGGAGCGGGTGTCTGGGGTCCTACCTGGTACACCGCCTGCCAGGGGCGGTAGTTGGAGTTGAGCTGGTCGGTGCTTACCCTGCCGTCGGGGTGGGTGATGGTGCGGGTGATGCGGGTGCGGAAGCCATCCACGGCCCAGTCCACCTGCTTGATCTGGCCGGGGCGCAGGCTGGTGTCCACGATGTACTGCGGCGGCGGGTGGGGGGTGCGGGAGAGGATGGTGGGCTGGGAGACCACCACCTTGCGCCCGTCGGGGATGCCGTATAGCTGAACGGTAAGGCTAGACTGGGTAAACGCTGTGCGCACGACCATGGGGCCGGGGGTGTTGTTGGTGGCCCGCAGGTTGAGGTAAGGCTGATACACGGCTGCGTCGTAGCCCACGATGGGGTCGTACCAGCGCACCCGGTAGGCGTGCTGGTGGCGCTCGAGGATGGGCAGCCCGGCCTGGTACAAAGCCCGGAAGGCGGTGGTCGAGACCTGGCAGACCCCACCGCCCACGCCCTTAACCGTGCGCCCTTCCGAGATAACCAGGGCCTCCTTGAAGCCGTTCTCCAAGCTGATGTCGCCGATGGCCTGGTTGAAGTTGAAAACCCCGCCTGCTGGCACCACGTAGCCATCCAGGTTGCGGGCAGCGGCGTGGACATTGGCGATGCGCTCGTGGCTCGAGCCCGCGTACCTGGTGGTGGCCTCGGCCAGAAGCTGCAGGTTTTCGGCTTTGGGCAGGTCGGCAGCCCGCACCTGGGCTGTTTTGGGCACCACAGTCAGGCCAAACTCGCTCAGATCGGGGCGCAGGAGGGCCACCTCGAGGCGTTTGAGGGTCTCGGGCTGGTTCATCTTCCAGCCATCTACCTCGGGGCGCACCACCAGTTCACCCTCTGGGCTCAGGGTGTAGCGGGCATCCTGGGGCAATCGGTCGTGGCGGGCGGCGAGCTGGGCCAGGATTTTGCGCAGGGCTGTGGCGTTGACCTTAATCTCGTCCTGTACGCTCAAGAGCGAGGCCACCTCGGCGATGCCCAGGGTGCGCCGGTGGACCTTTCCGCTGCCAACCGGGTGGGGTTCGGTATACACCAGGGTAACGGGCCGCAGGAGTTCATTGGCCCTCTGGGCCACTGGCTCGAGCATGGCCGCCGTCAGGCGAGGGGTGAGGCTTTTGGGGAAAAACTCGAGCACGCTCTGCGTGGGGTGCTGGATATAGGTCTCGATGGCGTGCTCGATGTCGAGTTTCAAGCCCGCCTTTTCGGGAATGACCACGTACTGGCCGTTCTGAAACACCACCCTGGCGTCGGTGGGGGGGTACTCGAGCTTGTCGGCAATGACCTGCAGGCGCTTTTCCAGGGCTGCGGCATCCACCCTGGGCACCAGGGGAACCCTGACCTGCCCCCGCAGGGCTGCCAGGCGTTCGCTCAAGCGTGTTCGTCCCACAGCAAAGGCACGCTCGGCGGTGGCCCTGGGGTCGGGCTGCCAGCCAAGCTCGGCGGCGGAGACCTCTAGGGTTTTGTCGCCGGCCTTGAGGGTGAGCAGGGGTGGGGTGGTGTTTTGCGTAGCAGCCGCAATTTTCGCGGTGGCCTCCTCCAGCGTCAGGCCCCCCACCGGCACCCCGGCGGCCTGCACGCCCGCAAAGACCCGGTTGTGGTGGTAGCGCTCGAGCAGAGCCCAGCCCAGCAGAGACCCCGTAAGTATGCCCAGACCAATCAGCAAGCCCCGTCTCATCGGCTTTCGAGTATAGCGGCCCGATGTGGGCAAGGTGTGAAGGCAAACACCCAATCGGGTTTTGCAAAATCTCATCACCTCAGCCCTGCTCAAAAGAGGCTTGCCACAAGAGCCCATGCCCGGCCCTGCTTGAGCCTGGGCTGCGGGCGGGATAGGATGCCCCCATGCTACTTTATGGGCGAATAGAGACCATGACCGAGGCTGGGGCCGAGGCGGTGTATCTGGAAGGCGACCGCATCGCCGATGTGGGCAGCCTGCAAGACCTGGGTGCGCGCTACCCGGGAGCCAAAAAGCATTTTTTTGAGCAGGTTACCCCAGGCCTGCACGAAGCCCATGCCCACCCGCAGATGTGGGGGTTGCAACTGGACAGCCTGGATCTGGAGGGGCTTGGCGACCCCCAGGCGGTGGCCCAGAAAGTGGCCGAGAAGGCCCGCACCCTGCCCCCCGGTACCTGGATACGCGGCGGGGGTTATCTGTTTCGGGCCTACCCCACCCGCGAACTGCTGGATGCTGTAGCACCCCACCACCCGGTGTTTTTGCAAAGCCGCGACCGACACTCGGCCTGGGCCAACAGCCAGGCCCTGAGAGAGGCCGGTATTACCGCCCAAACCCCCGATATGCCCGGTGGGGTGGTGGTGCGGGATGCCCAGGGTGAACCGACCGGGTACCTGCTGGAAGCTGCCCAGGAGCTGATAAACCGGGTCTTGCCTTCGCCTGGCCTGGCCGAGCTCGAGCGGGGCCTGCAAGACCTGGCCCGCCGGGGCTACACCGCCGTTCACCACATGGGCTGGTGCCACTATAGCCTGGCAGAACAATTGGCGGCCTCTAGCCGGCTTCCGCTGCGGCTGTGGTGGGCCCTGGACCGCGACCACTGGCGCGAAACCCAGCCAGGCTGGCGGGGCGACCGGCTCGAGATCGCCGCGGTCAAGTTTTTCGCCGATGGGGCGCTGGGCAGCCGCACTGCCTGGATGGTGGAGCCCTACCCCGATGGTTCATATGGTCTTGCGCTCGACCCCCTCGAGTTCATCGAAAGCGAGGGCCAGGCAGCCCTGGCGGCGGGCTTTGGCCTGACCGTACATGCCATTGGCACCCGGGCGGTGCAGGGGGTGTTGGAGGTGTTTCACCGCCTGCAAGCCCGTATGGGACAGACCGCGGGCGCGGCTGTTCACCGAGCGGACGATCCCCTTGCGGGACAGACCGCTGGCGCGGCTGTTCACCGAGCCCGGCGCATTTTCCGGCTCGAGCACGCCCAGCATGTGCGCGATCAGGAGTTGCCGCGGTTTGCTGGGCTGAACCTGGCGATTTCCATGCAGCCCATGCACCTATTGGGCGACGCCGAGCTGGTGCGCTACCACCTGCCGGGCCACGAGCACCAGGCCTTCCGCCTGCGCGACCTCTGGAACACCGGCCTGCCCCTGGCTTTTGGCTCGGATGCCCCGGTGATGAAGCCGCTGTACGAGCTAAACCTGGAGGCTGCTACCCAGCACCCCCTGAACCCGGCCCAGCGCCTGACCCCCGCTGAGGTTTTGTGGGCCCATACCCGGGGCGCAGCGCTGGCGGCGGGCTGGCCCCAGCACGGCCAGATTCGCCCGGGGGCCCCCGCCGACCTGACCTTGTGGGCGCAGGGCCGCCCTGTGGGGCGGGTGTTTGCCGGGGTGCTCGAGCTGGGTTGAGATGAACCCCGGGCGCTGGCATCTGAGGGGTTCAGCAGACGGCTCTTATTGAAGGGTGCCTATGCCTTCCTGGAGAGTAAGAACTGCTCCAGGGCCTGGCCCGCGTTGCGGACGTGGGTTCGCATGGCGGTTTCGGCAGCCTCGGGGTCTTTGTCGCGTACCGCCTGCAAGATGGCTTCGTGTTCGGCGCGGGACTGGGGCAGGCGTCCTGGAATGGCCGCCGAACTGCTGATGAGCATGCGAATCTGGCCGTCTATGGTCTCGGCGGCGGCCAGTAGGCGCTTGCTGCCCGCGGCTTCCCAGAAAGTGCGGTGGAAGGCCAGGTCGAGGTCGCCATAGGTGTCAATATCGCCCTGATCGGCGGCTTCGCGCTGCTTGTTAAACAGGCGCTCGAGCTTCCTCAAAAGGGCCTTTCCGTCATTCTCGACGGCCAATCGGGCTGCCAGCCCCTCCAGTACCTCGCGCAGGCTGTAGATCTCCCGCACGTCCTCAAGCCTCGGCTCCAGTACAAAATAGCCCCGGTGGGGCACTGCTACTACCAGCCCCTCGCGCTCCAGTGCGCTCAGGGCTTCCTTGACCGGGGTGGGCGAGAGACCCAGGTCTTCGGCCAGTACCCGCACCACCAATTTTTGTCCGGGAGAGATTTTGCGTCCCAGAATGGCTTGCCGCAAAGCCTTATAGGCCTCTCGATTCAGGGTGGTTCGTGTCAGAGCCATATCTGCTTGGTAATTGTAACACATTGACCATAAAAGATTTTAGATATAAAATCTCGTGAAAAGCAAAGGAGGATCTGGTGGCACACAGGGCCTTAGCGCATAAAAGCACCGATGACGTGGCGATAGCCGTTGCCGACCTTAAAGCGGGCGAGGAGCTGACCATTCATAGCCTCGAGGGCGGTAAAACACACAGGATCAAGCTGCTGGAGGATATCCCGCTGGGACACAAAATTGCCCTCAAAGACTTACCCGAGGGCCATGTGGTTATCGAGTATGGCGAGAAGGTGGGCCGGATGACCAAACCCGTTAAAAAGGGTGGTTATGTGCACGTGCACAATATCCGTACCCTGCGCTGGGACTACGGAAAACCTAAAGCCGAAGGCCGCAAATCAAAGACCAGAGGGGGCAGCGATGCCTAAGAAAACAGCCTCCAGGGGCATGCAGTTGACCGGCTACCGCCGCCCCAATGGCGCGGTGGGCGTGCGTAACCATGTGCTCGTCCTGCCGGTAGACGACCTTTCCAACTCGGCCGCCGAAGGGGTGGCCCGGCTGATCAACGGCACCACGGCCCTGCCGCACCCCTACGGGCGCTTACAGTTTGGCGAGGACCTCGAGCTTACCTTCCGCACCCTTTCGGGCCACGGGGCCAACGCCAACGTGCACGGGGTAGTGGTTATCGGCATCGAACCCAAGTGGACCGAGCGGGTGGCCTCGGCCATTGCCAGAACCGGCAAGCCAGTGGAAACCTTCTCCATCGAACGCCACGGTGACCTCAACGTGATTAATGCGGCCAGCCGGGCGGCCTACCACATGGTGCAAGACGCCTCCGAGCTGCGGCGCGAGCCAGTAAGCGTCTCGGAGCTGGTGCTCTCCATCAAGTGTGGTGAGTCCGACCCTACCTTGGGCCTGGCCGGCAATAAAGCCCAGGGCCGCGCGGTGGATCGGCTGGTGGATATGGGGGCCTCGGTGATTTTTGGCGAAACCTCCGAGCTGACTGGCGGTGAACACCTCATTGCCAACCGCTGCGCCACCCCTGCCCTCCGACGCAAGTTCATGCAGATCTACAACGACTATATCCGGATGATCGAAGCCCAGGGGGTAGACCTGCTGGGCTCCCAGCCCACCGAGGGCAACATCCGCGGAGGGCTCTCCACCATCGAAGAAAAAGCCCTGGGCAACATCCAGAAAACCGGCTCCCGACCCATCAACGCAGTGCTGGGCTATGCCGAGCCGGTCAAGCCCGGCCAGGGCCTGGTTTTCATGAACAGCTCTTCGGCGGGGGCGGAGCAGGTGACGCTGTGTGCGGCGGGGGGCAGCGTGCTGCACTTCTTCACCACCGGCCAGGGCAACATCGTGGGGCACCCCCTTATCCCGGTCATCAAGGTCTCGCCTAACCCCATCACCTGCGCTACCATGAGCGAGCACATCGACGTCAAGCTGCCCGACCTGCTGGTCGGTGAGATTGGCCTTGATCAGGCTGCCGACCGCATCCTGGAGGTGTTTGAGCGTACCGCCAACGGTCGCCTGACTGCCGCCGAACTCCTGCGACACAACGAGTTCGTGATTACCAAGCTTTACCCCAGCGCCTGAAGTCCTAGCCATGATTGTCGTTAGCGAGTTCATCACCCCAAGCGGCCTCGAGCGCCTAAAGCAAAGCGGCCTGGAGGTCTACTATGACCCCAACCTCTGGAAAGACCGCCAGGCCCTCAAGGCCCGGCTGGCCCCCGCCACGGCCCTGGTGGTGCGTAACCAGACCCTGGTAAACGCCGACCTGCTGGCCGCGGGGCCCAGACTCAAGGTGGTGGGGCGGCTGGGGGTGGGCCTGGACAACATCGTGCAGCCCGACCTCAAAGCCCGCGGCGTACAGCTTTACTTTGCCCGAGGCATCAACGCGGGTGCGGTGGCCGAGTACGTGCTGGCGGCCATGCTGCACCTGGCCCGCAACATTGCGGGGGCGGCGGCCCATGTGGCCGAGGGCGGCTGGAACCGCGCGGCCTTTGGGGGGTTCGAGCTCTCGGGCAAGACCCTGGGCCTGGTGGGCCTAGGCGAGGTGGGGCTGCGGGTCGCCAAGCGGGCCAGGGCCTTTGGCATGAAGGTCGTGGCCTCCGATCCCATGCGCCTGCCCTGGGAGAGCGCAGTTGAAGATCTGGAAATTCGGCTGGCCTCCACGCCCGAGGTGCTGCGCTCGGCCCAGTTCCTCTCGCTGCACGCCCCCCTGACCCCCGAAACCAAAGAGCTAATCCGGGCCGAAACCCTCGCCGCCATGCCCAGGGGCAGCTACCTGATCAACACCGCCAGGGGCGAGCTGGTGAACCAGGCCGACCTGGTGGCCGCGCTGCGCTCAGGCCATCTGGCCGGGGCCGTGCTGGACGTGGTAGACCCCGAGCCCCTGCCCGCGCAGCACCTGCTGCGGGGTGTGGAAAACCTGTGGATAACCCCCCATGTGGCCGGCCTGACCGCCGAGGCCCAGGAAGCGGTGGGTCTGCGGGTGGCCGAGGGCGTTCTGAACATCCTGGGGGCGGCATGAAGGTTCCTTATTCCGAGCTGTTGCGGGTGGTCTCGAGCCACTTCCAAAGCCTGGGGCTGGCCCCGGGCCATGCCGAGGAGTTCGCCGAGGTGATCCTCGAGGCCGAAATAGAGGGCAACCTGGGGCACGGCCTGACCCGGATGGCCCAATACACCGCCCAGCTACAGGCCGGCGGGCTCAACCCCAAACCGCAGATGCGCCTGGAACGAAGCAGGCCCAGCGTAGCCGTTCTTCACGCCGACGGCGCACCAGGGCCGGTGGCCGGGCTCTTTGCGGTGCGGGTTCTGGCTCAGATGGCCCGGGAACAAGGCAGTGCAACGCTGGCCGTGCGGGGAGCCGGACATTCCGGGGTATTGTCGGCCTACGTGGGCCGGCTGGCCCAGCAGGGCCTGGTGGCCCTGGCCTTTGCCAACACCCCACCTGCCATTGCCCCGGGGCCGGTGCTGGGCACCAACCCCATCGCCCTGGGTGCGTCTGCACAGCCCCAGCCGATTGTCGTTGACACCTCCATCTCGGTGGTGGCCCGGGGCAAAATCATCGCCGCTGCCAAGAAAGGTGAGCCCATCCCAGAGGGCTGGGCCATCGACAAGGAGGGCCGCCCCACCACCGATGCCCGAGCGGCCCTGGAAGGCTCCTTGATTCCCATTGGGGAAGGCAAGGGCTTTGCCCTGGCGGTGCTGGTGGAAATCCTGGCCGGGGCCCTGGCGGGCGAGGTGCTCTCGCCCGAGCTGCCACTGCCCTGGATGCCCCCGGAGCAGGCGGCCAGGCCCGGGCTCTTGTTGCTGGCGCTCGAGCCTGCGGCATTCGGTACAGGCTACGCAGGGCGGGTGGCCCAACTCATCCAGGCTCTTGAAGCGGCCGGCAGCCGGATTCCCGGCTCGCGCCGCGCCGCTTTACGAGAAAAAGCAATGACAGAAGGAGTAGAGGTTAACGAGACACTAGAGGCCGAACTCGGTAAACTAGGCTTGCGTCTACAAGGAGGAGGAAACCCATGAAGAAGCTTTTTTGGCTCTTGGTCGCTGTGTTGGTGATGTCCACTGCGCTGGCACAGCAAACCCGCTTGCGGGTGTTTGTGGGTGGGCAGCAGCGCCCGGATGTGATGCGGAAAATTTTTGACCTTTATCAGTCGCGCAACCCTGGGGTGCGGGTGGATGTGGAAGTGGGGGGGGCCACCTCAGATCAACAGCAGCAGTACCTCACCACCGTGCTGGCCTCGCGCGATCCCAGCATTGACATCATCCTGATCGATGTGATCAGGCCCGCGCAATACCTGGCCAGCCGTTGGGCCGACACCATCGACAAATACCTGCCTGCTGCCTCGCGCCAGGCCCTGTTGCGGCAGTACCTGCCCGCCTACTCGCAGGCCAACGTGATCAACGGCCAGCTGGTGGCCCTGCCAGGCTTTGCCGACGCCATGTTCCTCTATTACCGCACCGACCTGCTTGAAAAATATGGCTTCAAGCCGCCCACCACCTGGGATGAGGCCATCCAGCAAGCCCAGACCATTCTTCAGCGGGAGAACAACCCCACCCTTAACGGCATTGGTTATATTGGTGCCCCTGCCGAAGGAACGGTGTGCACCTTCCTGTTGCCTATCTGGGCTGCTGGTGGCGATGTCACCAACGCGCAAGGCCAGTTCAGCCTCACCGTGGAACAGGCCCAGCGCGCCTTGCAGTTCTGGGTGGGCCTGATGGATCAGCGGGTCTCGCCGCCCAACATGGCCGAAAAACCCCAGGACACCATCCGCCAGGAAATGCAGGCTGGCCGCTGGATTTTTGGCACCCTGTTT
Organism: Meiothermus cerbereus; assembly: GCF_051297115.1. Classification (GTDB taxonomy): domain Bacteria; phylum Deinococcota; class Deinococci; order Deinococcales; family Thermaceae; genus Meiothermus; species Meiothermus cerbereus_A. The sequence continues at coordinate 20,536 of NZ_JBEVAL010000006.1, forward strand.
GCCTATGCCTGGAACAGGTTCCAAAACGATGCCGACAGCCAGGTCAAGGGCAAAATTGGCGTAGTACCCCTGCCCGCTTTTGCTGGAGGTCGCCAGGCCAGCTGTCTGGGGGGCTGGCAGTGGGTGGTATCGGACTTTAGCCGCAACAAAGCCCAGGCCCACCGGCTGGTGCGTTTCCTGAGCAGCCCCGAGGTTTCCAAGATACTGGCCATCGAAGCCTCTAACCTGCCGGTTTTCCCCGCGCTCTACCGCGACCCCGACATTCTGCGGGTTAACCCCTGGTTCGGCCAGGCGCTGCCGGTGGTGCAGGCGGCCCGTGCCCGTCCACAACACCCCCGCTACGCTGAGATTTCAGAGGCCATCCGCGTAACCACCAACCAGGTGCTGGCCCGACAAAAAACCCCCGAGCAGGGTGCAAGGGAGATCGTGACCCGCCTGCAGGCGATCTACGGCGGTAGGTAAAGCGCTTTTTCCACGAGAAGCCATCTGGCCCTTTGTGCTGGCGCTGGCTTCTCGTGGACACAAAGAACCAGAGGATGTGATCCATGACCCAGCCAGAGCCCAGAATCCGCCGCAGCTTTGGCGACCTGAGTGAGCGCGCACTGGCCTTCTGGTTGCTGGTTCCAGCAGCCTTGCTCCTGGGGCTGGTAGCGCTTTATCCGGTTGGGCGGCTTTTGTACACGAGCCTATTTCGTCGCCGGCTGACGGACGAGACCGGCAACAGTCCGGTTTTTGTGGGCCTCGAGAATTTCGCCCAGGCTTTTTCTGACGAACGTTTCTGGACGGCGCTTTGGAACACCCTCTTGATTGTGCTGGTTACGGTGCCGGGTGCGTTGGTGGTAGGGCTCTTGCTGGCCCTGCTGGCCAACCTGCCCTTCCGGGTCAAGTGGCCGGTTCGGCTGGGCTTGCTACTACCCTGGGCCCTGCCGCTGGTGTTTGCAGGCCTTATTTTCAGATGGTTTTTCGACAGCCAGTATGGCGTGGTCAATGATGTGATCGTGCGCCTGGGGGGCGAACGTCTGTTCTGGGTGACCACGCCCGAACTGCTTTTTTGGGCCGTTTGCCTGAGCATCATCTGGAAAAGCAGTTCCTTTGTGGCGCTTATTTTGCTGGCCGGCTTGCAGGTCATTCCCAAAGAGCTTTACGAATCAGCAGCGGTGGATGGGGCCAACCGCTGGCAGAGTTTCTGGCGTATCACCCTGCCGCTTCTGTTACCGGCCATCCTGGTGGCGGCGATTTTCCGCACCATTACGGCTTTTCAGACCTTCGACATCCCCTTTGCTATGCAGAATGGGGGTAGCTCCTTCGAGACCCTGGCTATGTACGTGCGGACCATGAGCATCGAGAATCTGAACTTTGGCTACGGCTCGGCGCTGGCGGTGCTGATGTTCCTGATCAGCTTTGTGGTGACGCTGGTGTATCTACGCTACGTGAGGGGGGCCGATGACTAGGCCAGGTCGCCCGCACAGGTTTTTCGCCTCGCTGCGCGTATCATCGCGGTTGGGGGCAGTGGCAAAAAGTAAGCCTGGTATGGCCTTTTTGGGGGGATTGCGGCATTCTTGCGGAAGAGCCATCAAGGTACCCCTGCTCAAATCCGGAGGGCTGTATGAGATGGGATAATCCACGGATATGGCTCTGGATTGCGGCGGGCATCGTGGTGGTCAACGGGTTTTTCCCTACGGTCTGGATTTTGCTCACCTCATTCAAAACCGAGGGTGAGCTTACCCGCATACCCATCACCTGGCTGCCCGAAAACCCGACCTTGCAAAATTACGTACAGGCCTTTACCAATGCCCCCATCATGCGCTACTTTCTCAACAGCCTGATCGTGGCCGGCGGGGCCACCCTTCTGTGCGTGTTTGTTTCGGCGCTGGCGGCCTATGCCCTGGCCCGTTTGCGAATTCCCAACAAGACCCTGATCTTTTCGCTGCTGGTAGGGGTCTCGATGTTTCCTACCGTGACCTTGCTGCTGCCCTTATTCGAGATGGTGCTGGCGTTGGGGCTACGCAACAACTACATTGCCCTGATTCTGCCCCATGCGGCGCTTTCGATTCCGGTGGCTACACTGGTGCTGGTGAGCTTTTTTCAGGGCATCCCCCGGGATTTGGAGTCTGCCGCTATGGTGGACGGATGCTCCCGGGTGGGGGCGCTGTGGCGCATTGTGGTGCCGCTTTCGGCTCCGGGGGTGTTTACGGCGAGTATCCTGGCTTTTGTGAACAGTTGGGATGAGTTTTTGCTGGCCCTGACCCTGATGCCCTCTCAGGCGATGCGAACCCTGCCGGTGGGCATTCAGTTTTTGCAGGGGGAGTATACCTTTCCCTGGCCGCTCATCTCGGCGGCGTTGGTGGTGGCCCTGGTGCCGGTGGCGCTGGTGATTGCGCTGTTCCAGGAGCGGGTGGTGGGCGGCCTGACCCAGGGCGGAGTCAAGGGTTAGAGCGGCTTCGGTGCAGGAAAGCGAATGAAAAGAGATATGTCGAACCTACGAATCGGCCTGGTTCCCGTCGTGCGGCCTTTGTTCAGGGGCTCGAGGTTCGGCCTCGAGCACACCAGCCGCCAGGCCCTGGAAGCCCTGGGCCCCAAGCTGGGCTTTGAACTGGCCTATGTGGCCGAGCCGGTGGCCGACGCCGTCCAGGCCGAGGCGGCTGCCCGCGCGGCCCAGGACGCAAAGCTAGACTTGCTGCTGGTGCAGCACATTACCTTTGCTACCGGCGATGCCTTTGTGCCGCTCCTGGAGCTGCCCATCCCGGTAGGGCTGTGGGCCCTGCCCGAGGTGTGGGAGACTGGCCCCCTGCCGCAGAACGCGCTCTGCGGCCTCAACCTGGGGGTTTCGCTGGCGCAAAAACCCACCAAGTGGTTTTACGGAGCGGTGGAGGATGTCTGGTTCCAGACCCGCCTGAAGCTCAGCCTGGATGCCCTGCGCGGCGCCCGGGTGCTGCGCGAGGGCCGGGTGCTCTGGCTGGGCGGCCATGCGCCCGGCTTTTTTGCCTTTGGGGCCCTGCCCGAGACTGGCCTGGTGGTGGAGAAGGCCGACCTGAGCGAGCTGTGGGAGGCGCTGGCTGGGGTGAGCGAAGCCGAGGTGGCCGAACGGGCCGCGGCTTTCCAGGAGCTTTCGGAGTACCCCCTCGAGGCCCTGCGCCAGAGCTTCCGCCTCGAGCTGGCCCTGGAAAAACTGGCCCGGCCCTACGACGGGGTGGCCCTGCGCGAGTGGCCGGAAATTCCCGAGAAAACCGGAGTGATGGCCTATGCAGCCATGGCCCGCCTGGCCGATGCAGGCCACACCCTGGCCCCCGAGGGCGACGTGATGGGCCTGGCCGGTATGCTGGCCCTGAAGGCCATCTCGGGTCAGCCGGCCATCTTGCTGGACATCGCGCACATCTCGTCCAAAGGGGTGATGCTCTGGCACGGGGGCGAAGCCCCCCAGGCCTGGGCCGATGGCCCCACCCGGCTGGTGCCGCACTTCAACCGCAACCTGCCCGCCGTGCGCGACATGCCCCTGCGCCAAGGGCCCATTAGCGGCCTGCGCCTGCTGCCGGGCCGTAAAGCCGTGGTGCACGGGGGGATGCTGAGCGGCGAGAAGGGCTACGACGGCGACTCGGGGCACCTCATCCGCCCCACCTGGGCCGGCGAGCCCCTAACCCCCCGGCAGTTTCTGGCGAGCTGGCTTAATCACCGCATTCCGCACCACCTGGCGGTGGGGATGGGCACGCACGAGGAGGCCTTGCTGGAGATGTGCGTCTGGCTGGGGCTGGAGGTACTGCCCCCACGACCGGAGGAGCGCAGGCTGGTATGGTGAAGATACTGACCGTGGGCTGGGCCAACCTGGATCAGCGCTACTACGTCGAGGAGTTCCCACCCCGTGCCAGTCGAACCGGGGTGCGGGCCTACCGCGAGACCATTGGCGGCCCGGCCACAGTGGCCGCGCTGGCGGTGGCCCGGCTGGGGGGTGCGGCCCACCTGCTGAGCCGCCGGGGTGACGACGCGGCGGGCGAGCGCCTGCAGAAGATGCTCGAGGTCGAAGGAGTCAAAACCCACTTCCAGCTGGGCGCGGCCACCCCGGTTTCGGCGGTGCTGGTGACGCCGGAGGGGGAGCGTTTTATTTTTCCCTACCGGCCTGCCCTGCCCGAGGAACTGCTGCTGAGCCAGGAAGACCTGCTTGGAGGGGCGGGGGCGCTGCTTTTGGATGGGCGCTGGGCCGCCGCCGGGTACGGGCTGGGCCAGGCCGCCCGGGCGCGGGGCCTTCCGGTGGTGCTCGACCTGGACCGCGACCGGGAGGAAGACTGGAGGCTTATTCAGGTGGCCACACACGTGGTGGCCTCGGAGGAGCTGGCGCTGCAAAAGGGCGGGGTGGAGGCCCTCCTGGCGCAGCTTCAGGCCCAGCAGGTGTTTGCTGCTGTTACCCTGGGCGCAAAAGGGGTGGCCTACGGCGCTGGGCGGCTGGCTGCCCACCCGGTGCCTGTGCGCGATACCACCGGGGCGGGCGATGTGTTTCACGGCGCTTTTACCCTGGCTTTGGCCGAGGGGCAAAAAGAGCTCGAGGCGCTCGAGTTCGCCTCGGCGGTAGCGGCCCTGCACTGTGCCAACGCCACCCCCCCGCGCCGCGACGAGGTGCAGACCTTCCTGGCTTCCCTGGCATAAGGGCTTTTACTGGGGTAGAGCCCGGCTACTCCCGCACCAGCCGGTAGTGGATGCCCCGTGCCCCCACCTGAATCAGGTTCAGCACCGGCCCGGCTCCGGTCATCTCGAAGTAGGCCTCGAACACCTCGGTCTTGTTGTTGAAGCGGTTGGTCAGGCTCATCTGCCAGTCGTTCAGGGTCATGCGGCCCTGGTATTTTTGCGAGTAGAACTGCTGTGAGCCCACAAAGCCGCTGGCCCCCACGTGGCTGGAGCTATAGGTGCCGTCGCGGTTGAAGCTGAAGCTATGCGCGCTGCTCACCACGTTCATGCCGGCATACGCGCCGGTGATGGAGTTGTAGTACTGGCCTGCGGCGGAACTGCTATCTTTCCACGTGCCGGTTAGGTCGGCAGCTTTGACCGCAAACTTGTTGTAGCCGTACATCTTGCCCACCGCCTCGATGTTGGGAAACTCTTTTTGAAAGGCGGCAAAGCTGGGGGCCATCACCTGGACGGCGTAGCCCAGGCCCTTGTCAAACGAGATGTAGAGGGCCACGTGCTTGCGTGCGCCGGTGGCAATCTCGGTTGCGCTGCCCTCGCCAAAATAGAGGCAAAAATAACAGATGTCATTTTTGAAGACCTTGAGCTCGTCCACCCGGTAGCGAGAGGCCACCAGACGGTTCCAGTAGTAGCCCACCCGCTCCTGCTCGTTGCCCATCACCCACATGTTCTCTGGCAGCGGCAGGCCATAGTGCAATAGCACCACCACCTCGCCCTTGGCCACCCGCACGAAGCCCTGCTCGATGGTGGCCACCCAGCCGTCGTTGAAGCGGGTGGTGGGGGTGGCGATGGTGCGGTTGCTGGCCGGTGCGTTGGCGGGCGGACGGGCCGCATTGGCCGGAGGCGCCTGGGCCGCTTTGGGCTTGTTGAGCCTGAGCGTGCTGTTGAACCGGTCGAACAGGTCGAAGTGCTTTTCGTCGGTGGTAATGTAGAGCACGCTGGCCGCGCGCCCGTTGCCGGTAAAGGTGGAGAGCAGCACCACGTAGTTGAGCCCGTCCTGTGTGGCCGCAATGCCCCCCGCCATGTTCTGATACTCGCCGTTGGGTGGCCCCATCTCGGTGGTGGGCTCACCCGACAGCCCCAGCCCCTCTTCCACCAGCCGCTTCCACTCGCCCTTAAAGTTTTGCTCGGGGTTGTTGCCGGCGGGCACGCTGGCATACAGCACAATGCCGCCAAACGATTCTTTGGTTTGCAGCGACAGCATCACCCCGCCCTGCAGGTTGGTTTTCTTCCACCCCTGGGGTGGGGTGTACTCGAAAATGTCGAAGCTATCGGCCAGGGCTACCCCCCACCCCAGCCACAGCACCGCCGCCATAAGCCCAAACAGCTTTTTCATGCCCGTACCTCCTCAGGTTCTCTACCAGGGTACACACTGCAGGATGACTCGAGCGTGACTGAGGGGTGGCTGGCTTGGCAGCGGGCGCGTCAAGTGCAAATTGCCGTCTGAAATGGGCAGGGGTGGGTTAGTATGCGGCAAAAATACAAGGTCAAGCGGTTTTGGGGCAATGGATCATTTGGATAATATGGACACGTAGCGCGTTATTGGAGACGTTGAAAGAGGGTTGTAAGCGCCATTTGCAAAGAAAAGGTCGAGGTGGACATTGGCAAAGCGTAAGAACAGCACAAACAAGGCAAGTAACTCTGCAACCGTAGGTTATGAATCCCAACTCTGGCAGATGGCCGATGCCCTGCGCGGCAGCATGGATGCCGCCGAGTACAAGCATGTGGTTCTTGGCCTGATCTTCCTCAAATACATCTCCGACGCCTTCGAGGAGCACCACGCGAAGCTCGAGGCCGAACGGGCCCAGGGTGCCGACCCCGAAGACCCGGACGAATACCGCGCCCAGAACATCTTCTGGGTTCCGCCCGAGGCCCGCTGGGCACACCTCAAGGCACAAGCCAAACAGCCCACCATCGGCCAGCTCGTGGACAACGCCATGGCTGGCATTGAACGCGACAATCCGGCCTTGAAGGGGGTGCTGCCCAAGGACTACGCCCGCCCCGCGCTGGACAAAACCCGCCTGGGCCAGCTCATCGACCTCATCAGCAACATTAGGGTTGGCGATGAAGAAGCCCGCGCCAAGGATGTGTTGGGGCGCGTCTACGAGTATTTCCTCTCCCAATTCGCCAGCGCCGAAGGCAAAAAGGGCGGCGAGTTCTACACCCCGCGCTCTGTGGTGAAGCTGTTGGTGGAGATGCTCGAGCCCTACCGCGGGCGCGTCTACGACCCCTGCTGCGGTTCCTCGGGCATGTTCGTGCAGTCGATGGAGTTCATTCGCGCTCACGCTAATGGCAACGGCAACGGCGGCCGTAGGGGCGGGTCACCGACCCGCGCACGCGCCGACATCTCGATCTACGGGCAGGAGTCCAACTACACCACCTGGCGCCTGGCCAAGATGAACCTGGCCATCCGCGGCATCGAGGGCCAGATCGCCCACGGCGACACCTTCCACAACGACCACTTCCCCGACCTCAAGGCCGACTTCATCCTGGCGAACCCGCCCTTCAACGTCTCCGACTGGGGCGGAGAGCGGCTGCGCGACGACAAGCGCTGGCAGTACGGCGTGCCGCCGGTGGGAAACGCCAACTTTGCCTGGGTGCAACACATCATCCATCACCTCGCGCCAACCGGCGTGGCCGGATTTGTGCTTGCCAATGGCTCGATGTCCTCCAACCAATCCGGCGAGGGCGAGATTCGCAAAAACATCATCGAGGCCAACCTGGTGGACTGCATGGTGGCGCTGCCGAACCAGCTCTTCTACTCAACACAAATCCCCGCGTGTTTGTGGTTTCTCGCGCGCGACCGCTCGGGTAAGGGCGGGTCACTGACCCGCTCCTACCGCGACCGCCGCGGAGAAATCCTGTTCATTGACGCCCGCAAGATGGGCCGCATGGTAGACCGCACCCACCGCGAACTTACCGACGAGGAGATCAAGCGGATTGCCGACACCTACCACGCCTGGCGCGGTGTAGGGGCAGATGGTAGTCTGCCCAAGTACCAGGATATCCCCGGCTTCTGCAAGAGCGCCACGCTGGACGAGGTGCGTAAGCACGGCTACGTGCTCACGCCGGGTCGCTACGTGGGCGCCGAGGCGCAGGCCGACGACGGCGAGCCGTTCGAGGAGAAGATGCAGCGGCTGGTGGCGCAGCTTGCCCAGCAGCAAGCCGAAGCCCGACGGCTGGATGAGGCCATCCGGAAGAACCTGAGGGAGCTGGGCTATGACGCTTGAGGAGCTGTTGCACGTCAAACGCGAGGAAATCCTGAAGGTGTGCGCCAAGTACGGTGCCCGCAATGTGCGGGTCTTCGGCTCCGTCGCCCGCGGAGAGGCGGACGAACAAAGCGACCTTGACCTCGTTGTTGACTTCGAGCCCAGCCGCAGCCTGCTGGACCATGCCGGGCTTTGGCTCGAGCTCCAGGAGCTGGTGGGGGTCAAGGTGGACGTGGTGAGCAGTCGCGGTATCAAGCCCCAGATTCGGGAGCGGGTGTTACAAGAGGCCGTCCCACTATGAGGAAACCCCAGGAACGCTTGAAAGACATTTTGGACGCCATCGCCAAGATCGAGCGCTATGCCGCCCGGGGCCAAGAGGCGTTTGAGCAGGAAGAGCTGATCCAGACCTGGGTTTTGTACCACATTCAGCTCATCGGAGAGGCGGCTGCCCGGCTCGGCAAAGCCTTTCATGAGTCCCACCCCGAGATACCCTGGGCACAGATTGTCGCCATGCGGAATGTGGTCGTTCACGAGTATTTCGGGGTGGACTTGCTGGAAGTCTGGAGGACGGTGGAAAGAGACCTCCCCGTTCTAAAACACCAGATCGAGGCGCTTGTGAAACGGTTGGAGGAGCTGGGGTATGGCGGGTGAGTGGAACAAAGTTACCGTAGGGGCGTTCGCTCCCTTTGCTTACGGCAAGGGATTGCCAGAACATCGGCGCGATTCCTCTGGCCACGTTCCCGTCTTCGGCTCAAATGGTGTGGTCGGTTTTCACAGCGAAGCTTTGACCTCTGGCCCAACAGTTGTTATAGGGCGTAAAGGAACTGTCGGTGCAGTTCACTATAGCCCGAAACCGTGCTGGCCCATTGATACCACCTTCTATGTGGTCGACCCTGACCCATGCGTGCTTCGCTTCAAGTACTACCTGTTGAAGGCGCTGGGCCTGGAGCACATGAATGCAGATAGCGCGGTGCCGGGATTAAACCGGGATGCAGCACACGCACTGAAAGTTTCAGTCCCTCTACTTCCCGAACAGCGCGCCATCGCGCATATCCTCGGCACGCTGGACGACAAGCTCGAGCTAAACCGGCGGATGAGCGAGACGCTCGAGGGGATGGCTCGAGCGCTCTTCAAGTCGTGGTTCGTGGACTTCGAGCCGGTGCGTGCCAAGATGGAGGGCCGCTGGCAGCGCGGCCAGTCGCTCCCAGGTCTCCCCGCTCACCTCTACGACCTCTTCCCGGATCGCCTGGTGGACTCGGAGTTGGGGGAGATTCCGGAGGGGTGGGGGGTTGGGTGCGTGGATGACGAGTTCGACCTCACAATGGGCCAATCTCCCCCGGGGCACACCTACAACGAAGTTGGCGAAGGAGTGCCGTTCTACCAAGGGCGAACAGACTTTGGCTTCCGCTTCCCAACTCGCCGTGTGTACTGCACAGCTCCGACGAGGTTTGCTAAGAAAGGCGATACGCTTATCAGTGTGCGAGCCCCCGTCGGCGATATCAACATGGCAGCGGAGGACTGCGCGATTGGGCGCGGTGTGGCGGCCGCTCGCCACAAGACGGGAAGTCGTTCCTACTCGTATCAGTTCATGCGCGCGCTGGAGGATGTGTTCCTTCGCTTCGAGGCTGAGGGGACAGTCTTCGGCTCGATTGGCAAGAAGGACTTCCACGGCATTGCTTGCGTGGTGCCTCCGCGAAGTCTCGTGGAGGAGTTCGAACGACGGGCTGCGCCGCTAGATAGCAGGATCGAAGTTATCGATCATGAGTCCCGCACTCTCGCCGCCCTGCGCGATGCGCTCTTACCCAAGCTCATCTCCGGCGAGCTGCGGGTGAAGGATGCGGAACGGTTTTTGGAGGGGCGGGGGCTGTGAAATACGACCCGGCGCGCCACCACCGCCGCAGCATCCGGCTGAGGGGGTACGACTACACCCAGGCGGGGGCGTATTTCATTACCATCTGCACGCATGGTCGGGAATGCCTATTTGGCGAGGTCGCAGATGACGAAATGCATTTGAACGAATATGGCCGGATTGTCCGGGATGTCTGGTTCGACCTGCCCAACCATGTATCGAACGTGGTTTTGGATGCGTTCGTGGTTATGCCCAATCACGTACACGGGGTTGTGGTCATCGTGAATGGTGGCGTTGTAGGGGTGGGTTCCGTAGGGGTGGGTTCCGTAGGGGTGGGTTCGGAACCCACCCCTACGGTAACAACAACGACGACCGCCGAACCCACCCCTACGGCAACAACAACCACGCCCGCCCCAACAACAACCGCAGAACCCACCCCCACGCCAACGAAACGCCACGGATTGCCGGAAATCGTCCGTCAATTCAAAACATTTTCTGCCCGGCGTATTAACGAACATCGCGGCACAACCGGTACGCCGGTCTGGCAACGCAATTATTACGAACACATCATCCGAGACGACGCATCGCTGAACCGCATTCGCCAATACATCTTGAATAACCCCATAAAATGGGCACTTGACGGGGAAAATCCGGTTGTGGGGGTGGGGCTGGAATCTACCCCCACGAGAGATGAATCATGGCGCAGATGACCGAATCCGTGGTTGAACAGGCTGCCCTGTCCTGGCTCGAGGCAGTGGGTTGGCAGGTTGTCCACGGCCCCGACATTGCACCGGACGGAGCCGCGCCCGAGCGCACCGATTACAGCCAGGTGGTTCTGGAGCAACGTCTGCGCGGCGCGCTGGCGCGGCTTAACCCTGAGCTACCTACTGAGGCACTCGAGGATGCCTTCCGCAAGCTCACCCGGCCCGAGGGTTCGGACTTGATCCAACGAAACCGCGGGCAACACCGCCTGCTGGTGAACGGCGTAACCGTGGAGTACCGGACGGCCGAGGGCGCCATTCGCGGTGTGCAGGCCAAGGTAATCGACTTTGACAACCCAACCAACAACGACTGGCTCGCAGTTAATCAGTTCACTGTGGTGGAAAACAAGCACCACCGCCGGCCGGACGTGGTGCTGTTCGTCAACGGCCTGCCGCTGGTGGTGGTGGAACTGAAGAACGCCGCCGACGAAGAAGCCACCATCTGGAGCGCGTTTCGGCAACTCCAGACCTACCAGGCCGAAATCCCCTCGCTCTTTGCGCCCAATGCGGTGCTGGTGGTCTCCGATGGGGTGGGGGCGCGCGTAGGGGTGATTGGGGCGGGGCGGGAGTGGTTCAAGCCCTGGCGTACAGTAGCCGGTGACCGCCTGGCCGATGCCAAGATGCCCGAGCTGCAAGTGGTGCTCGAGGGGGTGTTCGCACCGCACCGCTTCCTCGACCTGGTGCGCGACTTTATCGTTTTTGAAGACGACGGCAGCGGACGATTGATCAAGAAAATGGCGGGCTACCACCAGTTCCACGCAGTACAGGTGGCGGTACAAGAGACGCTGCGGGCTGCCCTGGCCCAACGGGAGGGCAAGGGGGGTCAGCCGGGCGACCGGCGTATCGGCGTGGTCTGGCATACCCAAGGCTCGGGCAAAAGCCTGACCATGGCGTTTTATGCCGGGCGCATCATCCGCGAACCGGTCATGGAAAACCCTACCCTGGTGGTGCTCACCGACCGCAACGACCTGGACGACCAGCTCTACAGCACTTTTGCCCGTTGCCAGGAGCTGCTGCGCCAGCCACCGGTGCAGGCCGAAAGCCGCGCCCACCTGCGCGAGCTGCTCTCGGTGCAGTCGGGTGGGGTGGTCTTCACTACCATCCAGAAGTTCATGCCCGAAGAAAAAGGCGACCGCTACCCGAGGCTCTCTGAGCGGCGCAACATTGTGGTCATCGCCGATGAAGCGCACCGCAGCCAGTACGACTTTATCGACGGCTTCGCCCGCCACATGCGCGACGCCCTGCCGGGCGCCTCCTTTATCGGCTTTACCGGAACCCCGATTGAGCTTCAGGATGCCAACACCCGCGCTGTCTTTGGTGACTACATCAGTATCTACGACATCCAACGCGCCGTAGAGGACGGGGCCACGGTGCCCATCTACTACGAAAGCCGCCTGGCTAAGCTCGATCTGCCCGAGGAACTCAAGCCACAGATTGACGAGGAATTCGAGGAAGTTACCGAGGGAGAGGAACTCGAGCGCAAGGAGAAACTCAAGAGCAAATGGGCGCAGCTCGAGGCCATCGTGGGTGCGGCAAGGCGGCTGCGCTTGGTGGCGGAGGATATTGTCCAGCACTTCGAACAGCGGCTCGAGGCGATGGACGGCAAGGCTATGGTTGTCTGCATGAGTCGGCGCATTTGCGTGGAGCTCTACCACGAGATTGTGCGTCTCAGGCCCCAATGGCACCACGACGACGACGAAAAGGGCACCATCAAGATTGTGATGACCGGTTCCGCTTCCGACCCGCTCGACTGGCAGCCGCACATCCGCAACAAACCACGCCGTGAAGCGCTGGCCAAACGTTTCCGCGATCCCAAAGATGACTTTAGGCTGGTCATCGTGCGCGATATGTGGCTCACCGGCTTCGACGCCCCCAGCCTGCACACCATGTACCTGGATAAGCCCATGCGGGGCCACGGTCTGATGCAGGCCACCGCGCGGGTGAACCGGGTCTTCCGTGACAAGCCCGGCGGGCTGGTGGTGGACTACCTGGGCTTGGCCCCCGAGCTTAAAGCCGCGCTGGCGACCTACACCGAGAGCGGCGGCACCGGACGCACTGCGCTCAATCAGGAAGAGGCGGTGGCGCTCATGTGCGAGAAGTACGAGATTTGCTGCGGTCTCTTTTACGGCTTCGATTGGTCGAGGTGGATTACTGGCACGCCGACGGAGCGGCTGGGCCTTTTGCCCGCCGCACAGGAGCACATCCTCAAGCAGGAGAACGGCAAGGATCGGCTCTTGCGTGCGGTGCGCGAGCTGTCGCAGGCTTTTGCCCTGGCGGTACCCCACCAAGAGGCGCTCTGGATCCGCGATGATGTGGCCTTCTTCCAGGCCGTGCAAACGGTGCTGGCTAAACGCGCGCCAGGCCAGGCACGACCCGAGGAGGAACTCGAGCAGGCCGTGCGTCAGATTATCGCCCGCGCGGTGGCGCCCGAGGGTGTGGTGGATATCTTCGCAGCGGCGGGCCTCAAGAAGCCAGACATCTCCATTCTCTCCGACGAGTTTTTATCCGAGGTGCGGGGGATGCCGCAGAAGAACCTCGCGGTTGAGCTCTTGCAAAAGCTGCTCAAGGGGGAGATAAGGGCTCGAGGGCAAAAGAACCTGGTGCAGGCAAGATCGTTTGCCGAGATGCTCGAGCAGACCATCCGCCGTTACCAGAACCGTGCCATCGAGGCCGCACAGGTGATTGAGGAGCTCATCGCGCTTGCCCAGGATATGCGCGAAGCCAACGCGCGTGGCGAGAAACTCGGCTTATCCGAGGATGAGCTGGCCTTCTACGATGCCCTCGAGACCAACGATAGCGCAGTCAAGGTATTGGGCGATGCAACCCTGCGGGAAATTGCCCGCGAACTGGTACGGACGGTGCGCAACAACGTAACCCTCGACTGGACCTTGCGCGAGAATGTGCGGGCGCAGCTGCGCGTGCTGGTCAAACGCACGCTGCGCAAATACGGCTATCCGCCCGATAAGCAGGAGAAAGCCACCCAGACGGTACTCGAGCAAGCCGCGCTACTGTCGGCGGAATGGGCAGCCGCCTAGCCAGGTCGGGCACGTGTCTCTATACAGGCTCGGCATGATGGGTTTTCTCCGAGAATCGCTCTACGCCAAATGCCCCAACCCACTCCCCTCGAGCAACTCCTTCACCCACACCTTTTCCCCCCGCTTCACCGACTCCTCCGCCGCCACCCCCACCACCACGCTCCAGAAGCCCTCTTCGGCGGTGGCCGCGGTATTAGGTTGGCCGTCCATGGCCTCGATCCAGCGCAGGTGCTCGTAGTAGGTGGCCCCGCTGTGGCCGCTTTCCTCGATGAGGGCGGGGTAGCTGGGGGTCATGGTGCGGGAGGTGCGGTCGGGCAGGCAGATGACCTCGAGGTAGTTCTCCCACTTGGAGTAGGCCTGGCCGTTGACGCCCTCGCTGGCCTTAAGGCGGCCCTCGTCGCCGCAGATGACCATTTCCTCGTAGACCATGGGCGCGAACATGCACAGATTAAAGTTGGCCCGGATGCCGTTTTGGTACTCCACAATCACAAAGGCGTTGTCCAGGATGTCCGACTTTAGGCCGCCGTACTCGAAGTCGCGGAAGTTTACCGCCTGGCTGCCGGAGGCGTAGACGCTCACCGGCCTAGACTCGGCGAAGAGGTTGAACAGGTCGAAGTAGTGGCAGCACTTTTCCACCAGGGTGCCGCCGGAGTACTGGGAAAACTTGTTCCACTGCTTCACTTTGTCCAGGAACGGCTCGCGGTGCTCGAGGATGGTCAGGGTCTTGATCTCGCCCAGGCTGCGGCGCACCTTGGCCTCGTGGAGGGCCTCCACGTAGATGGGCTTGAAGCGGTACTGCAGGCCAATTTGCAGCACCTTGGGGTAGTTTTGCGCGATCTGCCAGATTTCGTAGGCGTCTTGCAGGTTGGTGGCCATGGGCTTTTCCAGCAGGATGTGCTTGCCCGACTGCACCGCCACCTTGAGCACCTCGAGGTGGGTGTGGTTGGGGGTGCAGATGATCAGCCCGTCCACCGCGGGGTCGTGGCAGGCGGCCTCGAGGCTCTCGTAGACCACCAGCGGCTCCTGGCTGAACTGGGCCTTGATGCGCCGGGCGGCCTCCAGGCTGGTGGGGTTGGGATCGTAGACGCCGTGGATGGTACAGCTACCCTCGAGCAGGGTCACCCGGAGGTGCTCCTGCCCATTCACCCCCACCCCAATCACGTTGAAGCGGTACTTGAGGGGGCCGGGGTTCATCAGGAAGCGGTCTTCCTGCGGCACATAGGCAAACTTGGGCGATAGCGCATGGAGGCGGTTGGCAAACTCCTTGTTGCGTTTCATGCTTTTTGGATTATAAATCTAAAATCTGCCATTTGATAGCAGGCCCCCACCTAAGACACAGACGGGAGCCCCTTGCAAACCCAGGCGCACTGGGGTCTGCTCCCAAACGAAATGACTATGGCGAGGTTTTTCGCACCCTTCGCAGACGCGGCCTCCCATCCGGGAGGCAACTGTGCTGTGCAGGACAAAGCAACCTGGTTATGGGCAGCTCAATAGCTGTGAAGAGCGCTCTATATCAGCCCCAGGGCCTGGAAATCGCCCCCCAGCACCTGTCGCGGGTTGGCGGCAATCCACTGCAGGGCGGTGGCATAGACGTTGCGGAAGTCGGTCTGGTACTTGAGGGCGTTGAGCTCGAGGTTCTCCAGATCCGGCTCGCTGCCGTAAAGCCCACCCCTGATGCCGCCACCCATCACCAGCATCAGGCCGCCTTCGCCGTGGTCGGTGCCAAAAGAGGCGTTTTCGGCGACCTGGCGACCAAATTCGCTAAAGACCATCACCATCACGTCCCTGTCCCGGCCAATGGCCCTCAGGTCGGCCCGAAAGGCCGCCATGGCCTGGGCCACATACCCTAAAAGCTCGGCTTGGCGCGGGGGCTGCCCGGCGTGGGTGTCCCAGCCCCCCAGGGTGGTGTAGTAGACGCTGCTGCCCAGCCCACCGGCAATCATGCGGGCGATGTCGGCCATGCTGCGGCCAAAGGCATTTTCGGGGTACTGGGCCTGGTTCTTGACCTGGCGTAGCTGGCCGACCTTGTCCAGTGCGCCGCGCAGCGCGAGCATGGCCCGGCGAACCTCTTCGGCGGTGCCGCTGCGAAGGCGCAGGGCTTCTTTGTTGAAGGCGTCCTCGAAGGGCCGGGGCAGCCGGATGCTGAAGGTGTCGATGCTGCTGATGGCCGGCGCACTGCGGCGTTCGCCCATCTGGGCCTGGGGGGTGGCCCCGCCCAGAAAGGTGTCGCAGAAGGGGTCATCCTGCAGGTCGCCCCAGCGGCCCAGCCAGCCGGTTTCCTGGCGTTGGCTGGGGTCGGCGGTGTGCCAGATGGAGGTGGAGATAAAGTGGCTGCGGTTGGGGTTGGGGTAGCCCACCTGGGGAACGAGGGCCAGCTCCCCGTTGTTCCACATCTGCATCAGGGGCCTCAGTTCGGGGTGCAGGCCCAGGCGTTGCCCGTTCGCGCCGAGCTCGAGCACCTCTTCGCGCTTGACGGCGATGTTGGGGCGCAGGCGGTAGTACAGCTCGTTGCGGTAAGGCACCAGGGTGTTGAGCTGGTCGTTGCCGCCGAACAGGTTGACCACCACCAGAATTTTGTCTTTGGACTGGGCCGCCAGGGCGGTTTTGGAGAGCAGCGAGGGTGCGCCCTGGCCCAGGGCCAGCGTCAGCAACGATTTCTGGATAAAATCGCGTCGGTTCATATAAACCTCACTCATGCCGCTATGCCTAAAGCAGCTGTGCCTCGGGCTTAACCAGGGCCAGCGCGCCGTCGGCGTGGTCCATAAACACCTCGAGGTCGAGCCGGGGCTCACGGCCCGCGAAGCTCGCCAGCAGGTTGATGCGGGTCAGGAAGGGTGACTCGGCCAGCCAGGCCATGCCGCCGTCCCATCCGGCCACGCTGGGCGGGTCGAAGGGAATCTGCCCCATGGCCGCTAAGGACTGGTACAGCGCACGGCCAGCGCGCTCCTCAAAGCTCACTTTTTCTACCCTGGCGGCATACCATAGCCCCACCAGGTACTCCAGCGGGCTTTTGACTAAGGCGTTGCGGTACTCGGGGCTATAAAAGACCTCGCTGGTGAAGAGCCAGCGCAAAAAGCCACGGGTGCCCTCGGTGCGGAAGACCCGCGCCCCTTGCTGCACCAGGGCTTCGGGGGGCTCGGGGCACAGGTAAAAGCGCAGCAGCTTGCGGGCCACAAACTCGTAGGTTTTGGGGTGGGCAATCAGGATTTCCAGCACCTCGTCGCCGCTTTTGACGCGCTTGCCCAGGAAGGTTTTTTCGCCGGGGTCGTGCCAGCTGCGGTTAAAGACGTACTCGAAAGCCAGGTTGGCGCTGGCTTCGCGGGGCCGCTGGTTGCCGGGCAGCCGCACGGTCCAGCCGGTAAAGGCGCGGGCGGCCTCCAGGATGTCCTGCTCGCTGTAGTGGCCGGGGCCTACGGTGTAGAGCTCTAAGAGCTCTCGAGCCCAGTTCTGGTTGGGGTGCTCCTTGCGGCTCTGGGCGTTGTTGAGGTAGAGCAGCATCACCGGGTTTTTGGCGATGGCCTTTAGAAGTTCGCCATAGGGGCCATAGCCCAGTTGTCGAAAGGTGGCAAATTGCTGCCAGAAGTCAATGCCCTGGGCCCCCATGGTCTCGCGAAACTCCGAGGTCAGGTGGCCGTGCCAGAACAACACCATGCGCTCGGCGGCGGGGGTGGGGGTGCTGAGCCAGTGGTTGAGCCAGAGCTGGCTAATCTCGCGGTGCTGCTGGCCGCGCTCGTTGCGGGTAGCGGCGGTGCGGTAGCTGGGGGCTGGGGCGGGGTCGCGCAGCAGGAACTCTACGGCGGCCTCGAGGCCCATTTCGGCAAGCTGCTGGGCCTCTTCCTTGCGTCCTCGGGCAGCCGCGCGGCGCAGCAGGTGGGTTGCGTTGGAAAAACTGAGGGGACGGGCCATATTGGACTCCTGGGTCTTGCCCCTCCAACATAGCCGCCCAAGCTGAAGCCAGCCTTAAGCTAGGCTAAGGCAACCCGCCCCGGATTCGACCGGCCTGAGGGCGGGGGCGTTGCTTTCACTGGCTTTTTTTGCACAGGCCGGTAGTGGGGATGGTGAAACCTGCGGGCCTTGCACTTGTCAACCCGTAAAGGGTATTTTGGTTGACGTGTCCGCTTTGCTAGGCTACCTCCACGACCATTACCAGAGCGGCGAAGCGCTGGCTAAAGCCCTGGGGGTTAGCCGCACGGCGGTCTGGAAGCAGGTTGCCGAGCTACGCAAGGCCGGCTACCCGGTAGAAACCCAGCGGGGCCAGGGCTACCGGCTGACCCCGGGCAGCCCCACACCAGCGGCCCTCGAGGCCCTGCGAAGCGGTAGTTTTGCCGCATTTTATGCCTACCTGGGCACAGTTGACAGCACCCAGGAGGTGCTCAAAAACTGGGCCCTGGATGGCGCCGAAGAAGGCGCGGTGGTGCTGGCCGAGCGGCAGCTAAAAGGCCGTGGCCGCCGCGGGCGGGCCTGGGCCAGCGTGCCGGGCAAAAGCCTTACCTTCTCGCTTTTGCTGCGCCCTGCGTTGCCGCTATCTGCGCTGCCCCTGCTGCCCCTGGCCGCGGGCCTGGCATTGCGCGATGCCTGCGGCGTGGGGGGGCTCAAGTGGCCCAACGACCTGCTAAGCCCGGACGGGCGCAAGCTGGCGGGGGTGCTTCTGGAAGCCCAGGTGAGCGGCGAGGAGGTGGCCTGGGTGCTCCTGGGCATCGGCCTCAATGTGCACCGGGGGGCCGCACCGCCTGGCGGCGCAGACCTGGAGGAGTTCGGCCCGGTTAGCCGCGTGCAGGTGCTGGCGCGGCTGCTGGCAAGCCTGGAGGCCCGCTACGCCCAGTTACGCAACCCCCAGGCGCTTCTGCAGGACTACCGGGCCAATAGCTACACCCTGGGGCAGCGGGTGCGGGTGGCCACGGCGCAGGGTGTGATAGAGGGCCAGGCCAGCGGTATCGCCCCCGATGGCGGGCTGCTGCTGCAAAGCGAGGGCACAACCCACCACATCGGGGCTGGCGATGTGGAGCTCGTTGGTTTTTTAGGAGGAAGCTGATGAACCCAACCCAAAGCCTACCGTACCTACCCCTTTCCAAGTCCCTTTTCCCGGCCCGAAGCTGGCAGCGCGACCTGCTGCTGGTGCTGGGGGGCAGCTTTTTGCTGGCGCTTTTGTCGCAGGCGGTAATTCCTTTGCAGCCGGTGCCCATCACCCTGCAGACCCTGGGGGTGCTCTTGGTGGGGGCTGCGCTGGGCAGCCGGCTGGGCTTTTTGGCGGTGGTGGTGTACTTGCTCGAGGGCCTGGTGCTGCCGGTGTTTGCCGGGGGGGCCACCTGGTTCCACCCGCGCATTCCCTTTACCGCGGGCTACCTGCTGGCCTTCCCCCTGGCGGCCTACCTGGTGGGCTACCTGGTCGAGCGCTACGGCACCGACCGCAGCGTGCTCAAGACCTTTGGGGCCATGCTGCTGGCCAGCCTGGTCATCTATGCCGTGGGCGTAACCTGGCTGGGCTTTGCGCTTTCGGGCGCGGGGCGCTATGCCGGGGTCTGGGGGGTGTTGCAGGCCGGAATGCTGCCCTTCTTGCTGGGTGACCTGATCAAAGCGGCCATTGCCGCAGCCCTGCTGCCTACCGCCTGGCGTTTTGTGCGTCGTTAGGGTCCGAGTTTCCGTCCTCCCTCCTACCGGGAGGGGGGTTTTCTTCGGGAGCCTCTTCCGCTGGCTTGACTCCTTTAGCGGCCCAGCGGATAACCCAGGGCATCAAAAGCCAGTAAAGAGCCCCCGCCAGAAGCCCCAGCAGCAGGCCCGCCAGCAGCGACGGCCAAAAGCCCATCTGCCGGATTTGCCCGACGATGCTAAAAATCCAGACAATGGCGATCACCATCGCCACTTCCTGCCAATGCACCCTCATGACTGGGCCTCTAACAGATCGGCCAGATAGACCAGCGCCATCTTGTAGGACATCGGCCCAAAGCCCGAGACCAGCCCCTTGGCCGCTGCTGCCGTAACCGAGTGTCGGCGGTACTCTTCGCGGGCGTGAAGGTTGGAGAGGTGCACCTCCACTACGGGCAGGCGCTGCCCCCGGATGGCGTCCAGCAGGGCCAGCGAGTAGTGGGTGAAGGCTCCGGGGTTTAGCACAATGGCCCGGAAGCCCTCATCTGCGGCTTGCTGAATCCATTCCACGAGCTGCCCTTCGAAGTTGGACTGGCGGCAGGCCACCCCCAGGCCCAGCTCGGCGCCCCAGGCTTCGCAGAGTTCCTCGAGCTCCTCGAGGGTGGTATGGCCGTAAATTTCGGGTTCACGCCTACCCAGAAGGTTCAGGTTGGGGCCGTTGAGGATCAGGATCATTTGACCCTATGGTAAGGGGTAGAGGACTTGTAGAACAACTTGGTTATCGCGGTCTTCGCTATTTTTGCCGCTGCTCCTAGCAGCAAAAAATAAGCCTCGAACAGCACTTGTTATGATCGGCTTTGTGCCATTTTCTCTGAAGATCGCTCTAAGCCCCCAGTTCTTTGCTGATGAATTCAGCCGTTGCGACAACCAGCCTGGCCACTTCGGGTATTCGCTCCTCTGCAAGATATAGCGCAGCGGTGGAGATACTCACGGCGGCTACAGGCTCACTGTTGCCATTGAATATTGCTGCGGCGATGCAGCGTACACCGGCTTCATTTTCCTCCATGTCCAGGGCATAGCCACGGGCTTTCGTGCGCAAGAGCTCGGCTTCCAGTGCCTCATAGCTCGAGATGCTCTTAGCTGTGCGGTTTAGGCCGGGTATAAACGCTTCCTTCCAGCGTTCTTGAGGTAGCCAGGCCAATAAGGCTTTGCCTAGCGCAGTTGATTGCGCGGGAAAGCGGGCCCCAATCTGAGAGGCGAGCTGCAACTCTCTGTATCCGGCCAGCTTGTCAATGTAAACAACCTCTTTCCCTTCTAAGACCGCCAGGTGGACGGTTTCCTGGGTAAGTCGCCGAAGCTCCTCGAGGTGGACTCGAGCCAGCGTAGGCAGATGCAGCTGTCCATAGGCCCGGAAACCCAGGCGAATTAGCTTTGGCCCCAAGTGGTAGCCCTTTCGAGGCTCATGACGCAGGTAACCTGCGCTAACCAGAGCGCTCAAAATGCGATGCGCAGTGCTTTTGTGTAATGCCAGCGCGCTTGCCAGGCCCTCGAGGTCATGGACTCCCTCAGCCACTTTTTCCAGTAAAGAAAGCCCCCGAAAAAGCGTTTGCGCTCCACCAACTCCTTTTTTTGTCAGGTCTGCTGTTTTTTTGGGCATAAGTTAGCAACCGGTCTCATTATATGAGATTTCTAGCTGAACTATGTAGTACTGTTGACAGTATATGAGACTAAATGTTATATATTGAGACCAAAGAGAAAGGAGGAACAAATGTTTAGGTTGGCAGTTTGGTGTGGGCTTTTGCTTTTGGGTGTTGCGCTGGGGGCGCCTACGTACGTGCTGCGCTACAACCACGTGCTGGGCCCTAGTCATCCCTACCATGCAGGTTTGCAGCAGTGGGCTCAGCGGGTTTCTGAGCGCACCAAAGGAGACCTGCAAATTCTGGTTTTTCATAGTGCCCAACTGGGTGTGGAAGAAGATATTATCGAGCAACTCCGCCAGGGCGTTCCGGTTGGCCAGAATACCGATGGAGCCCGCATGGGTAACTATGTGCGCGAACTAGGGGTGTTTAATGGCCCTTACTTCGTTGATAACTACCAGATGGTAGAGCGCCTGATTAGCCTGCCGGTAATTCAGACCTGGGTGGACCGGCTGGCCAGCCAGTACGGAATTCGCGTGCTGTGCTTTAACTGGGTGCAGGGTTACCGTCACTTTATGACCAATAAGCCCATTCGTACCCCTCAGGACTTACATGGGCTGCGGATCCGCACCCCGCCTGCTCCTGTATGGCAGGAATCAGTACGAGCTTTAGGCGCTACGCCAGTGGCCCTGCCCTTCGGGGAGATTTATAGTGCCCTTCAGCAGCGGGCTATAGACGGGGTGGAGCTAGTTTATGCCAACATCCCGGATATGAGCCTGTGGGAAGTTGTGCGTAACGTGAACGAGACCAAGCACTTCCTTCTCATCAACTTTCAGGTGGTGGGTGAGGCCTGGTACCGTCGGTTGCCCATGAACTATCGCCAGATTCTGACCGAGGAGTGCCGCCGGACGGGTCGGGAGGTCTCCCGCCAGATCGAGGAAAACGAGGCCCGGATAAAACAGGAGATCCAGCGACGTGGGATGACCATCGTGAGCGATGTGGATCTAAACGCCTTCCGGCAGGCGGGGCTGTCAGCTTACCAGAGGCTGGGGCTTTTGGATGTGCGGCGGTTAATTTACAGCCAACTGGGATTGGGGCGTTAGTACATGGGTTCTCGCTGGAGTCAGCGCTTGTTAAGGCTAGAGGAAGGGTTAGCCCAGGGCTTTTTAGCTCTTACGGTGCTGGTGGTTTTTCTGGGAGGGGTGGCCCGTTTCCTGGGGCGGCCATTGGACTGGTCAATGGAGCTGGCCACTTTTGCCTTTGCCTGGTGTGTTTTTCTGAGCGCGGATGTGGCGCTCAGGCATGATCGGCACCTAGCAGTGGAATTGCTGCTCAAATTCATGCCCCCCAGGCTGCAGCAAGGGGTGAGGTTATTCACCCTGATTTTGATGGCTTTATTCTTGACCACCCTGTTTTTTTACAGCTTGCAGATGGCCTACCTTACCCGCTTTCGGGCTTTTCAGGGTATTCCTGGGTTTAGCTACACTTGGATTACCCTCAGCGTGAGCACGGGTAGCTTTCTGCTTCTGCTGACTACTTTGGGTCGCATACGCCGCACTTTTTTAGCTCTAAAAGGGGACGTATGCTCCTGAGTTTGTTGGTCTTTTTGCTGCTGCTCCTCTTGGGTATGCCGGTGGTCTTTGCGATAGCTATAGGGGGCATGGTCTTCTTTTTTCAGCAACCCAGCCTGCCCCTGACCATGCCCGCCCAGCTTTTGCTCTCCGAGACACAAAACTTTTCCCTTCTGGCTATCCCGGCTTTTATCCTGGCGGGCAATCTGATGAACGAACTGGGGGTTACGAGGCGGTTGATACTTTTTGCTCGCGCCCTTACCGGCCACCTCCGGGGAGGCTTGGCCCAGGTGAGCGTGGTTTTAAGCCTGCTCATGGGGGGGGTTTCGGGCTCGGCCATTGCCGACGCTACCATGCAGGCCCGCATTCTGGGGCCGGAGATGGTGAAAAGGGGCTATACGGCAGCCTTTGTGGCCGCGCTTCAGGGATTTACAGGCCTGATCGTAGTGGCTATTCCCCCCAGTATCGGCCTGATTCTGTATGGCAGCATCGGTCAAGTCTCTATTGGCCAGCTTTTCGCTGGAGGAATTGGGATAGGGGTGTTGCTGGCCCTGGTTTACATGGTGGTCGTGGCCCTGCTGGCCAGGGTGCGAGGTTATCTGCCAGAACTGCCGCAGCGGCCAACCCTGCAGGAAACGTTGCCAGCTTTATGGGGCGGTCTTTGGGCGGTACTGTTCCCGATTTTGCTTTTGCTCGCCTTGCGCACGGGGGTTTTTGTGCCATCAGAAGTAGGGGCCGCTGCGGTGGTTTATGCCTTGCTGGTGGGAGCGATATATCGGGAGCTGAGCTGGGAACGGGTAGCGCGGGCCTTCAAAAACTCGATTTCGGATATTGGGATGGTGGCTTTTCTTATTGCCGCTTCGGCTTTGCTGGGCTATGGAATGAAATGGGAGATGATCCCCCAATCGCTATCTCAGTTTTTGGTTGGAATGGTGGAAGATCCCCATGTAGCCCTGGCAATTATTCTGCTGGGTCTTTTATTGTTGGGTACTATTCTTGACTCCACAGTGATGATTATTCTTCTGACCCCTATTCTGGTGCCAGCGGCTAAGGCTTTAGGGCTGGATCTGGTGCACTTTGGGGTGTTGATGGTGATGACCAGCGCCCTAGGGCTGCTGACCCCACCGGTAGGGCTTTCCATGTACTCGGTTTGCTCGGTTATGCGATGCTCTGTGGAGGCGTATATACAAGAAGGATGGCCTTTTTTTGTCGTAGTGCTGGGGGTTCTCCTTCTGGCGTATTTTTTCCCGAGCATTGTAACCTTCCTACCCAGGCTACTCTTTTAAACTTGCCGACCAATACCGATAACAATCAACGAACCGGTTGTGCAGGAGAAGAAAATGGGCAAATTGAGTGGTAAAAAGGCCTTGGTAATTGCAGCAGGACAGGGTATTGGGCGAGCTATTGCCAAGGCCTTTCAAAAAGAGGGTGCGGAGGTGCTGGCTGCTACTTTGCATCCAGAGAAACTCCGGGCAGTTTGTCCCGCAGTGGCCTTGGATGCACGAGATAAAGTGGCTGTCTTCCATCTGATAGGGGGTTTAGAACGCCTGGACTGCCTGGTAAATGCTCAGGGACTTGTGCCCGTGGGCGGTTTGCTGGAAGCCTCTGACCAGGATTGGGAAGAGGCCTTCTTACTCAACGCCCAGAGCATTTTTTGGTCGATGCAGGCGGCCGTACCTAAGATGCAGGCTCAGGGTGATGGGTGTGTGATTAATATTGCCTCGGTGGCAGCCTTTAAAGCCGTACCGGAACGTTTTGTGTATTCGACCACTAAGGCGGCAGTGGTCGCGATGTCACGTGCTGCTGCGCTGGAACTCGCGCCTTATGGGGTGCGAGTAAACGCCATCTGCCCAGGCACCGTGGAGACTCCCTCGTTGCGTGAGCGAGCAGGAGGGGAGGATGGACTTGCAGCTTTTGCTGCTCGACAACCCTTGGGTCGCCTGGGTCAGCCTGAGGAGATTGCGGGGCTAGCCGTCTACCTGGCTTCGGATGAGGGCAGGTTTGCCACGGGGGGAGCCTTTGTGGTGGATGGAGGGATGAGCCTATGATTTTTCCTGCCGAGCGACTTCGCCACTGGACTGAAGCGCTGCTTGAAGCCGCTGGGGTGGACGCACCCTCGGCGCAAGCTACCGCTGAGGTTTTGCTGGATGCCGATCTAAAAGGCGTAGCCAGCCACGGTCTGGTGCGCTTGCCAATTTATGTACGCCGCGTTGAGGCCGGTTTGGCTAACCCTAGACCGGAACTTAGGCTGCTACGGACTCACGGAGCGGTGCAACTATTGGACGGAGATCTTGGTTTGGGGCCTCGAGTGGGGGTTTTTGCAGCGAAACAGGCTTTTTCCTTGGCCCAGATTTATGGGGTGGGGGTCGTGGGGGTACAGCGAAGCACTCATTTTGGCATGGCCGGTTTTTATGCCGAACAAATGGCAAAAGAAGGCTGTCTGGGCCTAGTCTTCAGCAACGTGGAGCCCGATGTGGTGCCATATGGAGGCCGAAAGGCGGCGCTGGGTACCAACCCTTTAGCCTTTGCAGCTCCCGCACCCCAGGGCCTGCTGGTGGCGGATCTGGCTACCTCCCAGACTGCAATGGGAAAGGTGTTTTTGGCTCGAGCTCGCGCCGAATCTATTCCACCTGATTGGGCAGTAGACGAGCAAGGGCATCCAACCCAGGATCCCCACCGGGTCAAGGCGCTTCTTCCGCTGGGAGGGGCTAAGGGGTATGCCTTGTCACTTATGGTTGAGATCTTGGCAGGGGTTTTGACTGGAGCAGGGATTACCCACGGGGTAGGCCGGATGTATGACCAATGGGAGAGGCCCCAGAATGTTGGTCATCTTTTCTTGGCCATAAATCCAGATCACTTTCTAACCCGCTCAGCTTTTTTGGAGCGAATGGACTGGCTTTGGATGGAAATCAAGGCTACCGACCCGGCTCCTGGTTTTGACCAGGTGTTTCTTCCAGGTGAGCGAGAACAGTCGCTCAGGGCCTTGCGGCTTAGGGAGGGGGTACCGTTGGAAGCGAGCACTGTGCACGCATTGATGGATCTGGGATGGCGCTACGGGAAGCCTTTGGAGGTGCCTAATGCCTGAGGTGATAACCGTAGGTGAGGCTATGGCGCTTTTTCTTTCGCCGAGAACGGGCTATCTTCGCCACCAGCCGTATCTTGAGCTGCACGTTGGAGGAGCAGAAGCCAACCTGGCGATTGCCCTGGCCCGGCTTGGCATCGACGTAAGTTTTGTTGGATGGCTGGGCCGAGACGAAGTGGGGGAGTTTGTTTTGTCTAGGCTTCGTGCAGAGGGTGTCGAGGTGGGGGAAGTACGCCATGTAGATGCGCCCACCGGTTTGTATATCCGCGAGCGCCTGCCCGGTGGGCGGGGGAGGGTATACTACTGGCGTCATGGATCAGCAGCTTCTTTGATGGGGCCGGGTGCATTTGATCCGACCTGCTTTGATGGGGCCCGCCTTTTTCATCTCACCGGGATTACCCCAGCCCTTTCCCCCACGGCCCGAGCCTGTGCTACCTGGGCTTTACAAGAGGCCAGAAGCCGTGGTGTGAGGACTAGCCTGGACGTCAACTACCGGGCCAAGCTTTGGGACATAAAGGAGGCTCGAGCCTGGTTTGAAGAGGTGTTGCCCCTGATAGACTATTTGTTCTTAAGCGAGGAAGATGCCCGGTTGTGGGAGTATAAGGGGGATGATCTGCTAAAACAACTTGTGGCCACAGGACCACAGGAAGTGGTTCTAAAGCGGGGTTCGGCAGGAGCTATGGCAATGGTCAATGGATTATTAGTTGAATCACCGGCTTTTGTGGTAGAGGAGGTAGACCCAGTCGGGGCAGGAGACGCCTTTACCGCAGGCTATCTGGCAGGACTTCTCTGGGGAAAACCCCCTTTGGAGAGGCTCAAGCTTGGCAACGCTATGGGGGCCATGGTGGTTTCGGTGCTCGGGGATTATGAAGGTACTCCAACTCACGGAGATTTGATGGGCTTTTTGCACTGTCAGCCTTTGGTAGAACGCTAGTGGGGCAGGCAATGGAGCGGGTAGCACTGATTACTGGAGGGAGCCGAGGTATCGGAAATGCCCTGGCCGAGGCGCTATTGCACAAAGGTTTTCGGGTAGGGATTGTTAGCCGAAACCCCGAAAACGCTGTGGAGGCTTTTAGGGCGGAGGGGTTGCCGGCTTTTGGTGTGCCCCTTGATCTCGAGCGCGACCCGCCACAACAGGCAATTGAGCAAGTACTGGCTCAGGCTGGAGGGGTTCATGTTTTGATTCATGCAGCTGGAATCAATGTACGCAAACCTTCCCTGGAAATGTCTTTTGAGGAGTGGAGAAGGGTTTTATACCTGCATCTCGATGTAGCCTTTCTTTTAGCCCAGGCGGCTGCCCCTCATATGATTGAGGCGGGCTGGGGGCGGATTCTTTTCATTGGTTCGGTGACTACTTTTTCGGGTGGGGGCCCGATACCCATTTCAGCTTACGCTACCGCTAAAACTGGGTTGTTAGGGCTTACTCGGGTTCTGGCCAAAGAGTGGGGTGCTCGAGGCATCAGGGTCAACCTGCTCTGCCCAGGGTATGTACAAACAGACTTTACGGCGGCTGTTTGGAGCAACCCTGCCCTATATAACCCCATCACGGCTCGCATTCCTTTGGGCCGCTGGGCTTTACCAGAGGACATTGCCCGGGTGGGGTGCTTTCTTTGTTCGGATGAGTCCGACTACCTGACCGGTCAGGCAGTGGTGGTGGATGGGGGGTTTCTGGCTTACTGAATTGGCCCGAAACCTTCTGCCAAGTTCGGGTAGAGTCGGGGTGAGATTGCAGGTTTGTGATTGTATTTTTGGCTTATGTTTTGGGTGGGGATTTCCGTGGAAATGGTGGTGGATTTAGAGGTATAAACACTCAAAACACCCCGCGCAGCAAGAACTTTGCGAAGGTGGTAACGGTATGCATACCGAAGAGTTTGTAAAGTTAATGCGGGAAGCCAAGGTGGTTGGAATCCTGCGGGCCTCGAGGCCAGAGGCAGCGGTTGCTGCTGGGCAAGCAGCTATAAGAGGCGGGCTTAGGCTGCTCGAGGTTGCCTATACCACCCCCGATGCGCTGGAAGCAGTGCGTGAGTTAAGTCGGCTGACTGTGGTTTTGGGTGTAGGAACGGTATTAAGCCGAGCTCAGGGGGAAGCGGCGCTCGAGGCAGGCGCAAGTTTTTTAATCAGCCCCCACCTGGGCGAGGATTTGCTGGCCCTGAGCCTTGAAGCGGGTGTACCTTATCTGCCAGGGGTACTGACGCCAACTGAGATACAGCGTGCCCTCAGCCTGGGTGCGCAAGTGCTCAAGCTGTTCCCCATTGGTTCTTCTGGGGGGGTGGCTTACCTTAAGGACCTGTTAGGGCCTTTTCCGGGGCTGCAAGTGATGGTGACGGGAGGAGTCGATCTTGCACAAGTGCCCCAGTATCTTCAGGTGGGTGCTCTAGCGGTCGGACTAGGCTCCAACCTCTTCCCCAAAGAAGCAATGCAGACAGGGGACTGGAGTAGCATTGAAGCAGCAACCCGAGTTGTTTTGGCCATGGCAAGGATGGCAGTATAACAATAGGTGACTGGCTTATACTTTGTGCATGCGCGACCGCATCCTGGCCCGTATAAGGCGGAGCCTCGAGCACCGCCCTCAGCCCGCACTGCCTGAGCCTTTGGTGCTGCCCGCACTGCCGCGGGCGGAGGCTTTGGATATTTTCAGTGAGCGCCTGATGGGCAATGGGGGAGAGGTGGTGCGGCTAGAGCAGCTCGAGGCCGCCCAGGAATGGCTGGCTCGCTTTGCCCAGACCTTTGCCGGGGTAGCGGTGGGCCGCACCGTTCCGTCGGAGCTGCACCCCAGGCTGCCTGTTCTGCCCCCCGAAGAAGCCCCCCTGGGCATCTCCTGGGCCCTTGGCGCGGTGGCCGAGACCGGCACGGTCATCCTGAGCAGCCAGGAAGGCCGCCGTACCCAGCTTCTGCCCCCATCGCACCTGGTGTTTGTGCCCGCGAGCAAGGTCTACGCAAGTCTTGAGGAGGCCCTGGGTGCGCTAAAAGCCGAGCTGCCTTCGGCCCTGGGGCTGCACTCCGGCCCCAGCAAGTCTGCCGACATCGGCCAGATTATGGTCAAAGGGGTGCATGGGCCTGGGCGGCTGGTGGTGGCCCTGCTGCTAGACGAGTAAAGGCCGGAAAAGTCTGGCGACAGATGGGCATTCTGCAATACCAATCTGATTTACACAGTCTTGGGGCCAGCCGGTCTAGACTTGAGCCATGACCAAGGCCCGAACCCTCGGAGAACTCAAGCGCACCTACCCCCTGGAGATGCTCCGCCGTAGCGTAAAGGACGAGGCGCGGGAAAACTTGATTGCCAAACTTCGTGCAGGTGAGCGGCTATTTCCTGGTATTCAAAGCTACGACGACTCGGTCATTCCCAACCTGGTCAATGCCATCCTGGCCCGACACAATTTCATTCTGCTGGGCTTGCGCGGTCAGGCCAAAAGCCGCATCCTGCGCCAGCTTACCGAACTTCTGGACGACGAGATACCCGCCCTGCCCACCGAGATTCGCGACAACCCCCTCTTCCCGCTTTCGGCAGAGGCCAAACGCCTGCTGGAAGAAGCCGGCGACGATGCCCCCATCGTCTGGATTCCCCGCTCCGAGCGGTATGTAGAGAAGCTGGCCACCCCCGACACCACCGTGGCGGATATTTTGGGCGACATTGACCCCATCAAAGCGGCCAAGCGGGGCACCGGGCTGGCCGACCTGGAAGCCGTGCACTACGGCCTTTTGCCCCGTGCCAACCGGGGAATCTTTGGCATCAACGAGGTGGCCGATCTGGCCCCCAAGGTACAGGTGGCCCTCTTCAACATCCTGCAGGAGGGCGATGTGCAGATTCGGGGCTACCCGGTGCGGCTGATGCTGGACGTGTGGATTGCCTTCACCGCCAACCCCCAGGACTACACCGCCCGGGGCAAGATCGTTACGCCGCTCAAAGACCGCATCGGCTCGGAAATCCGCACCCACTACCCCCGCACCCTCGAGGAGGGCCTTTCCATTACCCTTCAGGAAGCCTGGGTGGCTCGAGAGGAAGGCATGTACATACCCGCTTACGTGGCCGAGGCCTCGGAAGCGGTGGCTTTTGTGGCCCGCGAGGACAAGCGGGTGGACAAGACCTCGGGGGTCTCGCAGCGCCTCTCGATCAGCCTGCTCGAGCTGGTGGCTTCCAACGCCGAACGCCGTGCGTTGCTCCTGGGGGAGCGCCCGGTGGCCCGACCACTAGACCTTTACGCGGCCCTGCCGGCCATTACCGGCAAAATCGAGCTGGAGTACGAAGGCGAACTTCA
Source organism: Meiothermus cerbereus (assembly GCF_051297115.1). Lineage (GTDB taxonomy): Bacteria > Deinococcota > Deinococci > Deinococcales > Thermaceae > Meiothermus > Meiothermus cerbereus_A. The sequence continues at coordinate 50,190 of NZ_JBEVAL010000006.1, forward strand.
GGGGGCCGAACGGGTGGCCCGCGACCTGTTACAAAAAGCCTTTGGTATGGCTTATGGGGAGCGGGCCCGCGGCCTGCAGGTGGACGAAATTGTGCAGTACTTCGCCGATGGCAACCTGCTCACCCTGCCCGAGGGTAGCTCTAAGGCAGTGCTGAAGGAAATGGAAAAGGTGCCGGGGCTGATTGCTGCTGCCAAAAAGCTGGAATCCCAAACCGCTCCCGAAGCCCTGGTGGCGGCGGGGGAGTTTATCCTGGAAGGCCTGGCAGGCCGCCGCAAGATTGCCCGGGGCGAGGAGAGCTACAGCGCCCCCATCGAGCGGGAGCGCGAACGCTGGGGAAGCGGCAACTGATCGGGAGCAAGTATGCGTGTCCGGTACTCCAAATACGAACCCGGCTTCGACGACCTTACCGGCGCCGACCTGATGGACATGATCCAGGACTTCCTGATGGACTCGGGCTTTTCTGACCCCTATAACCGTTACCAGCCCGACCCCAACCGCGGCCCCACCGCCGAAGACCTGATGGACGCGCTGCTGCAAGCCCTGCTAGAGCAAGACCGCATTCCCGAGGAGTGGCTGCAAGAGGCCCGCAATGCCCAGAATTTTCAGGAAACCCGGCTGGGCCAGGAGCTGCAGCGCCTGATGCAACGCCTGCAGGACGAGGGCTTCATCCGACTGCCCGGCAACGACCCCACCAACCCCCAGGGCCAGGGCATGCGGGGCGAGGCCCAGGACACCCGCCTCGAGCTCACCAACAAATCGGTGGACTTTTTGGGGCTCAAAAGCCTGCGTACCTTGCTGGGTTCGCTGGGCAAGAACGCCCCTGGCGCGCATCTCACACGGCACTTTGCTTCGGGCGTGGAGTCGAGCGGCGAGACCAAGCCCTACGAGTTTGGTGACCAACCCAACCTCAACATCGGTGAGACGCTCAAGCAGGTGGTGATGAAGGGGCTGGAAAATATCGAGGAGCGCGACCTGACCATCGAGCTATCCGAGTACACCGCCGCCATGAACACGGTGCTGCTGCTGGACTGCTCACACTCCATGATTCTCTACGGCGAAGACCGCTTCACCCCTGCCAAGCGTGTGGCTTTGGGCCTGGCCCACCTGATCCGCACCCAGTACCCCGGCGACCAGGTGCGCTTTGGCGTCTTCCACGATACCGCCGAGGAAGTGCCACTGGGCAGGCTCCCCACCGTGCAGGTGGGGCCCTACCACACCAACACCGCCGAGGGCCTCAAGCTGGCCCGCAAGATGCTCAGGAAGATGAGCGGTGAGATGAAGCAGATCATCATGATTACCGACGGCAAGCCCTCGGCGCTCACCCTGCCTTCGGGCCAGATTTACAAGAATGCCTGGGGCCTCGATCCGGTCATCCTGGCCGAGACCCTCAAAGAGGCCACCCTGGCCCGCAAGGAAGGTATTCCCATCCACACCTTTATGCTGGCCCGCGAACCCGAGCTGCTGGCTTTTGTCAAAAAACTTACCCAGATCACCAGGGGCAAGGCCTACCTCACCACCCCCGGCAACATTGGGCGGTATGTGCTGATGGACTTTTTGAACCGCAAGGTCAGCCGGAACTGAGCGACAGCAGATTTGCTCTAACTCATCCTTTGCCTTCCGTTTCCGACTAGACTACTTCTTGTGAAAACAGCCCGTGACTGGGGGATTGCGGCCTACCTGGCCCTCCTCATCGAGCGCGTTTCCCAGGCCGTGCAGTTGCGGCCCCGGCCCGCCTTTAACCCGGCCCAGCTTCGCCGCTTTGAAGGGATAAGGCGTGAGCTTTCGCTCGAGGTGGTCTACTACCCTGCCCAAAGCCTGGGGGGTTATGTGTTCATTCCCAAAGACACCTACTTCCAGCAAGCAGAAGAGGTTTTGGAGCAACTCTAGCGGGTTGGGCCATAAGGTGCACTGCACCCTATAACTTTGCGGCGGTATGGCCTACCCTGGCGGTATGCACCGTGTGTGGGCTATCAGGCGGGCTTGGCGGGTGCGGTTATTGCTGGCCGCAGGGCTGGCCCTTTTGCTGCTGCCTTTGGCCCTGCTGGTACACCCGGCCTGGGTTCTGGCCTCTTTGCTGGGATTGCTGTACCCCACACGCTGGGAAGAGCCGCGTGCGCTGGCTGAGCTTGACCGACGCTATGGCCTGGCCTACCGCAGTGCGCTGGAAGCCCCGCTTCATCATCCCTGGCGGAGCCAGCTACAAGCAGAAGCGGAAGCCAGCCTGCGCGAGGCGCGCCCGCCAAACTGGCCCTGGGTGCTGGCACTGGCATACCTGGCCCTGGTAGGCATGGCCTGGGTTTTGCCCCCGCTGGGCTGGCCATCGGCAGCGCCGCCGGTGGTTGCCGGCAGTCCTTCTGGCCCAGGCGATGCCCTGCCGCAAAACGGGGGTTCTGCCTCGAGCCCACCCCCACCCAACCCCGGCCCGCAAACTGAGCGAGGCCCAGAGGAAGCCCCCCCTGCGGAAAAGGAGCGCGTGCAAGGGGCAGCAGATCAGAATCAGACCCAGAATCCCGCCGCTCAGGACGCAGCCCGCACCGAGCAACCCGGTCAAAGCTCGCAGGATCGCGAGCAGCCCGCACCCAACACCGTGCAATCGCCGCAAAATACCCCCACGGGCCAACCCCAACCCAACCAGACCGGGCAAGAGACCAACCCCGCGGAGCAGAGCCCGCCCACATCCCAACCCGGCCAGGCGCAGCCCCAGCAACCTGGACAGGCACAGCCACAACAACCTGGACAAGCGCAGCCACAACAACCCGGACAAGCGCAGCCTGCCCAACCTGGACAAGCCCAGCCGCCTCAGACGGGCCCGCTGGGGGAGCAGGCGCCCCCCGCACCTGGGCCGCGGGCTTCAGAGACTGCCCCTCAACCTGGACAAACCCAGCCCGCCCAGCCTGGACAGGCGCAGCCCCAGCAACCGGGTCAAGCGCAGCCACAACAACCCGGCCAAGCGCAGCCCCAGCAACCTGGGCCGCAGACGGGTCAGGGGCAGGCTTCGGGCCAGAGCCAGCCTCGAGGTGAGCGGGGGAGCGGCCAGGTAGCCAATCCTCCCTTGCGCCCTCCGACCAACGCACAGCGCCCGGCAGGAGAGGCCCCCCTTGGCCGGGGGGAAAACCGGCAGGGAAGACCCCAGCCCCTGCCCAGCCCCTGGCCCTCGGGCCAGCCCCCGCAAAACGTGCAGCGCCAGGCCGAGAAGTACCTCGAGTCCGAGCCCCTGCCCCCCGAGGTGCGCGACCTTTTGCGGCGCTACTTCGAGTTGCCACCGCCATAAAAAAACCCGCTCCGGAACGAGCGGGTTTTCTCTAGCAGGATGTTAGAAGCGCAGGACGCCCTGACCGCCGCCCCAGGTGATGGTCATGGCGCAGCCGGCTAGGTCGGGGGTGCTGGTGGTGTTGACAGTGGCATTCAACGTAGCCGTGTTCTGTCCACCGTTTTGGATGATGGGTAGAATCTGACCCACGTTGAGGTTGAGGGTACCGTTGGTCAGGTTGCCTACAGTGACCTGGCTCCCGCTAGTGGTGATCGTGAATTGTACGTTGCTGGCAGAAGCTGTGCTACTGCGTTGGGCACCTCCGGTTCCTCCGTTGTCGGAGACGGTTAGGGTAGCGCTCATGGTGACATTGATGGGCGAGGGGATGGTGGCTGGGCAGCCTGCGCCAAAGCTTACGCTCGAGATAGCTAGGTTATATGAAAAGCTGCTTGGGTTGGCGGGAAGGTTTAGGTTGGTGAGGTCGTCGAAGGTAGCGGTTACGCTGGCTGTACCGGTGGCAGCCGCACTGGGGCCGAGGTTGAAGGTGGTCTGTGTGCCATTGAGTTGGAAGGGGTTATCAATGGGCGGGCTGCTAATGAGTCCACAGCCCACAAAAGCCAGAGCCAAAACACTGCCGAGTAGTGCTAAACGTTTCATAAATTCCTCCTGCTCGCTTTTTGAAGCAATGAAATTGTACACCCATACCAGAGGGGTACTCAGTTACATTTGACCTTGCAGGGGCGTTACATAACGGCCTTGCGGCCTACACGGTCTTAAAGCTTTCGAAAGGCTCCTGGCAATTATTGCAGACGTAAATGGCCTTGCACAAGGTAGGGCCAAAGGTGTTCTTCACCGATGTGTTAAGAGAGCCGCAACGGGGGCAGGGGGTGGGGGAGGGCTCGAGCTCTATCAAAAAGCCCTGTTCGCTGCTGGGCTTGGGGGGTGCAATGCCGTACTGGCGCAGGCGTTCCTTGGCTTCGGGGGTAATCCAGTCGGTGCTCCAGGGCGGTGAGAGCACGGTCTGCACCTCGACTTCCTGGAAGCCCAGCGAGCGGGCGGTTTGTTCTAGTTGTGCTCGGATCAGGTGCAGGGCCGGGCAGCCCGAGAAGGTGGGGGTCATGGTGATGACGGCTTTGCGGCCCTCGATCACCACGTCCCGCACGATGCCCATCTCGACCACGTTGATTACCGGAATCTCGGGGTCGGGAATCTGGGCTAAAGCCTTCCAGACTTGCTCGGTACCGGGTAGGGTGGTCATGTTACCAAACCTTGGCTTCGGCATCCCAGCGGGCGGTGGACTGCATCTCGGCCAGGATGCTCCACAGGTGCTCGGTGTGGTAGGTGCGGGAGGTGGGCTGGTAGCCGGGGTTGATGGGCAGCTTCAGGCCAGCGTTTTGCAGGTGGCGGGTGCTGTGCTCGAGCCAGCCTTCTTTTACCAGGGCCAGGTCGGGCACGATGCCCTCGGCCACCAGCAGCTCTTCGCCGGGGATGGGCACAAAAAGCTGCTGGGCATAGCCCCACTGCATATCCAGGGCCTGCTGCAAGCGCCGGTTGGATTCTTCGGTGCCCTGGCCCAGCCGCTCCACCCAGGCGTGGGTGTGCTGGAGGTGGAAGCGTTCCTCGCGGATGATCTTTTGCGCGGCGTCGGCTAAGGGTTGATAGCTGCTGTGCCGGGCGGCCTCGAGCCAAAGCGCTTCGTACAGGTCGAAGAGGTACTGCCGCAGCATGGTGAAGGCCCAGTCGCCTTTGGGCAACTCGACCAGCGCACAGCTACGGTACTCGTAGGCATCGCGGAAAAAGGCCAGCCGGTCGGGGTCGGAGCCGTCGAGCTGCTGGCGCAGGCCAAACCACAAGGTGGCGTGGCCCAGCTCGTCCTGCACGATGTTGGCCAGGGCAATATCCTCTTCCAGAATGGGCCCGTGGCCGGTCCATTCGCTGTTGCGGTGGGCCAGAATTACCTCATCATCGGCCAGGGCGGTCAGTTTGGCGATCAGGGCCTCTTTAGCAGCACTCGTCATCTTCCACCCCCCGCCCCAGCTTGTGCTTGCTGATATGCGAGCCCACTGTGGCGTAGAACTGTTGCTGTTTGTAGGTTTTGTCTTTGGCTGGGGCAAACCAGCTTTCTACGGTGTCCGGGCTGGGGTCGGTCTGGTAAACCTTGTCGGCGGGCACAACCCACCAGGCCAATGCTTCTGCGTCGGTAAAAGTAGTCTGGGCCTGCGCCAGGGCCTCTTCGGGTGTGCGGGCCTCCACCTCGCCCACATGGTCTACAAAGGTCATGGAGCGCTTGTGGCTGGTTTTGCGGAAAACCAGATATTTGCGCGGCGAGGAAGGAGGGTTATAGGCCCTGTCGCGCTCTACTTGCGGGAGCTGGCTTTGGGCAATTTCTTCTTTGGTCCAGGCGTAGATGTCTTCTGCCCGCGCCACCCACATGCTCACGGCCTGGGGCCGCCGGGCAAAGATGTTGCGGGCGGTCAGCAGGGCGTGTTCGGGGTCAGCGGCGTGTACCGAACCCACCGCCTGGTGGGGCTTATTGGGGGTGTCCTGCTTGAAGACTTCCCAACGGGGCCATTGTGTGTCCATAAAACCTCAAATGCGGGAAAAGTGGAAAGAGAAAAGAGAAACCCAAGCTATTAACTTTGCTTTCCCCTTTCCACCTTTCTCTTTCCTCGTTGTTAGACGGCCACGGCCGTCTGCCGTGTGGCGTATGCTTCCAGGGCCTCACGAACCCAAGCTCCTTCGGCATGCGCCCGCCGGCGGGCCTCCAGGCGCTCTTTGTTCATGGGCCCGTTGCCCTTCACAACTTCCCAGAACTCGTCCCAGTTGATGGGGCCGTGCAGCCAGTTGCCCGTGGCCTCGTCGTAGCGCAGGTCGGGGTCGGGGAGGGTGAGGCCTGCCTCCAGGATTTCGGGCGCGTGCTCGTTGATGAACTCCTGGCGTACCTGGTCGTTGGTCTTGGTCTTGATGCCCCAGCGCACCAAAACTTCGGTGTTGGGGCTGTCTTTGTCGTGGGGGCCCATCATCATCAGGGCGGGCCACCACCAGCGGTTGATGGCGTCCTGGGCCATCTGGCGCTGCTTGGGGGTGCCTTTGGCGTACAGCAGCACCATCTCCTTGCCCTGTTTGTGGTGGAAGGTTTCCTCGGCGCAGATGCGCACCATGGCCCGGCTGTAGGGGCCGTAGGAGCACTGGGCCAGCATGGTCTGGTTTTTGATGGCCGCTCCGTCTACCAGCCAGCCGATGGTGCCGATGTCGGCCCAGGTCAGGGCGGGGTAGTTGAAGATGGAGGAGTACTTGGCCTTGCCCGACAGAAGGGCCTCGAGCATGGTCTCGCGGCTGATGCCCAGGGTCTCGGCGGCATGGTAGAGGTACTGGCCGTGCCCGGCCTCGTCCTGCACCTTGGCTACCAGAATCATCTTGCGCTTGAGGGTGGGGGCGCGGGTAATCCAGGCCCCCTCCGGCAGCATCCCCACCACCTCGGAGTGGGCGTGCTGCGAAATCATGCGGATGAGCTGGCGGCGGTACTCTTCGGGCATCCAGTCGCCGGGCTCGATCTTTTCGCCCCGCTCGATGCGGGCTTCAAACTCGGCCAGACGCTCGTTGTAATCGGGGTCGCTGGGTACACCGTACTTTACTGGCATCTCTCCTCCCACTTACCAAACTAACGCTTGTTAGTTTTTGTCAGTTTAGCTCGAGTTCCTCCAAATTTCAAAGTGGCCCGACCCAGCTTGCTATACTAAAGCCATGGTGAAGCACCGTTTCACCGTCGAGGACTACCACAAAGCCTACGCCGCCGGGGCCTTGGGGCAGGGCCGGGTGGAGCTTTTGAATGGTGAGGTCTATCACATGTCGCCGATGGGTTATCGTCATCGCTATTTCGTCACGGCACTCACCGAGATGCTGGTCAAAACCTTTTCCGAACGTGCCGTGGTGATGCCGCAGTGCTCACTGATTGTTGCGCCCGACTCCGAGCCCGAGCCCGACCTGATGCTCTTGAAACCGCCCCTCTCTACCTACAAAGATCGTGACCCCAATCCCCAGGACGTGCTACTGGTGATCGAGGTAAGCGACACAACCCTGGCCCAAGACCGTAGCCTGAAGGTGCCGTTGTACGCCCAGGCGGGAATCCCGGAGGTATGGCTTGTGAACCTGCTGGAAGAGAAGCTGGAAGTCTACCGCGCCCCAGACTACCAGCCCATCTACTTCGATAAGGGCACACTGGTTGCGCCGCTGGCGTTTGGGGAGGATGGGCTCGAGTGGTGGGTGTAGGAGTTATGTGAACTACCAGACAGGCCAGACCCTGCGCGTCGAGTTCTGGAAGTATCCTGCCGATAAGCTGCACTACTGGTGGGAGGCCCGGGTGTGCGAGATTCGCCCGGAGGCAGTGCTGGTTCATATGCCCCTGGGTTTTGAATTTCATCATGTCAGCAAGAACCGGGTGCTGCGGGTAGACCACCAGGCCTATGCGGCTTTTTTTGTGGGGCGCTGGTACTCGGGCGGGCCAGATCTGGATGCGGACGGCAAGGTGCTGGAATACTACTGGAACATCCAGACCCCACCCCGCTTTGAGCCAGATCGCATCTGGCAGTACGACCTGGAAATTGATGTGAAGTGTAGGGCCGACCACCGCTGCCAGACCTTCGACCTCGAGGAGTTCGCCGCCAAAGCCCCGCTCTATCCTGCCGAATGGGTGGAGCAAGCCAGCCGGGCAGTGCAGCAGGTGGAGCGGCACATGCGCCTAAGAGCGTGGCCGGTTTTGCCGCCGGGACAGGGCAGAGCCTGGCTCGAGCGGCTCTAGCCCGTTGCAGGTCTTGACCCCCGACCCTCAACCCCAGACAATCTACAAATATGCGAGGCCTGTCCAAGCGCGTCAAAACCATGAAGCCCTCCTCCACGGTAGCGGTGAATGCCAAAGCCCTCGAGCTGCGTCGTCAGGGGGTAGACCTGATCGCCATGACGGCAGGCGAGCCCGACTTCGATACCCCCCAGTTCGTCAAGGACGCGGCAGCCCGGGCTATGGCGGCAGGCAAAACCAAGTACGCCCCGCCGGCAGGCATTCCCGAACTGCGCGAAGCCATCAGCGCCAAGTTCAAACGTGAAAACGGCCTCGAGATTCCCCCCGACCAGACCGTGGTGACGGTAGGCGGTAAGCAGGCCTTATTCAATCTCTTCCAGGCCATCCTCGACCCCGGCGACGAGGTGATTGTGATTGGCCCCTACTGGGTCAGCTACCCCGAGATGGCCCGCTTTGCCGAGGGGGTGCCGGTGGAGGTCAACACCGGCCCCGAGTCGGGCTTTATCCCCGACCCACAGGAGGTCGAGCGCAAGATTACCCCCCGCACCAAGGCCATTGTGCTTAACTCGCCCGGCAACCCCACCGGGGCGGTTTATCCTAAGGAAGTGCTGGCTTCCATTGCCGAACTGGCCAACAAGTACGACCTCTATATCGTCTCTGACGAAATTTACGAGCACCTGATCTACGAGGGCGAGCACTTCTCGCCGGCCCATGTGGCCCCCGACCGCACCATCACCATCAACGGTGCGGCCAAAGCCTATGCCATGACCGGCTGGCGCATTGGCTACGCCGGAGGCCCCAAGGATGTGATCAAGGGCATTATCGACGTCTCCAGCCAGTCCACCACCAGCCCCGATACCATCGCCCAGTGGGCCATGGTGGAAGCCCTTAATAATGTGGAGGAAGCGCAAAAGTTTATTTCCATGGCCCGCGAAGCCTACCGGGCGCGGCGCAGCATTATTGTGGACGGCTTGAACGCGCTGGGGCTGCCTACCCCCAGGGTCAACGGGGCTTTTTACGTGCTTTCCGACGTCTCCAAAATTGACCCCGACGAGAACCAGGCTGCCCTCAAACTGCTCAACGAGGCCCGGGTAGCCGTGGTGCCCGGAACCGATTTTGCCGCGCCCCACCACGTGCGCTTCAGCTATGCCACCAGCGAGGCCAATATCCGCCAGGCCCTGGAACGCATCGCCTCGATTCTCTAGAGCGCTCTTCACAAATATTGAACTACCCACAACTTGATTGCTTTGTCCTGCACAGCACAGTGGCCTCCCGGATGGGAGGCCACGTCTGTGAAGAGCGCGATAGAAGCGATTGCACGCTGCCAGGCCAGAGGCTGGCGGCTGCTGATTCTGCTTGCACGGCGCCCTGGTTTATGTGGGTTGAGCAGGAAGTAAAGTTGACTGCACAGGCCCTAAAAACCCAAACTTGCCGAATATTAAGACCAGAAAGCCTTTCGTAACGCTTGTGTAACGCCTTGCCGTTTATCATCGGCCCACGGTGTGAGCCAGCTCCACCGAATTGCGCCCCGGTGCTTTGTGCGCAGAAGTACACTGGGAGAAACGGAGGGGGTATGTCCCAGAAAACCCTGCAAGCGCTGATCGAACAGCACACCCCTAGCCTGATGGCCCTACCCAATGTGGTGGGGGTGGGGCGTGGGGAAGAGCAGGGCCGCGAGGTGGTGGTGGTGCTGGTAAGTCGCAAGCTGCCACTAGAGGCTTTGCAGCCCCACGAGCGGGTGCCCAGGAACCTCGAGGGGGTACCGGTGCGGGTGCGCGAGGTAGGTGCGGTTGAGGCTCAAAAAAACCACAAGTAGGGTTTTCTGATAGGTGCAGTGTCGAGACCATCGGTTTTAGGACACCTCTTTTTGCATTACATCGAATTGAGGGGAGTATTACCCAACCGCAGGGGGTAGGTATGCCTATAAATGAAGCCAAAGCCATGCTTTCGGCCAGTGCCCAGGCCGAGGCCGAAAAGGCCAAACAGGCTACGCAGGACGACTTTCTGACACCCGAGGCCATGCGCGCCAATGTGCGTGGAATGGGTGTGGGGGTCAAGTGGAAGAACGGCGAGCCGACCGGTGAGCCGGCCCTGGTGGTGCTGGTCAGCCAGAAGCTGGAACGCAACCAGCTCAGCCGGGCCGACCTGATTCCGGCCAAGCTGGGGGATATGCAGACCGACGTGCTGGCCATTGGGGAGGTTTTTGCCGGGAATGCCGGGGAGCCTGGGGTGCAGACCCTCACCAGAAGGGTCAGGCCTGCCGAGGGGGGCTACAGTGTGGGCCACTTTAGAATTACTGCTGGCACAATTGCCACGGCGGTCTACGACTTTTTGCCGGGGGCTACCGTGAGCCCTCCGGCCCATGGTCTGGGTATTCCGCCCCGCTTTTACATCCTCAGCAACAACCACGTTTTGGCCAACTCCAACGACGCCAGCCTTGGCGACCCCATCCTGCAACCGGGGGTCTTTGATGGGGGTACCCTGCCGGCAGACCTCATTGCCCGGCTGAGCCGCTTTGTTCCCATCACCTTTGAACCTCCGGTGCCAAGGTCTAACCACCGCAACCTGGTGGATGCCGCCATAGCCGAGGGGCAGTTCCACGACCTCGACCGGGAGATTTACTGGAACGGCTATGTGCAGGGCTGGCAGCCCCGCTCCAAGACCCTGGTGGGTCAGCGGGTCAAGAAAACCGGCCGCACCACCAACATGACCACGGGACGCATTACGGTGCTGGGGGCTACGATAGACGTTAACTTTGGCGCTGGGCGAGTTGCACGGTTCATTGACCAGATTGTGACCACCAACATCTCGGCGCCGGGGGATTCGGGCTCGCTGGTGCTGAGCGAGCGGGGCAATTTGGCCCTTGGGCTGCTGTTTGCCGGTTCTTCGGTGGCCACCATCGTTAACCACTTCGAGCACGTGCGCTCGCTGCTGCGTATAGAAGTGGCCGAAGGCATTGGTTGATACTCGAAAAACCCTGGGGAGTGCGTCTGGCGCTCCCCTTTGGCATAAGTCTCTGCCCTACTTTCGTGCAATCCAGCTACGAAAGACACTGCCGCCATCTTCAGCCTGGCCGCTCAGGGCCAGCCCCACCCGGCGGATGTGCAGTCGGTCGGCACCTGGGTAGATATCGCGAAAGGCCCGGTACAACACAGGTTCGTCGTCGAGGTAGGCTTGAAACTGTTCGCCGTCGCAGACCACCCGGAGCCGCACGGGCACACCGTGGTAGAGCCGATCGGGCACACGGGTCCACACCTTGCTGTAGGGGTCTTCATAGCCAGCAAAGCGCAGCATGCCCACCACGGCACGCTCGGTGTGGTCGAGGGAGAGGGCCACCACCAGATGATGCTGGGTGTCCTGCCAGAAACAGACCCCGGCCCGGCTTTGCTGCCCGTACGGAAGAATCTCGCTTTCCAGGTCGGCAAAGTCGGGGTGATCCCAGGGGATGGTGTACAGGGTGCGCTCGGTTCCTGCTGCTTCGATGGCGAGGCCACCCTCGGCAGGCACCAGAGCCCCCGAACCTAAAGTGGGCTCCCACGAGACCAGCAAACTTTCGGTAGGCTCGTTCAGGTGGGGAGCAAAAGCTATCTGTTGTCCCCTAGCTTGCCAGGCCTGGCCCAGCTCCAGGGTAGCTGGCAACATTATTTCGCGTGGGTGCACCTCGAGGTCGGCGGCCTGGCCTACCAACCCAACACCGGTTTCGCTGCCTAGGCGAGGCTCGAGCAGGGGATATTCGGAGAAAAGGGCTCGACCATCCAGGCTGATGTTGAGGGCCTGCCCATCGTCGAGCACCTGCACCCAGTGGGGTTGCTGGTTGGCCCCGGCGTGGCGCTCGCTGGCCAGCACATACTGCCCTGCACCAAACCGCAAGCACAGCCGGACTTCCCGGGGGGTTAGCTGAAGCGCCAGGTAATGCCCAGGGTCGCGGTAACGCCAGATCAGGCTGGCAGGCGCCGTGAGCCGCACATGGAACAGCCCGCCCGGCTCTTCGGGATGCAACAGCATACCCGGGCCGTTTAGCTGCCATACCCCGCCCAGAGCGGCCTTGCGTCCGAGCTGCGGCTGTGGATCCACAACCAGGGCTGTACCATGCCCCTGCCACTGGGGGATAACCGCCACCCGTACCCCGTAGATGCGGGTGTCTGCCTGGTGCCCATTCTCGCCCAGGATGGACTGGTGAACCCCAGCATATAAAGCCTCAGCGCCGAGGTCGTAGGGGTCTATGGCAACGGGTCGCACCCTGGGCAGCGCCGGTAAGTGCCGGCTACCCTCGAGCGAACCCGCGTAAAAGGCCACCCCCTTTTCGCGCAGCACCGTGAGGAAGTAGATGGGGTTGTTCGGAATGTCCAGCAACAAATGGTGCAGACCCTGTACCTTGGCTGCGCATAGCCTACCGTTGGCGCTGCGATGCCCTTGCATTACAAAAGCCTGACCGGCCTCGAGGGGATTGGAGGGTGCGGGGTGATCAAACCAGCCCACGGCCAGATTTTCTCGCAGTGGAGTGGGCGAAAAGTGCGCCTTGAATGGGAGTTTTATTGCAGGCTTGGCGTTGTGCTGCCGCAAGGGGCTGGGGCTTTCGCTTAGGGTTTGCGAATTGTTGTGCCCATTGAGCATGAAGACCCCAAAGGCCAGACCTGCTTTGTGAGCAAAAGGCCCGTAGGCAATTCCCTGGCGACCCCAGCCTGGGGTATCCAGCGGCGCAAAGCGCACCCCTCCTGCCTCGACCGAGATTTTGGCCTCTGCGTCTACCCCCAGGCGTATAACGCCACAATCGCTGGTACTACCAACCACCTCGCCGTACAACACTTCCTGTGTAAAGCGATCGAGAATTTCGTTGAGGGAGGGCTGGAGGCTTTTCATCGAACGGCCCGGTGGCTTTTCAACTTTATGTAACCACGCATAACGCCAACGTGAAGCGTGAATAGCGCTGTGCTTAACAACCTGCGTTTTAAACCGTTACAGGGATTTGCGGGGCGGCTGAGAGCGAAACGAGTCCATAACGCCCTTAGATAACGGCATGCTGCACCTCGACAAAAACCTTTGGGCATTTGGAGTCCTCCATGTACCCTTATGTTATGCGCCTCAGGATGAAATTCTGGCTCGAGTCCGAATCGGGCGACTATATGCTGGGCCCTGGCACCTTGCGCCTGTTGCTGGCCGTTGCCGAGCAGGGCAGCCTCAAGGCGGGGGCCAGGGCAGTTGGGCTTGGCTACCGAACGGCATGGGATCGGCTCAAAAAAGCCGAGGAGGGCCTGGGGTTTGCTTTGCTCGAGCGCTTCTCAGGCGGCGAAGGGGGTGGCGGCAGCTCCCTGACGGCAGAGGCCCTGGAACTGGTGGAGCGATACCGCCGTTTCATTCTGGGTGCGCAAGAGATGCTCGAGGCCCGCTTTTATGAGGCTTTTGCAGGCTGGCCACAAGCTGAATTTGCTGTGCATGATGTCAAAGAAAAAAGCACAAAATAGCTATATTTGCATGTACGGCGGCAAAAAAAGCGAAGACTACAAGACATGTTGCCGCAAAGACAGGCCACGCTCCGCGCTTTCTCGGACGCTATGCTGGAGCAGTGGCATAAAACCCGTCGGCCAGTCCGGCGGTTTGGGTGTTGCTCTGGCAGCTTCGCACAGGCCGTATCGCTAGCTGGGTGGTATTTTTGGGGTGGGTTTAAGAATGTCGGGGTGGGGTAAGGCCACGATAAACTTGCCGCCCCCTTGCAGGTACGCCTCGAGCTGCGCTTTCATTTCATGGGTAGGGGGGGTAAGCAGAAGCAGGTAGTCGGGCTGCTCCTCGAGCAGCTTTTTTACCCCGTATATGGGGATATGCACCCCAGCTAAAAAGCGCCCCTGCTTGCCAGCATCAGGGTCAACCACAAATTCAATTACTTCGCGCCCCAAACCCGCATAATTGAGCAAAACCATACCGTGGGTGCTGGCTCCGTAGGCCGCTACCCTTCGTCCGCGCGCGCGCAGCTCGGTAAGCAAAGCCATCAGGGCTTCACGTACTGCTGCTGTGCGTGAGGCAAACTCGAGGTAGTAGACAGTATCGTTCAGACCCAGCTTTTGCTCTTGCTCCATATAGTGGCCAACCGAAGTTTCGACCTGGCGGCTTTTGCTCAGAAAATAGCGCAGATAGCCCTCCGCCAGAGGTTCAACCTGTTGAATCCAGAGGCCATGACGGCGTGCAAGCTGGTGTGTGGCCCGAACCGAGAAGTAGTGCAACTGCTGGTGGCAAAAATGCTCGAACTGCCGGGCCTCGAGCAGCTCCAGCACATAAAGCAGTTCCATTACGGCCACGCCGTTATCGCTCAGAAGCGTGGCCAGGCCTTCGAACAGCCCATTGAGGTCGGTGTGGTGGGAGGGTAGTTGATTGACCAGTATCACCTCGGCCTGTAGCCCCTCGTTGCGCAGTGTGGCGGCATAGCTGCGCTCAAAACGCTCATTCCGGATGAGGAGATTCTTGCTAGAAACCGCTTTAACGCGCTCTGAATGGGGCTCGAGGTAAACCACTTTGGCCCCTGCTTGCCCGAACTCGCGCAGCTGCGCCGGGCTACTGCCTTCCAGGGCCAGAACCACAGAGCCTGGGCCGAGCCGGTGGCTACCTGGAAGCCCCTCGAGCAAGTCTTCTACAGGAAATGCCGGGGGTGTCGGGGTACTGCCTACTGGGTCGCCAGTGAGCTGAACCAGGCCGCAGCGCTTACAAAAAGCGACCTCGAGGCTGCGCCGTTCTTCGGGGGTGGCCAGCTGATCACTGCTCAGGATGCTAAAGAGGGGAATCCTTCCCAGGCTCAGAAAGAGCATTAGCTCTCCCGAACCACACGAGCGACAGGTCTTGCGCTTTTTCATTTAAATCCCCTGGCCACATGCGCGGCTTTATTGCAAAAGGGTACGAACTCGGCCGTAATCGTACCGTTATCGGATTTCGCTTGCTTTGGTTGCGGGTTGCAGCGATTCGTTAAGCGGAATTGCAGGTGCTTTGATGATAAAAACGTACACGTAACGCAACAATTAACGAGATGGCCCTAAGGTACAGGCTATCCGAATCTTGGCGGTTTCCCAGCGTCGAGCCTGGCGCAGGCCGCTAAAGCAAGAACGCCTTGAGGGCCTGTAGGGTCGGGTCAATGGTCCACACGCGGGTTGGACGGCTGTAGAGTACCTGCAGGGCCTGTTCTGAAGGGGGCTCCTGGCCCAAGGCGCTAAAGACCACGTCGGGAAACTTGGCCGGATGGGCGCAGGCCAGGCTGATCGTGGGGGTGGGGTCGGCGGTTTGTTGGCGGTAGCGGGCCTGGGCTTCCAGGCCAACTGCCGTGTGCGGGCAGGCCATATAGCCGTAGGTCTGGTGGGTTTTTTTCATACGTGCCAGGGTGGCCTCGTTCGAAACGGAGGTGCCCCAGACCCACGCGCGCAGTTTTTCTGGCCCCAGCAGGGTGTACAGCCGCTCGAAGTTGCTGGGCGAACCCACGTCCATGGCGTTGGAAAGGGTAGCGATGGTGGGGTGGAACTGATAGGCCTCCGCCTTGCCCTGCAAAAAGTCGGGGAAAAAGTGGTTGTCGTTGTGGGCGGCGATGAACCTGTGCACGGGCTGTCCCATCAGGGCTGCCAGTATTCCGGCGGTGAGGTTGCCCAGGTTGCCGCTGGGAACGCAAAAATTGATTTTCGCCCCCACCCCCCGGTTCCCTCCCCCTGTAGGGGAGAGGTGGTTGATCTGACTGGCGGCCCACAGGTAGTACAAAGCCTGGGGGAGCAGGCGCCCAATGTTGATGGAATTGGCGCTACTTAAAGGCAGGTGGGCCAGCTCGGGGTCTACGAAGGCTTCCTTGACCATGCGCTGGCAGTCGTCGAAGGTGCCCTCTACCGCAAAACTGCGTACGCCGGGGCGCTCTGTGATGAGCTGGCGCTCCTGCACTTCGCTCACCTTGTCTTTGGGGTAGAGCAAGACCACCTCGATGTTGTCCTGCCCGGCGAAGCCATCGGCTACGGCGCTGCCGGTATCGCCGGAGGTGGCTACCAATATGATGCGGCGTTCGCCCCGCTGACGCAGGAAATACTGCATCAGGCGGGCCATGGTGCGGGCCCCAAAGTCCTTGAAGGAAAGGGTGGGGCCGTGGAAGAGCTCGAGCACAAACAGGTCGTCTGAGAGTTGCACCAGTGGGCAGGGGAAGTTCAGGGCATCGCGGAGGATGGCTTCCAGGTCGTGGGCGGGAATCTCGTCCTTGAGCCAGGTGCCCAGTACCGCTATTCCCACTTCAGCGATGGAGCGGGCCTCGAGCCAGGCTTCCGGCTCCACGCGGGGGATGCGCTCGGGGATGTACAGGCCGCCATCCGGGGCCAGGCCTTTGAGCAGGGCCTCCTCGAAGCGCACCAGGTTCTTGTGGGGGTCGCGGGTGCTGTAGTAGCGGATCATAGTGGGTACTTATACCATCTCTGCGTGCTCATTTCGCACCAGGGGGCCTTCTACAAGGCATTCGGGGAAGCTGCCCTCCATCAGACCTCCTCGAGCTGCTCCAGCGGCTGCTGGGGTATGGGAACCGCTGCCGGAATGGGCAGGTGGCCGGGAGCGCCCAGCAGCGCCCGGTACAGATCGCCCAGCACCGCGCTGGCCGTTACGCCCCCACCGGCCCCGGCCCCGGCGAAGACCAACTGCCCCACCGGGTCGCCCTTGTAGACCAGGGCGTTGCGCCCGCTGCCCATAGCCACCAGCGGGTGCGACTCGGGCAAGCGCACCGGACGTACTGCCGCCACCCACGCGCCATTTTCGGGGTAGAGGCTGGCCACCAGCTTGATGGCGTAACCCTCGGCCCTGGCCTGCTGGAGCAGCTCAGGGGTGAGGTGTTGGATGCCCCGGGTGCGCTCCAAGACCTTCTGCCAGGAAAGCCCAGGGTCTACCGTGAGCCGTCCCAGCACACAAATCTTGTGGGCCGAGTCAATCCCCCCCACGTCCAGGTTGGGGTCGGCTTCCAGGTAGCCCAGATCCCCCGCTTCCTGGAAGGCCTGGTCGTAGGTAGCACCCTCCTCCATGCGCCGGATAAGGTAGCTGCAGGTGCCGTTCACGATGCCGTGCATCTCCAGGGTTTGGTTGCCCCACAGGCTTTGCAGAGCACCCAGGATGGGTGTTCCGGCCATCACGCTGGCCTCGTAGTAAAGGCTGCCTTCCTCGGCATATTCGCGCAGCTCGTCCCAGCGCTCGGCCAGCAGGGCTTTGTTGGCAGTTACCACCGGCAGGCCCATCTCCAGGGCCTGCAAGACCAGCTCACCCGCCAGGGCGGTGCCGCCCGCCACTTCCACCAGCACGTCTATGTCGTCTAAAAAGCCCTCGAAGTTGCTGGTTAGCAGTCCTGCGGGAATTCCGGGGCGAACTTTTTGGGTGTCGCGCACCAGCACCCGGGTTAGCTCTACCTCGACGTCCAGCGCCCTAAAGCGAGACCGATGGGCAGGTAAAAGCTGGGCAAAAGCACTCCCCACAGTTCCGCCCCCCATCAGGGCCACACGCACGGTTTCCATAGGCGTAAGCCTACCGTGTCGAAAAGGGGAATGCCAGTCCGCCTAGCGGAGGGAGCCGTCAGGACTCGAGCCGCCTCAAACAGATGACCCCTGGGAAAGGGTGGCTGCGCCCAGTGCCTTCAGAACCGCCTGTGCGCTGCGCTTGTCGAGGCCTGGCAGCCGGGCCAGCTCCTCCACGCTCATGGCCTTCAGTTCCTCCAGGGTGGAGAAGTGGTTCATTAGGGCCAGCTTGCGGGCCGGGCCAATGCCCTTGATGTCGTCGAAGATGCTTTTGAGGGCTTTTTGGTTGCGTAGCTTGCGGTGGAACTCGAGCCCGTTGCGGTGGGTTTCGTCGCGCTGGTAAATAAGAAGCTGAAGCGCTGGATGGTTGAGGGGAAGGGCGATGGTCTGGCCGTCGGGCAGTACCAAAGTCTCCTCGCGCTTGGCCAGCCCCACCAGCGGAATCTCCAGCCCGGCCTGCTTGAGCGCTTTCTGCGCCGCCCGTACTTGCCCCAGCCCCCCGTCAATCAGAATCAGGTCGGGGATGGGCATCTGCTGGGCCAGGCTGCCGGTGAAGCGCCGGAGGATGGTTTGCTCCATTGAGAAAAAGTCGTCGGGCTGGCCCTTGAGGCCCCTGATTTTGATGCGGCGGTACTCGGCTTTTTTGGGCCGGCCCCCCTCGAAGACCGTTATGGAACCCACCACGCTCTCGCCCAGCAGGTTCGAGATGTCGTAGCCCTCGATGCGGTAGGGGCGACGGGAAAGCCCCAAGACTTCCATCAAGCCCTTGAGGCCGGGGTGGTCGCCTTTGCGTTCCAAGAGCTTGAGTTCGGTTTGCAAGGCGGTCTGGGCGTTGTGCTGGGCCAGCTCGATCAGCCGGGTTTTGTCGCCGCGCTGGGGTATGCGCACCTCCACCTTGCGCCCTTTGGAGCTCAAGAAGGCCGAGAAAGCCTCCTGGGCTTCCAGCTCGAAGGGCAAGAGCACCAGCGGGGGCAGCGGGGTGGCCTCGAGGTAGTAGTCGCGCAGGAAGGCTTCCAGCAACTCAGCGTCGCTGGCCTCCTTTACCCCCTCCACGAAGCGGCTAATGCGCCCCAGTATCTGGCCCCCGCGCACCTGGTAGTGCTGCAAGAGGGCATAGTCGCCCGCACGGGCAAAGCCCAGAAAGTCCAGGTCGCCCAGATCGGGGTCATAGGCCTGCTGAGCAGTACCAAAAAAGCTTTGCACAGCGCTTATCTGGTCGCGGATCTCGGCAGCCCGTTCAAAATCCTGGTTTTGAGCCGCGGCCCGCATCTGCTTTTCCAGGCTTTCGTAGAGGGCCTCCATCTTGCCATCCAGCAGATTTTCTACTTGCTGCACGGCCATGCGGTACTGCTCTGGGTCGGCCTTATCAATACAGGGAGCCAGACAGCGCCCCATCGAGTAATTGAGGCAGGGGTAACGCCTTTTCTTGAAGGGGAATCCGGAGTTCTGGCGCAAGGGGAAAAAGCGGTCCACCAGGCGCTTGATGCGCCGCACCGCCGAAGCCTCGGGGAAAGGCCCCCAGTAGCGAGCGCCGTCGTCCTGTACCTGCCGCACCACCATCAGCATGGGCCACTCCTCGTGGGTGAGCTTCAGGAAGGGGTAGTGCTTGTCGTCCTTCATCAGGACGTTGTAGTGGGGGCGGTGGTGCTTGATCAGGTTGGCCTCGAGCAAAAGCGCCTCGACCTCGTCGCGCACCACGATGAAGTCGAGGTGGGTGGCTTCCTGGTAGATGCGCAGGCTCTTGCCTTCGCTATGAAAATAACTGGTTACGCGGGCTTTGAGGTTTTTGGCCTTGCCCACGTAAACGATGGTCTCGCCGGTTTTCCACAGGTAGACCCCAGGCGTTTCGGGCAGCGGGGGTAGGTCTTCCAGCCGCATCTGAACTTTATCCTAGTACACCTCCATGCACCCAGTGTGACCTGGTGCCAACCCTGGCTGGCTGGTAAGTACCTGGCGGCCAAAAAGTCGGCCTCCATACAACACGTTTTGGGAGCTTTTGGCAGTCTTTAGACTTTATTGCCCCAAACCGATAAACTAAAAGCCATGAGCGCTGCTCACGACCACCACCATGACGAGATGCTTTACCAGGCCTGGGTGCAGGTTGTCGAATGGATGAAGGAGTACGCCACCGAGAAAGGCGTGCAGTTCACCAAGGAATCCGATTTCCCCGACTTCATCTATCGCATGGAGCGCCCCTACGAACTGCCCACTACCCTGATGGCAGTCTCGCTCTCGGACGAACGGGGAGAGCCGTTCTTTTTTGCTGCGGCCTCGCCCCGCCACGCCAAGCTCAAGCACGTGGCATTCCGGGTTCCGGGGGGGCATATCCACTACCATGCCCACTGGGACGACGGAAAAGGGCTGGTTCTGGAAGGCAAATTCCCTGTTACCAGGGAAAAGCTCTACCAGATGGCCGACCGGGCCAGAAACGCGCTGGCCAAGGCATAAGGTGTAATCGTGAGAACGGATCCTCCTGCAAAGGGGGATTTTTCCTTTTCCAAAGGCAACCTGCCCCACCCTGGGGGCATTATGGATGGGAGGGATGTTTCGCGGTCTTCGCTGTTTTTTGCCGCTGCACAAAGACCCCTCTGCCAACACTTTGGGTGGGGCCCCAGCAAAAAAAGATTTCTTATCACACAGTGCTGTGCAGGACAAAGCAATCAAGTTGGGAGAGGGTTTAAGTTGCGCCAGGGCAGATTGGCAAAACCAGCGGAATGAGTCAATGCATACCTGGCGCAATTCCTAAAGCGAATTTTTGGTACGGCATCTTGCATTTCGCTTATGGAGACACTTACACCGGGGGTATCTGGCTGGGGTTGATCTGGACTTGCGCGGCTTCCTTCCAGACTGCCCGAAGCCTGCGCCATACAGTAAACCCGAGCAGGGATGCAATCCCAATGGCGGTAACCCCTATGACCAGGGGGTTCACCCCTTGGACCCACATGGCCACCAGGTTAAACACCAGGGTCGCTATCCAAAGTATGACGGTGGTGCGGCGTTGAGAGAAACCACGGGCTAAAAGCCGGTGATGGATGTGGTCTTTACCGGGTGTAGACAGGGGGTTTTGCTTTCTAAGAAGACGACGGATGAAAACCTGGGTGGTATCCAGAATGGGCAGCAGCAGAAAAAGTGCTATGGGAACAAGCGAAAATACCGTGGTAACTTTCAGGCTGCCCAGCAGGGCTGTTGCGGCCAAAACATAGCCAAAAAAGTAGGCTCCAGCATCGCCCATGATGATCCGGGAAGGGTAGAAGTTATGCCGCAAGAACCCGAGTGCAGCCCCCCCAAGTGCGGCCAGCACCAGGGTGGCGGCGGCCCAGTGCGGATTCTGGGCCGAGACAGCCAGCAGGCTCATGGCAGTAATAAAGGCGATGCCGCCAGCCAGCCCGTCTATGCCGTCCATCAGATTGACTGCGTTGGTAACGCCAATGACCCATACTATGGTCAGAACCATGCCCCAAAAAGGGTCCAGTGGAGTGCCAAAAGCGGCATGGAAACGGATGTCTACCGCTACTAGCAACAAGGCTGCAAGCAGCTGTACCAGAAGCCGAAATGAGGGTGGCAGGCCAAACTGATCGTCAACAAAGCCGACCAACACCAGAATGGCCCCCCCCAGTAAGATGGCCAGAACCTGTACCTGCACTTCCTGGATCAGGATGGGGCGAAGCACGGTAGCTACAATCAAGGCGGCCACCACCCCGGCAAAAATAGCCAAACCGCCAGCGTTGGGCAAGGGCTCCTTGTTCAGGCGGCGGGCGTTGGGCTGGTCTGCCCAGCCAACCTTAAGGGCAAACTGTCGTACCCTGGGCATGAACCGCCAGGTTACTATCCAGGCCACCACAAACGTAAATACCACGATGAGCCAGCCCGAGCCGCTCGGGTTGGCTATGCCGATGAACTTCAGAAACTCAGTCATCCCAATTCCCCTAGCTTAGTGCGCATGGGTGAGGAATGGGATAGCTTTACCCCAATTCGGAAAAGCCACCAGCCACATTTCCCCAAACTGCGCCAACAGGAGGCGCCAAGCGGGGTTGTGCTCCATCAGCTTGAGGAGACA
>NZ_JBEVAL010000007.1:0-69897 GCF_051297115.1 Meiothermus cerbereus
TCTTTGCCCACAACTTCAAGCGTCTGGCCAGCGTTTTGTAGGTAGCAACTTGGGTTAATAAATAAGAGGCCGGGGGTGTTGGTGGGAATGGCAAAGGCGATGGCGTACTTGTCGGCCCCCGGCCCTTCCTTGAGCAGGGTGGAGGGGAAGACCAGCAGTTCGTCGGCGGTGGGTAGGGTAGAAAGCATCCGGGCCCCCCGCACCACGATGCCTTTTTCGTTCTCGCTCACCACCCCCAGGGGAATGTAGGGGTCGGGCTGCTCGAGGTTGCTCTTGGCCCGGTTGACCTGGGGGTTGGTGAGGCAGTGGGTGGTGGCGAGGTCCTTTTCGCGCACGTGCTGCACGTAGCGCCGCACGTTGTCGGCATAGGGGCCAAAAAACTCGGCGCTCTCTTGGAAGGCCATCAACACGGCGTTGAGATAGTCCGGGCTGCGGCCCATCATGCCCAGGTGAGCGTCGGCCCAGAGCTTGTAGGCCGCGCTGCGCCGGGCCAGGTCTTCTTTGCTTTTGGCCGGCAGCAGGCTCATGGCGTAGCGCTGACCATTCTGCTCATAGGTCAGGGTATCGCGGTAGCGCGGGTCGTGCTGCATGTCGTACATCTGCGCCAGCGCCTGGGCAATGCCCCTAAAGACCGGATGGGTGGTGGGGTCTTCGACCTTCTGGCCCTTGTACCAAAGGTTGGGCGGGTTTTCCTTCAGGGCCTGTAGGTATTCCTTGCCGGTTCTAGCCATGATCTCCTCCGAAACTGCCCCCCACCCCAACCCTTCCCCGCTGAGGGGGGAGGGCGGTGTGGTTAGGTACGGCGAATTGCCAGATTTGCTTGGTTTGGTGATGATTGATTTGATTATGACGGATAAGGAATTTGGTGAGTTGGCTAAAGCCCTGCGCAAGCGAATGACTCCCGAAGAGCGCATGCTGTGGAAGCGTCTGGCCCGCAACCAGCTTGGCGTGGCGTTTCGTCGTCAGGAGCCGATGCGGCCCTTTATTCCCGACTTTGTGTGCTTTGCAAAGAAGTTGATTATCGAATTGGACGGCAGTCAACACGCGGGCAGCGAGCAGGACAGAGCTCGAGACGCCTACTTCGAGCAGCGCGGCTTCAAAACGCTTCGTTTTTGGAACTGGGAGGTTAGAAACAATATGGAGGGGGTGCTCGAGACCATCCGCCAAGCACTCAACGAGCGGTAGGAAACCCCCAGCATTGCTCGACCAACCACGCAAGCTACCCCACTGTGGCGTGAAGTCCTCCCCCCTTGTGGGGGAGGGCAGGGTGGGGGGTAAAAACACGCCCATAGTCTCACTTCCCGAACTTAGGAATCGGATGTTCGCTGAGGGGCACAGCGATATGCTTCAGCTCGGTGTAGAACTCCAGGCTGTGCTCGCCGCCCTCGCGGTGGGTGCCGCTCATCTTGACCCCGCCGAAGGGGGTGGGCAGATGCCGCACGTTGTGCGAGTTGATCCAGGTCATGCCCGCTTCCAGGTGCAAGGCCATGCGGTGGGCCCGTGCCACGTCCCGGGTCCAGACGTAGGAGGCCAGGCCGTATTTGGAGTCGTTGGCTTTTTGCAGCGCGTCGGCTTCGTCCTTGAAGGGGATGACGGTCAAAATGGGGCCAAAAATCTCTTCCTGGGCGATGCGGTGGTGGTTTTCCGCTACAAACAGGCCAGGCCGAACGAAGTTGCCTTCCGTGCCCACCCGCTCGCCGCCGAAGATATGCTGGGACTCCTGCTTGCCAATCTCCACATAGCCCAGCACGCGCTCCAGGTGCTCGGGGTGAATGAGGGGCCCCACCTCGGTCTCAGGGTCGAGGGGGTGGCCCACCCTGACCCTGGCGGCCCGCTCGGCCACCCGGCGCACAAACTCCTCGAAGATGTTTTCCTGCACCAGCGCGCGGGAGTTGGCGGTGCAGCGCTCGCCGTTGAAGCTGTAGATCTGGAAAACCGTGGCATCCAGGGCCCGCTCGAGGTCGGCGTCCTCGAAGATGATGGCGGGGGACTTGCCCCCGAGCTCGAGGGAGAGCCGCTTGAGGTGCTCCGCGCTGTTGCGCGTAATGAGGCTGCCGGTGGTGGTTTCGCCGGTAAAGGCAATCAGGGGGATCTCGGGGTGCCGCACCACCGCATCGCCGGCCTCCTCGCCGAAGCCCTGCACCACATTGAAGACCCCTGGAGGCAGGTCGGCCTCCTGCACAATTTCTGCCAGCTTCCAGGCCGAGAGGGGCGACCACTCGGCGGGCTTCAAGACCACCGTGTTGCCAAAGGCCAGGGCTGGGGCAATGCGCCAGGTGGAGAGCATCATGGGGGCGTTCCAGGGGGTGATGATGCCGCAAACCCCTACCGGAACCCGCACGCTGTAGTTGAGCCACTCGCTGTCCACCGGGTAGCTGCGCCCGTCCATGGAGCGCTCGGCGTACTCGGCATAGAAGCTAAAGTTCTCGGCGGCCCGGGCCACCTGGGCCCGCACAATGCGCAGGGCCTGCCCGGCGTCCAGACACTCCATCACGGCCAGCTCGTCGCCGTGCTTTTCCAGCACCTCGGCAATCTTCAAGAGGTACTTCTTGCGGGTTTTGGCGTTCAGCCTCCACCTGGCGAAAGCGGCTTTGGCAGCCTTAGCAGCCTTGTCCACGTCCTCGGCATGGCCCTTGTAGGCCCTGGCCAGCACCTGGTTGTTGGAGGGGTCGAGGCTTTCGAACAGCTCGCCCCGCACCCCCGGCACAAAGGCCCCGCCTATGAAGTGGGTTACGCTGTGGGTGGCGATTTTGTGCCGCACCCGAGCGATAAACTCGGGGCTGATGGACTGGGTGTTATCCGATACCTTCATAGCACGATAGACCTGTCCCCTTCCTGCGAAATGATGGGCTCGGCTTCCTCGGTTTCCCACTCGATGGGGTTTTCCAGCGCGCCCAGCCCCTCAATCTCCATGCGCATCACGTCGCCCGGGTGTACCTGGGAGATGCCCTTGGGGGTTCCGGTTAGGAGGATGTCGCCCGGCTCCAGGGTCATGAAGCGGCTGATAAACTCGATAACCTCTGGAATTGAGAAAATCATGCCCTGGGTGCTGGCCTCCTGGCGCAGCTCATTGTTGACGTAAGCCCGCATCTTCAGGTTGTGGGGGTCGGGAACCTCGTCGGCGGTAACGTAGTAAGGCCCCAGCGGGCCAAAGGTGTCCCAGCCCTTGCCCCGGATGGGCGGGCGGAAGGTGTTGGTGACGTAGTCCCGCACCACCAGGTCGTTGGCGATGGTGTAACCGCCCACGTAAGCCAGGGCGTCTTTGGCCTTAACCCGGCGGGCATGGCGCCCCATAATTACGGCCAGCTCGCACTCGAAGTGCATGAACCGGGCCCCCTGGGGGTATATCACCGTGCCTTTATGGGGCAGCAGGCTGGTGTTGGGCTTCCAGAACAAAGCCGGTTCGCTGGGGCGCTTCAGGCCAAATTCGTCGGCGTGCTCAGCAAAGTTGAGCGCCAACGCAATCACTTTTCCGGGCTCTACCGGCAGTAGCCACTGCACGGCCTCGGGGTGGTGGGCTTCACCGGCATGGTCTACCAGCATGCCGTCCTGCAAGTGCCCTTGCAGAAGGCGGCCTTTGGAGAGAAAACGGGCGAGTTTCATAGTGTGCTAGACATACTGCTTTCCAGAGGGGTCGGGAAGCACGGGCGGGTGTTCTTCTTTGGCAGGAATCAGGCCATATGACTCGGCCATGCGGCGCAACCGGGCCTCAACCTCGGGGGTGGTGGGGCCCAGGGGTTCGCGCCACTCCTTCTGACACAGGCCCATCCAGGACAGCACAGTTTTGAGGGGGATGGGGTTGGTATCCCAGAAGACCGCGTCGTTGGCCTCGAGGCCGTAGTAGTGGAGCTCGAGGGCCTCCTTGTAGCGGCCCTCCAGGGTGAGCTGGCACATCTGGGCGGTCTCTTTGGGCAGCCAGTTGGCCGTAGCGGCGATGGTTCCCACCGCCCCCACGCACATCATCGGGAAGGTGAGGGCCTCGAGGCCGCAGTACACGCTAAAGTCCCGCCCCACCCGGCGCAAAAGCTCCGAAACGTACTCCACGTCTTTGGAGGAGTGCTTGAGGCCCACCACGTTTTTGAAATCCCGCCGCAGGCGGGCCACCGTCTCGATTTTGATCTCGATGCCGGCCCGGCCCGGAATGTTATAGAGCACAATGGGCATCTCTGGCACGGCCTGGGCCACCTGACCAAAAAAGCGGTAGAGCCCCTCCTGGTTGGGCTTGATGTAGTAGGGCGTGATGACCAAAGCCCCCTGGGCGCCCATCTTGTAGGCCGCAGTGGTGATGTCCAGGGTCTCGTCGAGGCGCAGGGTTCCGGTGCCAGCCAGGAGGGGTACACGCCCCTGGATGAAGCGCAGCGCCAGCTCAATCAGGTACTTGCGCTCCTCTACGCTCAAGGTGCCGGGCTCGCCGGTGGTGCCGCCCACGCTCAGGGCGTGGGAGCCTGCCTCAATCTGCCGCTCGATGAGCCGCTCGAGGGCGGCTTCGTCAATGGCACCGTTTTTGAACGGTGTTACCAGGGGTACGATGCTGCCTTTGAACTCGACCATTGCACTCCTCTATGGATATGTAGCCCAGGTTGCTTATTGCCCGACTCAGATAGTTAATATGTTAAGTAAAACTATAGCATAGTTTGCAAGCCCTAGTACAATTGTCCCTTCAGAAAGCTATGGCCACCACCTTCCCCCAACACCCTTCCACCCGACTGCTGCGCGACCTCACACACTCGCTGCCAATGGCCCTGTTGCGTACCCGCGAGGCGGTGGTGCAGCGCTTTCGCACGGTGCTCAGCCGACACGGCCTGACCGAGCAACAGTGGCGCATCCTGCGGGCGCTGGATGGGCGCGATGGGCTCGAGGTGTCCCTCCTGGCCGAGCAGTGCCGGATTCTGCTGCCCAGCATGACCGGCATTTTGAAGCGTATGGAAAGCCGGGGTCTGGTTCGGCGGGATGCCAACCAGGCCGATGGCCGCAGCACGCTGGTGCGCCTTACCGAGGCATCGCAGACCCTGTTGGAGCAGATTAAGCCCGAGGTGGTGGAGGTCTACAAGGAGATCGAGCGCATCCTGGGTAAACGCAAACTCGAGCAGCTCTACGCCTTGCTGGAAGAGCTAGAGGCGGGACTGCTCGAGGGCCAGTCGTGAGTAGAGCCTGCTGGAACCCCTGCTCGCACACGCTACTACCTATCGCACCCTTCACAGACGCGGCCTCCCATCCGGGAGGCCACTGTGCTGTGCAGGACACAGCAATCGAGTTGTGAGCAGCTCAATATTTGTGAAGAGCGCTCTAGGATGAGTTAAAGGAAATCAGCCAGGTTTCGTCGCGTGGCGGCTGGAACTCCCTCCGCAGCAGGCCAAACAGGTGCACATCCTCTTTAATGCCCTGCCGGGTCTCGTGCTGGCGCAAAACCCCTTCCCGCTTGAAGCCCAATTTTTCCAGCAAACCCAGCATCCGGCTGTTGGAGCTGTGCACCTCGGCGGTGATGCGCTCCAGGCCCAGCTCGCTAAAGCCGTGCTCGAGCATTAGTAAGCCAGCAGCATACCCCACCCCCTGCCCCCGGTGGGTTTCGTCGCCGATGGCAATGCGCAGACGGGCCCGTTTTTCCAAGGGGTTCAGTTCGCGCAGATCCACAAACCCCACCAGGTGGCCTTCGGGGTGTTGTGGGCTGGTGACCACAATGCCCCTGCGAATAAGGTCTACCGGGGGGTTGTTGAGCAGCCGCACGAACCAGTCCTGCAGCTGTTCGGCGGGGAGACCCACCGGCCAGCCGTTGGCCAGGCAAAAGGCTTCATCTCGGCTCCACTCGAGCACGCGGGGCAGGTCGCTCATGACCAGAGGGCGCAGGTGCACTTCTAACATGGTCCCCCTACCTTACACTGCCTGGTGTTGTTGTAGGGTGAACCTTGCCATTATTTACGCCAGGCCCCCCTGGTTTTATGTTGAGGTTACGCCAATTCTGGGTTCTAAGAAACGCCACCCGAAAGCGGCTTTGACCTTTGGCCCAGCCCGCGCTAGGCTTGAAGGGTTGTGTCGCGACCTCGAGTGTTGCTGCGCCTGAGCCGGGCCGAGAAGGCCTATGGCCAGCGGGTCTTGTTCACTCAGGCCGAGTTCTGGCTACACGCGCAAGAGCGGGCGGTGCTGGTAGGGCCCAACGGGGCGGGGAAAAGCACCCTGTTTCAAATACTCTGCGGGCGGCAGCCCCTCGACGAAGGCCAACTGGTACACGCACCCGAGGTGCGCCTGTTCTACCTGCCCCAGGACTTTCGCCCGGCCCAAGGAACGGTCTGGAACCTGGCCTATGCCATGACCCCTTTGCACCAGGCCGAACTGGAACTCCAGCACACGCCACCCGAATACGCGGGCGAAGCCTGGAGCCGTATCCGGGAGCTGTCGTTTTGGAAAGGCCGGGTGGCCCGTGCCCTGGCTGAGTTTGGCCTTAGCGGACGGTGGGACCAGCCTGCCCAGATGCTCTCTGGCGGCGAGGCGGTGCGCCTGGGCCTGGCGATGGCCTTTCTATCCGGCGCAGAAGTTTTGCTGCTGGATGAGCCCACCACCCACCTCGACCTGAAGATGCGCCTGAGCCTGGAAGAGCTGCTGCTGGCCTACCCTGGCGCGGTGGGCCTGATCTCCCACGACCGGGCGCTGGTGGGCCGCGTTGCCACCACGGTCTATCACCTGGAGGCGGGCCGATTGTTCCGGGTTGCGGGCGGCTATGCGGCTTACCTGCAGGAGCGTGAGCGCATCCGGCGAACCCTGGAAAAAGCCCGCTACCAAGCAGAGAAAGAGCGTGAGCGATTGCTGCAAGCCCTGCCCGACCAGAGGCGACCGGGCGCGGACCGTCGCAGGAGCGAAAAGGCGCTGCTGCAAGCCCGAGCCGAACGCATTCAAGTACCCGACCCACCACCCCCCGAGCGCCGCTGGAGCCTGGAAATGGCCGCCGAGGGAACGCCCAAGCTGGTGCTCGAGGCCAGGGGATTGGTGAAGCGGTATCCGAGCACTGAAGCGCAGGGGAGCAGGGGAGAGGGGGTGCGGGAGGTCATCCGCCAGGCCACCCTGCGCATCTTCCGGGGCGACCGGATTGCCCTGGTGGGGGCCAATGGGGCGGGCAAGACCACCCTGCTGCGCCTGCTTTTGTCCAGCGAACTGCCCGATGCGGGCGAGCGGAGCCTGGGCTATGGGGTGAGCACCGCCTACCTCGACCAGCACTACCACGGCCTAAAGCCCGACCTACCCCTCTTCGCCCAATTCGCGGCGCGCTTTGGCGAGGCCCGTGCAGCGGCCCTGCTAGGCCGCATGGGTTTCAGGCCGCCCCACTGGCACGACATACCCCGAAGTTTTTCCGGGGGCGAGCGGGCCAGGGCGGGCCTGGCCCTGTTGGGGGCCTTGCGGGCCGGTTTGCTGGTGATGGACGAGCCCACCAACCATATCGAACTCGAGCTCCTGGAGGCCCTCGAGCGCGCTCTGGCCGACTACCCCGGCACCTTGCTTTTTGTGTCGCACGACCGGGAACTGGTCAAAAAGGTGGCCACACGCTTCTGGGGCCTGGAGGACGGGGTGCTGGTGGAGTACCCCACCTACGCCGAGGCCGAAGCGGCCATGCTGGGCAAGCCTGCCGTTCGGCTGAACCCCTACGGCGAAACCGCCCCGGAAGAAGAACCGCCCGAGGAGGAACAGGACCTCGAGCAAGCGCGCATGGCCCTGATAGAGCGCCTCTACGAATCCGCCCTGACCGACCGCGCCCGCTTGCGGCTGCGTGCCGACCTGCTGGCGCTGGAAGAGGCCCTCTACCGGCAGTATGCCCGCGACTATTTTCGGCCACATCCGTACCGCCACCGTGTGCGACAGGAGGGCCTGGAGGTGTTCGCCGACGAAGAGCTGGGGTTCTGGCGTTTCTGGAGCGGCCAGCAAGAATGCTCGGGCCAGCTTACGGGGGGCGTGCTGGTGCTGGAAGACCAGCCCAGCCCGAGGCTCCTGCGCGCGGTGTTGCGGATAGCCTTTGAGCTCGAGGACATCCAGGTGGTGCGTGTGGGCCGTCGGAGCTTTGGCCGGAGTGGCTACGTGAAGCAGTGGGCCGGATGGGGCTCGCCTATTCCGAGTAAGCCGAGCCCAGCAAACAGGCCCCGCCCTCCTCGCAGAAGGCGAAAAACCAGCAGCCCAGGCTACAAGCCCTAGCTTTTTAACTCTGTGCTTCGCGCACCTGACGTTTGATGCGGGCCAGCACGGCCTGCAAACCCCTGAGCCGCAGGGGGGTAATGATTTCTTCGAGCTTAGCCAGGGTGTAGAAGTCCTCCGGTACGCCCAGCACGGCCTCGGGGCTTTCGCCTTCCAGCCCTTCGGCCAGCAGCCCGGCAAAGGCCCGCACGGTGGGGGCCTCTTTGGGAGCGTCGAAAAACAGGTGCACCTGGTTGTCCTCGAGCTCGGCGTGCACGAAAAAGGGCGTGGTGCACTCGTGAACCTGCTCGAGCTTGCCCTGCATCCCCTCCGGCAAGGGGGGCATCTTTTTAGCAAACTCCAGCAGCATCTCGGTCTTGATGACCTTTGGGGCACTTCCCAGCATCTGCACGACGCTGTGAAGTTTGGGGGGCAACTGCGCCAGGCGTTCTTCAGCAGTCATAGGTATCAGGCTATCGGATGGGGGATAGGGGGTCTAGAGCTTTGTGCACAAAGCAGGGGGTTATGCGCTCTGCTGTACCAGATTGAACAAGTCCCGGCCCAACTCGGCATAGTTGCGCACGTGCCCGGCCTGGCTGCCATAGGCCAGGTACAGGACGCGGTGGACAGCGACGGCAGCCTCCTCGGCGGTGTGCACAAGGGCGAGCTGTTGCACCACTTCGGCCACCACCGGCCCATACAACTGCTCGAGGGGTGCCAGCTCCCCCAGGCCCAAGGGGTCGTAGATCTGCAGATAGGTCTGAACCTGCGCGGCCAGGTCTGGCATGCTTTAAGCATACCGATAAGGCCTGTTGGGGGTTGTGTGCTAGGTGCCAGGTTCAGAGCATGCAGTAGGTGCGCTAGGGGGCCGGGCTCACTGTGAAGTCAGCGCTCTCGCCCAGGGCCATATTGAACTGTCCTGGCACGATGGGGGGGTCCATAGTAATGTTGCTGCTGGCAGCATAAACCTGCACGGCGTACTGGTCGCTGGGGTTCAGGCTCAGGCTGCTGAAGGTGGTGCTGAGCGAGGTCACCCTGGCACTGGCGACCACGGCGTTGGTGGTGCGATTGACCAGCCGCACCAAAAATCCGCCGGCCCCCGGAACCGCGCTCCAGGAGGCCGTCACCGACTTGGTGGTGGGGTTGGGGCCGATGGTTACGGTGGGCTGTACTAAAGTGCTGCTGGCGTCTACGCTCACCGAGACCTGCTCGGTCTGGCCGTCAATAACTGCAGAAATCGTGTAGGTTCCGCTGGTCAGGGCTTTGCTGGCATCCCACCCTATCTCCCACCACACCCCCGAGGGGGTGCGGGCTGAGGCACTTTGCAGGGCGATGCTCTCGCTGTAACCGCCTGGACCGTTTACATTTACGGTGATGCTCGTTGGCTGCTGCTGGGGCCTGAGAACCAGCACATACGACCGCCCGGTAGAGGAGGCCTTATAGGTTCCGATAGAGGCCTGAAGCTTAACCTGAGGGGCGCTCGAGCACCCACTCAATAAACCCAACGCTGTGATTCCGGCGAGCAGATAGTGTTTCACTCGTCACCTCGAGTTCGTAGACTAAAACAAGAATGTGAGAGCTGCCAAACAACACACTCACATCGTCCTTCAGATTCAAGCAGCAAGTTTGCTCAGCTAAAGTTTTGTATTTGGCATCTTTGTTTTGGTGAGATGCGTCTGCTTTTCACCATTGCGCCCGGTTGCTCCAGCAAGCTCCGGTATTGCCAGGTTGCAGATCCCAATTTGCTTTGCTTGAACGTACACCTGCCTTGACAATGTGTGGAAGCGTTCTTGTGTATGCAGTTGGATTAGAGCCCCTGTATCAAAAGACAGTAAGCCTATCTCCGTTGTTCTCGGACATAATCAATTGAGGTTTTTTTGCCAGGTTTGAGCTTGATGGGCGCTGGAAGAGGGGGTTTTCCCGATACGGGTTCAATAACCGGAAAATCGTCGGGCCACTTTTGAAGGCGCTTTTTCCCACGTTTCATGTGCCATAGAGTATCAGATTTGCGCGTTTTCCCACAGTGTCCACCCCGCCCAGGCCGCCAGGCCAAAGGCCACGACGGCCTGCACGGTCTCGCATTTGGGGCAGCCCCGGCCCTCCCACAGGTTTTTGAGGCGGCCCAAAACTAGCAAGCCATTGTGTTTGTTCATTGACGAAATTGATGTTGACAGCCTCACGCAAAGCTTTTTGTTGGCTTCGACGAGCTCGGTTAGGGCTGAAAAAGTTTAGGAATTGTCTTTTTTGGGCCGCTGCGACCAAGCTTCAGGATGTCCCGTGGCTAATAAGCTCCGACTTTAGTCCAGGAAATCCCGCAGCTTGCGGGTGCGCGACTCGTGGTATTTGAGCTTGCGCAGGGCTTTGTTTTCAATCTGGCGGATGCGCTCACGGGTCACGCCGAAGTAGGCGCCCACTTCTTCCAGGGTGTGCTCGCGTCCGTCAATCAGGCCTTTGCGCAGCTTCAAGACCATGGCCTCGCGTTCAGAAAGCTTGCCCAGGGCTTTTTCCAGCTCCTCCGAGAGCATGCTCTGGGCGGCGGAGTCCACCGGCGAGGCCATATGCTCGTCGGGGATGAAGTCGCCATAGAAGCTGTCCTTTTCGTCGCCGATGGGGGTTTCCAGGCTTACCGGCTCCTGGGCAATCTTGAAGGTTTCCTCTACCTTTTTGGCGTCCCAGCCCGGCCCCATGGCTTCGGCAATCTCCTCGTAGGCCGGTTCGCGACCCAGTTCCTGCTGCATCTGGCGGGCGGTGCGGGTCAGCTTGTTGATGGTCTCGACCATGTGCACCGGAATGCGGATGGTGCGGGCCTGGTCGGCGATGGCCCGGTTGATGGCCTGCCGAATCCACCAGGTGGCATAGGTGGAAAACTTGAAACGGCGCTTGAATTCGAACTTCTCCACCGCCCGGATCAGGCCCTGGTTGCCTTCCTGAATCAAATCGAGAAAGCTAAGGCCCCGGCCGGTGTACTTCTTGGCAATGCTCACCACCAGCCGCAGGTTGGCCTCGATGAGGTGCTGGCGGCAAATTTCCCCGTCCCGTGCAATGTGCAAATAGCGCTTGACCTCGCGGGGCAGGGCCCGCAAGCGGGCATCCACCGCCGCTATGGCCTCGGGGTCGATGCGCAACTCGGTGCCGGGAATGTTGGTGACGCGGCTACTGCCCTGCACCTGGCTACGCAGCACATGCCGAATCAGCTCGGCGTCCAAACCGGTTTCCTCGGCCAGGCGCTGTGCAGCAGCTACCCCCTCCTCGACCCGGCGGGCCAGATCAATCTCTTCTTCCAGCGTCAGCAAGGGCACCTGGCCAATCTCGTGCAGGTACTGCCGAACGGGATCGGAAGTCGAGATGCGGGGGAGGGGGAGGTCTTCCTCGATTTCCTCTTCGGCCTCTTCGATGGGCAGGGTGCCCAGTTCAAAGTCTGGCTCGAGAATCTCGATGTCCTCGAGGTTCGCCTCGAGGATTTCCTCAGCGATCTCGTCGTCGGCAAGAGCAACTGCTGCCAGAGCCCCCACTTTGGGGATTGGCGCAACCAGATTGTCCAGGTCGGGTTCGACTTCCAGGTCTTCTACCTCGGCAATTGCAAGATCGGGGGCCTCGAGTTCATCGGCGCCAATGGCCAGCTCCTCATCCATCTGAACCTCGTCGTGCTCCAGAACCGCAGCACCTTTGGACTGGGCCTTTGAACTCACTGCGCTCTGGGCTTTGGGTTTTGAATCTGCTGGCTTCTTAGCAGGCTCTTTGCGCTTCGGCTCGCTTGCTTGCTTGGCCTCGGGCTGGGCCGACTCGGTTTTTCCCATGCTTTTTTTGGCCTTGGCGGCCTTTTCCCTGGTTTCGGGCTGATTGGAGGCTGCGGTTGGTTTGTTGTTGGGCTGCGACGACTTTTTAGACATAGATTTGGTAGCAGGTGAGGTAGTTGCCTTTGCTGGAGGGGTTTTGGCCGATGAACCGCCGGCTTTATCGGACTTTGGGGCAGACTGGGCTTGCGTTTTCGAGGGCTTGGTTGGGGGAGCAGGCTTGCTCTGTGCAGGGGCTCTGGATGGCAACTGGCTTTGACTATTGCTGGTAGCGGCTTTGCCTTTCGAGGGTGCAACGGTTTTGTCTTCGGTTTTAGCTGCCTTCTGGGCCCGGATAGCCCTGGAAGCACTTTTCTCCTTGGACGCAGGGGACGCGCTCGGTTCCAAAGGGGTCTTGGTGCTTGCGGCATTTTTGCTTTTGCTCAAGCTGCTCACCTCCCAGTGAAGGGCCCTAAGCCCCCGGCAATGCCGGTACTACGGATGGGTTTAGCCCAACTTATGGGCCATCAGAACTTTGTGGCTGTTCACGGCCACGGTGCGCACGGTGGCAAAGCGTGCTTCGAGAAGGGGTTCGTAGGGGAGAAAGCGGTTTGCCACGAGATAAAATTTCCCGCCCCTCTCCAGGCGGGCGTAGGCGGCTTCGATAAATGCGATGGCGGTTTCTAGCACGACAAGGCCCCCCACGTGAAACGGGGGGTTCGAGACAATAGTAGCGAAAGTCTGGCCAGGTGTCAATGCACTGTCCACATCGGAGTGCAGCACGGTAGCCTGTTCGCCCAGATTCCTTTGGGCGCACAGCAGGCTGGCCCAATCGTCCTCGAGGAGGGTCAGGCTCTGGGCCCGGTCTACCAGGGGGCGGCTGAGGGCGCCATAACCCCCGCCGATATCCAGCACGTGGCCGAGATCATGGGGTAGCTCACGCAGCAGCATGGCGCTACCGGGGTCAATGTGTCCACCCGAAAAAACGCCTGGCAGGTAGTAAAAATGCCAGGTTTGGCCTGAGAATTCCCACTCAAAAGACTGCCAGACTGGTGGCAGGTCTGGGGCGGGTTTTTCTTTTTCCAGCACGGCCAGGCGAAAAGCGCCCTGGCGGCGAACGAGGACACCATAGCCCAGCCATTCCTGGGCCAGCTTGAAGTAGTGCTCGAAGCCCTTATCTTTGCTACCAGCAATCCACAATCGCCCTCCTGTACGCAGGGCTCGAGCTGCACCCAGTAAGGATAGTTCCACATAGCGGGTGCCCCAATTGGCAGGAAGAACCAGGGCCACCAGGTCTGCTGAGTCGGGCTCGGTTTCCCAGGGCAGGCCGCGCGTCACCCGCACGGAAGCCCCAAAACTGGCTTCCAGGCAGCGCAGGGAAGCCCTCGAGGTCTCGATGGCCTGTACTGTGAGTCCCTGCTGACGCAGGGCATGGGCAACCAGCCCGATGCCCGGGTTGAGGTCGAGGGCGGTCTGGCCGTGGGGCTCTAGGTGGCCTGCCAGCAGCTCGTAGGCAGGGTCTTGCGTGCCCCGTGCACCGGCTTTGGTATACAGGAAGCCGCCTTTTACTGGAGTTTTGCGCAGGGTGTGGTAGTCCTCGAGGTTCATAGGTATAAAGGTTCAACTTGAACACGCCCGCCCTGCAGGGCGGCCTGGCCCAGCCTGGCCAGGGCCAGGCCGGAAGGGGGTTGGTCCACCACCAGCAATCCGCCAGGCTGCAGCTCGCCCAACCGGGCACGTTTGGGAGGCTGCAAGACTTCGAGCTGTTTCCCCTCGATGCGGTAACTGGCAGTGTAGCAAAGCTCGTTGCGGGTGCGGTGGACTACCGTAACCGGCCCCTGGTAGCGCAGTGCTACGGCTTCCAGTGTGTCGATGCCTGTTACCGGAATGCCCAGGCCTCGAGCCAGCCCCAGCCCGGCGGCAATGCCCACCCGCAGCCCGGTATACGAACCCGGCCCCCGCCCTACCGCAATGCCGCCAAGTTCCTTGAGCCCGACCCCAGCCTGCTTCAAGAAAACCTCGAGCTCCTGCCACAGCACCTCGGCATGGCGGCGCTCCAGGCGGATGGCACGCTCGGCATGGGGTAAACCCAGCACCAGATAGGGGGTGGCGGTGTCCAGCGCAAGTACCAGCACCACAGGAGTATAGCAATATGCCGCGGGCTCAGCACGGCTTCCCCCTGTCCCGTGTGTCGGCTTGCTGCTAAACTTGGGGCCATGAAATTGGCCATTGTGGGTGTGGGCAAGATGGGCAAGAGCATTTTGGAGGGCTTGTTGCGGGCCGAGATGCTCGAGCCCAGCGATATTGGCATCCTCGATACCCCCGCACGCATCCAGGAGGTGGCCCACGAGACCGGGGTCAACCCCTTGCGCCTGGAGGACTTGCGCCGCTGTGAGCGAATTCTGCTTAGTGTGCAACCCAAAGACCTGGCGGCCCTGGCCCCCCAGGTGGCCCACCCCAACGTGGGGTACATCTCCATTATGGCCGGGGTTTCCACGGCGGTACTGTCCCGCCGTTTGGGTACCCGGCGGGTGGTACGCTGCATGCCCAACCTGGCGGCCACCATTGGCAAAAGCTCCACCGCCATTACCGGCCCCCGCGAGGCCGAGGAGGCTGGCGACTTAGAGTTCACGCGGGCTTTGTTTGCAACCGTTGGCGATGTCTACGATTTGCCGGAGCGGCTGTTCGACGCCTTTACTGGGATGTCGGCCTCGGCCCCGGCCTATGTGGCGCTGGTAGCGGAAGCCCTGGCCGATGGGGGGGTCAAGCAGGGCATTCCACGGGCCCAGGCGCTGCAACTTGCAGCCGATGTGCTGATTGCGACCGGCGAACTCCTGCGAAGAAAACACCCTGCGGTGCTCAAGGATGAAGTTAGCAGCCCCGGTGGAACCACCATATACGGTCTGGCGGCCCTCGAGGCCCGCAGCGTCCGTGCGGCCCTGATTGAGGCTGTAGAAGCCGCCACCCTGAGAGGGCACGAGCTGGGGAAAGACGAGTGAAATTAACCCCACCCGAAGCTCACCGTAAAGTGCAGGTCAAAGCCAACAGATGTAAACGCCGCTCCCAGCAAACTGAATCAAGATGAGGGCCCTCGAGCTTCCCCACGGATGCTCGGCGCATTAATGCACCACACAATCCCTAAAAAGGACGTAGCATAAAACCGATGAAGCGTTACCTGACCCTTGGGTTGCTGCTGGCTGTGGTGCTGGCAGCGCCTACGGCCTACTACCCCAATGGCATCGGTTACTCCTGGACTTACTCCTCTGGCATGGAGCAGGTGTTTACCCGCGAGCAAAACGGCCTGCTGGTATTCGAGCGGCGGCTGGCCAGGCAGCCCGTGAGCGCCGACCTGCTCCGTTATACCGAAAGTGGTGTGTTTCTGGAGGGCTTGATTATCGGGCAAGCAGTGCAGCGCTACACCCCGCCCTTGCAGCTATACCCCGCCCCGCCGCTGGCGCTTGGTCAGGAATGGGGAGGCCGCAGCAGCTTTGGGGGGCAGAGCGTGGCCTTGATTGGGAAGGTTTTGCGCATTGAGGGAGTAAACGTACCGGCAGGGCGCTTCAACGCCTATGTGATTCGCACCTCTACCGTGACCAGCGCTGGTGGTAGCCAGGTGATGGAGATTTACTTCGTGCCGGGGGTGGGCATTGTGCGCTACGCCACCCCCGATGGGGCAACAGTTGACCTGGTGAGGTTTAGTGTGCCTAAATAGGGTATGGAGCTTCAAATTGTCAAGGTGGAAAAACCGGAAAACCTGAACGTTATCCTGGGCATGAGCCACTTCATCAAGACGGTTGAAGACCTGCATGAAGCCCTGGTTACGGCAGTGCCGGGTATTAAGTTTGGCCTGGCCTTTTGCGAGGCTTCGGGCAAGCGGCTCGTCCGCAAGAGTGGAACTGCCAGCGAACTGGTGGAGCTTGCGGTCAGGAACGCCCAGGCCATTGGGGCGGGCCACTCCTTTCTGATTGTGCTGGGTGAGGGCTATTTCCCTATCAATGTGCTACATGCCGTCAAGGCCTGCCCGGAGGTGGTTCGGATTTTTGCTGCAACGGCCAACC
The DNA here is from genome assembly GCF_051297115.1 of Meiothermus cerbereus. Taxonomy (GTDB): domain Bacteria; phylum Deinococcota; class Deinococci; order Deinococcales; family Thermaceae; genus Meiothermus; species Meiothermus cerbereus_A. Next base: position 15,983 of record NZ_JBEVAL010000007.1, read on the forward strand.
CGCTCTCGGTGATTGTGGCCGAACAAGATGACCAGCGCGGAATTTTGGGTGTTCTGGATGGACACAAGCCCCTGGGGGTGGAGGCTGAAGAAGACATTCAGTGGCGCAAGGACATCCTGCGTAAGTTTGGCTATAAAGCTGGCTAGAAGCACAGCAGGCTTATTTGGCCTGAGTGTCTCCATAAGCGAAATACAAGATGCCGTATCGAAAGTTCGCTTTAGGAATTGCGCCAGGTATGCATTGACTCATACCGGATTCAAAAAGATAGTCTTCAAACAAAAATCCCAAGAGGCCATCTTTTTGACTAGAGCACACCCCTCGCTGCGCTCGGCGAAAACAGCGTATCCCGTTGGTTGGGTTAGGTCGTCACCGAACGGTGACGACCTAACCGAATCTGGTATCATTCCGCTGGTTTTGCCAATCTGCCCTGGCGCAACTTGCATGGTGCTGGCCCGGGGCTTGCAATATAGGCAACATTGGCCCGTAGGGCTGTGGGTTATCATCCGGCTGCTATGCTGAAAATAGGCGATATTGCTCCAAACTTCACCCTACCGGATCAGGAAGGCAAGCCGCACACCCTCGAGGACTACCGGGGTAAATGGGTGGTGCTTTATTTTTACCCCAAAGATGATACGCCTGGCTGCACCAAGGAGGCCTGTAATTTTCGTGATGAAAAAGGCCGCCTGGAAGAACTCGGAGCGGTGGTGCTGGGGGTGTCGGCCGACGACGTGAACAGCCACGGGAGGTTTCACAGCAAGTATGGCCTCAATTTCCCCCTCCTGTCCAACCCCGATAAGGACATGATTCGCGCTTACGGGGCCTGGGGCACCAAGACCATGTACGGCAGGGAATACGAGGGGGTCTTTCGCCACACCTATCTGATTGACCCCCAGGGCAGGGTGGCCAGGGTGTGGGAGAAGGTTAAGCCCGACGAGCACGCACACGAGGTGGCGGAAGCGCTAATCGAGTTACGGCAGCAGACGCTATAAAGCCCTGCCCAGCGCTGGCGCAAATTCGGTAAGCTAGAAGGAGCCCTGGTCTGGGGCGCCACTATTTATGAACAACCTGGATAACTTCAAACAACAAGCGGCCCTCGAGGCCGTCAAATATGTGCAGTCGGGTATGGTGGTGGGCCTTGGCACGGGCTCTACCGCCAGATATGCGGTGCTGGAGCTGGGCCGCCGTTTGCGCGAGGGCGAGCTTTCGGATGTGGTGGCTGTGCCCACCTCGGAGGCTACCGCCATGCTGGCGCATGACCTGGGGATTCCTCTGGCAGAGTTAGGGCCCCAGGGGGTTGACCTGGCCATAGACGGCGCCGACGAGATTGCCCCCGACCTTTCCCTGGTTAAAGGCTTGGGGGGAGCCCTGCTGCGCGAAAAAATTGTGGAGGCCAGCGCCCGACAGTTTATTGTGATTGCCGACCACACCAAGAAAGTGAGCCAGCTAGGGCGTGGGGTGGTTCCGGTGGAGATTGTGCGCTTTGGTTATCGTGCCACCTTGCATGCGCTGGGGCGAATGGGGCAGCCCACCTTGCGTATGGATGGCGATGAATTTTTCTATAGTGATGGGGGCAATCTGATTGTGGATGTCAACTTTGGCCCAATTGCCAACCCCGAGCAGCTCGAGGTCGCGCTAAAACGCATCCCAGGTGTGGTAGAAAGCGGTCTATTTGTGGGCCTGGCTACACTGGCCATTGTGGCAGGCCCCGAGGGGCTGGAGTACCTGGGAACACGCCCCAACTAGCCTTAAGTGCCAGACCCTGCTCAAACAGAGGCGCTTGTTCGGCGCGGGCGCGGCCTTTTCGTGCTCGATGACGAACAGGCTGGGTCTGGTATAAAATGCGGGTTGTGGTTGGGAGCTTTACCCGAATGATGCGAATGCCCCGACGGTAGCGGCAAGAAGCTATCGGCGGGGCGCGTTGCGCCCCCTTTTTTTGCCATAAACCAGCTTTAAACAAGCAAGTTTAAGGAGTTACCCGTGAGCAAAGTTTTCTACGAAACCGCCGCCATTGACTACGCCAACGCGGCCCCCCATATCGGTCACGTGTACGAGAAAATCATCTGCGACTTTCTGGCCCGTTTTCACCGCCTGGATGGCTACGACACCAATTTTGTTACTGGCACAGACGAACACGGAGAGAAAATCGCTCGAGCGGCCAAAAATGCAGGCCAGGAGCCCCAGGCTTTTGTAGACTATGTCTCCGAGCAGCTATTCCAGCCGACCTACCAGCGCCTGCTCATCAGCTACGACGACTATATTCGGACGACCTCCGAGCGTCACAAGCGCTACGTGCAGGAGATTCTGCGCAAGGTTTACGAGGCGGGCGATATTTACTATGCCGAATACGAGGGGCTTTATTCGGTGGGCGCAGAGCGCTTTGTGACCGAGAAAGAGCTGGTTAATGGCATTTTGCCGGGCGATTCGGAGCCGCCCATCCTGCGCAAAGAGGCCAACTACTTCTTCCGCATGGAGAAATACCGCCCCTGGCTGGTTGAGTACCTGGCCGAGCATCCCGACCTCATCCAGCCCCAGGCGTACCGCAACGAGGTTCTGGAGATGCTCAAGGAACCCATAGGCGACCTTTCCATCTCCCGCCCCAAAGACCGCGTGCCCTGGGGCATTCCCATCCCCTGGGACGAAAATCATGTAACGTACGTCTGGTTCGATGCGCTTTTGGCTTACGTGTCCTCGCTGACCAGCCGGGGGCTATTTGAGAAGTACTGGCCTTATGCCTGGCACGTAATCGGCAAGGATATCCTCAAACCCCACGCCATCTTCTGGCCCACCATGCTCAAGAGCGCTGGACTGCCCATCTATAAGCGTCTGGTGGTGCACGGGCACATCCTGGCCATGGATGGCCGCAAGATGGGTAAGAGTCTGGGTAACGCCATCGACCCCCTGGCCCTGCTGGACAAGTTTGGCGTGGACGCAGTGCACTACGCCCTGCTGCGCGACACCACCCTGGGTTCGGATAGCCCCTTTGGGGAAGAGGTGGTGGTGCAGCGCCTCAACGCCGACCTGGCCAACGACCTGGGCAACCTGCTCTCGAGGGTGCGTACCATGCTGCTGAAGTACTGTGGGGGTGTTATTCCGGCTGCTTCGTCGCCAGAGTCTGATATTGCCAAAGCTGGGGTGGCCCTGGCCAACAAAGTGCGTAAAGAGGTAGAGGCCCTGCGTATTCACCTGGCTTTGGAGGAAGTGCTACAGTACGTACGCAGCCTCAATAAGTTTGTCAACGATGCCAGGCCCTGGGAACTGGCCCGCGATGAAGGCCGGAAAAAAGAGCTTGAAGATGCGCTCTACACTGCGGTTGAAGGATTGCGAATTGCCAGCGTCCTCTTAGAACCTGCCCTCCCGACCAAAGCCAAAGAACTGCGGGCGGCCCTGGGGCTTGGGGACTACACCATGGCCCAGACCGAAGTCTGGGGACTTTCGCCCGCAGGCACACGCATTCCTGAAGAGGCCCCCATTTTATTCCCCAAGCTCGAGGTTGCCGAAGCAAAAACCGATGGGGCGAAGCCCAAAGCCAGGCCTTCTGCCGAGCCTCAGACGACCAACGGCCTCATCGGCATTGACGACTTTGCCAAAGTCGACTTTAGAGTAGCTGAGGTGGTCAAGGCAGAGAAGCACCCCAAAGCCGACAAACTGCTGGTGTTGACGCTTAATGTGGGCGACCACACCCGGCAGGTGGTCTCGGGCATTGCCCAGCACTACACGCCCGAGAGCCTGGTGGGTAAAAAGCTGGTGCTGGTGGCCAACCTCAAGCCAGCCGTTTTGCGTGGGGTTGAGTCGCGGGGCATGATTCTGGCTGGCGAAGATGATCAGGGCAGAATTGTGGTGGTTACGCCCGAACAAGACCTGCCGCCAGGCGCAAAGGTGCGATAAAAGGCTGCTGGCGTGTTGCGCTCAGGGGAACTACTGCGCGCTCTCCAGATCCGGGCGCAGGCGCACGGCTTCACGTAGATATACGTGTTTAACCTGTTTTTGGGGAAGGTCGGTGTTCCATAGCATCATCACCCGGATGACCCTGGGCAAAGCGCCTGGAACCGGAATCTCGCGGGAGTTGATCAGGGGAACCATCTGCATCCCCAGTTGCCGCGCGGCTTCTGCCGGGAAGGCAGCCCGCAGGTCGTCGGTCAGGGTGAAGAACATGGCCCCAATGGTGTCAAAATCGGTGATCTGGTTGGCCTCGAGCATCTTTTGCAGCAGCTCGCGGGTAGCGCTCAGAATGGCTTCCCGGCTATCCTCCTCGACTGTAATGGCACCACGAACCCCTCGCATCATTGTGTGCGCGATTTTATCCCAGCTTGCCCTTCCCGCCTAGACCTGCTATATTTAGCAAGTTGACAGCACGGCAAAATCCGTGCCCAGGAGAGAACATGAAAGAGAAAATTCACCCCAAGCTGGTTCCCTGCAAGATTATCTGCAACGGCGAGGTGGTCATGCGGACCTACAGCACCAAGCCCGAGATTCACGTCGAAGTATGGAGCGGAAACCACCCGTTCTGGACCGGTCAGCAGCGCTTTGTGGACACCGAAGGCCGGGTCGAGAAATTCCAGAAGAAGTTCGGTGGTACCTACGGCAAGAAGGCCAAAAAGTAATAGCCGGCGGCATGCTCGAGCAGGTGAGCGGCAGCTCACCTGTTTTTTTGGCTCGAGCCCACGGTATTGCAAGCAACCACAACAATTTCGAGCTGTTCCGACCCTGCTGTGAGTAGGATATGCTAGGCAGCGGTTATGAGTTTGCCCCATCTTCCGCACCACCAGGGTTGGATTGAAGTTGTGGTTGGGCCCATGTTTTCCGGGAAGTCGGACGAGCTTATTCGGCGCATCAAGCGGGCCCTCATTGCCCGGCAGCGGGTGCTGGTATTCAAGCCGCGCCTTGACGACCGCTATCATGCCAGCGATGTCTACAGCCACGATGGTAGACGGGCCGAGGCCATTCCCGTGCGCGACGCTGCCGAGCTGAGGGCCCACCTATACGACCCCCTGCCCGATGTGGTGGCCGTGGACGAGGCGCAGTTTTTTGATGAAGGCCTGATTAAACTGGTGCTCGAGCTCGCCGATAAGGGCGTGCGGGTAATTTGCGCCGGCCTGGACATGGACTTTCGTGGTGAGCCGTTTGGCATCATGCCCCAGCTGCTTTCACGGGCCGAGTATGTAGAAAAACTCTACGCGGTTTGCCCGGCATGCGGAGCTCCGGCAACCCGCACCCAGCGCTTCGTGAACGGCAAACCGGCCCGCTACGATGACCCAGTAATTCTGGTAGGGGCCAGCGAGGCCTACGAGCCGCGCTGCCGCAAGTGCCACACCGTTGTGACCAAAGAGGTGCAGGAGATACTGTAGATGCACCTGGGGGACGATCCCTTTCAGGATGGGCTGCGCCCATGCACCTGGGGGACGATCCCTTTCAGGATGGGCTTTCCGCAGGTGGTAGCGGGTGAGCTGATTTACTTTTTGCCTTTGCGCGCTGTTTTGCGGGCTTTTTGTAGCACCAGCTCGAGCACCCCGCCCTTCAGAGAGGCCTGCGCGCTGCCTGCGACGATGGGTTCGGGCAGGGTCAGGGAGCGGCGAAATGGTCCGGCGGGGCGTTCTTGACGGTAAAACCCACCCTGCTGCGGATGCCGCACCCCGGCCAGGATGATGGTCTGACCCTCTTCTTGAAGTTCCAGGTCTTCGTTTTTTACACCCGGCACGTCAACTAAAATGCGAAACTGCGTGCCTTCGTCTATCACATCCATGGCCGGTACCCATTCGCCCAGGGCTTCCTGGGAAGCAAACCGCCTCGAGAGTTCGTCGAGTTGTTGCCGGATGGTTTGCAAGCGTTCAATCGCATCGAAGTGTTCAATGGTCATGGTCTCGAGAATATCATGATTGCAGCAGAGGGCCCGTGCCATGGATAACGCAGATTCGCAATACGCGCCCATCATCCCGCTATTAACCGGCCCCACTGCAACGGGCAAGACCGAGCTGGCCTTGCGCCTGGGGCGGCTGTTCCCGGTGGTGGTGGTTTCTGCCGATGCCAGTATGGTGTACCGGGGGATGGACATTGGGACTGCCAAGCCCAGCCAGGCCGAGCGGCACCAGGTTAAGCACTACCTTATAGATGTGGTTTGGCCCAGCCAGAGCTTCAGCGTGTCGGATTATCTTGGCCTGGCCGAGGAAGCCATTCAGGAGGCCCTCGAGCAAGGCCACACACCGCTGGTTGTGGGTGGAACCGGCTACTACATCCGTGCGCTTTCGGAGGGGCTCTACCAGCTCCCCGAGCCCGATATGGCGCTTCAGGCCGAGCTCTGGCAGGCGCTGGAGGTTGGCGGAGTTGAACCGCTGTTGGAAGAACTTCGGGCCGCCAGCCCCGAGGATGCCCTGCGGGTGCAGCGCAACCCCCGCCGCATTGTGCGGGCCCTCGAGGTGCTGCGCCGTACTGGCCTGCCCCCGGCCAGGTTTCCCAAGCGTACGCCCCGGTTTCGCTATCGGAAGCTGGTCTTGTGGCCTTCCTGGGGGTGGCTCGAGCCCCGCCTTGCCCTCCGCGTGGAACGCATGTTTGAACAGGGTCTGGTGCAGGAGGTTGAGCAGCTGCTGCGGGCGTATCCGCAGATGCCCACGGCTTTGCAGAGCATTGGCTACAAAGAGGTGGCCGCGCATTTGCGGGGCCAGATGACGCTCGAGCAGGCACGGCAAGCCATCATTCGGGCCACACGGGCCTACGCCAAACGCCAGTACACCTGGTTCCGCAAGGAGCCCGGCGAGGTGGCCTTTCTGCCCCATGGCGGCGACGAAGCGTGGCCTGGTGTGCGGGACTGGTTTGAGCGCTTTCTCCAGTAGCGGGGGTTCACAGCAGGCCAGAGGATTAAGTGTCTCCATAAGCGAAATGCAAGATGCCGTACCGAAAGTTCGCTTTAGGAATTGCGCCAGGTACGCATAGACTCATTCCGCGGGTTTTGCCAGGCTACCCTGGCGCAACTTAGAACCCATCCAGCAGGGTGTGCGAAGCGCTTCGCCGGATTGATCAACAGAGTTCCAAGCCAGGCGAATCGAGAAGACTGGTTGTGACCCTGCTGTCCCTGGGAACCTGCCGCAACCCATGCGGAGTGGTCGAGGCTTGCTACTGGGCTGAGGCCAACCATTCACGCAAAACCCGCAGGTTGTGGGCATCTTGCTGGGTGCCTCGAGGGGTTTCCATAATGAAGACCTTACCGCGAAGCCTGGGGTCCAGGGTAAAGCGCTGGAGTTCTGGGCCAATCTGACCTTCCAACAGGTTGGCGTGGTGGTCAATTTGCGAACCCCGTTCGCCCACCGAGTCGTTGAGGTGAATAACCGGAACCCGTTCCAGGCCAACGGACTGCTCGAGCTCCTCCAGGGCCTCCTCGAGCCGGTATCCTGCAGCAAAAGCATGGCAGGTATCGAAGCAAACCCCCAGCCGGGTACCCTCAATCATCTCGGCCAGGGTGCAGAGCCTGGCGCCCAGCTTTTCTCCGCCCCCAGCGGTGTTTTCCAAGAGCAGGCGAGGCCCGGCTTTGCTTATGCCCGCCAGCTCGAGGGCCTTGAGGGCTGCTGCCCTGGCTTTTTCGGCAGGCCCCGAGCCCGGATGCACCACCACATACTCGATGCCCAGTACCTGGGCTTTGGCCAGGTCGTCGGCCAGGCTGAACACACTCTTTTCCCCCAACTCGCCTTCGGCAGCCAGGTTCACCAGATAAGACGCGTGGATAACCGCTGGTAGGCCGCCCAGATTCTCCTTTCGAGCCCGGAAACCCTCCACTTCGCCCGCCTTCAAGCCGCGGGTTTTCCAGCTACGTGGGCTTTTGGCAAAAATCTGGATGGCGCCCAGCCCGAGCAACCCTGCTTCTTCAGCGGCTCCGGCGATCCCCAGCTTGCCGGCGATGGACATGTGAAAACCGTATTTCAATCGAGTATCTCCACTTTTACCTGCACCACCCCGTGGGCGTGCATTCCGAGCAGCCGCGCAGCCGCATACGACAGGTCAATAATACGGCCCCGAACGTAGGGGCCACGGTCGTTGATACGAACCACCACGCTCTTACCGTTTTTTAGGTTGGTCACCCGCACCCAGGTGTTGAAGGGTAGGGTGCGGTGGGCGGCAGTCATATGAAACTTGTTGAAACGTTCGCCGTTGGCGGTGCGACGCCCATGAAAGCGAGGCCCATACCAGGAGGCCAGACCCTGCTGATAAACCTGCGCGGGTTTTTGCGGCTCCAATGGGGCTTGCGGCGGACGGATAAACACCCACGCCGGAGGCTCCTCGATGGCTTCGGGCAGGGGCAGCACCTCCAGATTCATGGGATCCCATTCCGAAGGTGGAATTGCTATCTCCAGCCCCACAGGCAAGGGGTCCTCAATCAGACCGTTGAGCAGCATCAGGTTGGGAACGCTAACCTGAAAAAGCCGCGCGATGCGCTCCAGGGTATCGCCGGGTTGCACCACATAGCCCTGGCCCCAGGCCAGACCAAAAAACAGCATTAGGGCAAACCATCGCTTCATAGCTCAATCAGGTGTTTGGGGCTTTGGGACAGCACCTCATGCCCCTGTTCGGTTACCAGTACCAGGTCTTCGATGCGGCAACCCCCCAGGTTGGGTATGTAGACCCCCGGCTCGATGGTCACGACGTTGTGGGCCTCGAGGGTATCTTCCGAGGTCTGGCTCAGGCTGGGTGCTTCGTGGATAAACAGGCCCACCCCATGCCCCAGCCCGTGGGTAAAGTGCGCCCCATAGCCAAGCTCTGTCAGGTGGTTTCGGGCCAGGGCGTCAAGCTCCTGGCCTTTCTTACCCGGCCCCACGGCCTGTAGCGCCAGTTCCTGGGCTTCCAGCACGGCCTGGTAGATGGCGCGCAGCTCATCTGAAACCCTGCCCACCGCCACCGTACGGGTCATGTCGGAGCAGTAGCCGCCCACCACGCAGCCAAAATCCAGCGTGACCAGCTCCCCCGACCGAATTTTGCGGTTGCTTGCGCCTCCGTGGGGCATAGCGCTGCGCTCCCCCGAAGCCACTGTGGTGCTAAAAGCCAGTCCCTCTGAGCCGTTTTTACGCAGGAAAAACTCCAGCTCCAGGGCCACCTCAATCTCCTGTACCCCCGGCTTTATGAAGGGCAAAATATGCGCAAAACCCTGGTCGGCCAGATGGGCCGCCTGCCGGATGAGGGCGATTTCCTCAGGACTTTTCCTGCGGCGCAGGGTTTCAATAATGCCCCTGGTGGAAACGAACTCGAGGTCGGGAAAATCCCGCTTGAATCCTTCCAGGGCAGCAACGCTCAAGTGCTCCGCTTCGATGCCCACCCGGCCCTGGAAAAAATCTGCGAGCAACCTGTTCAGCTCGCCGCGCCGGGGCAGGATGCGGTGGGGAAAAGGCTGTTGGGCGGCTTCTACAATGTAGCGGCCGTCGGTGATCAGGGTTGGGCCGTTTTTGGTGATAACGATTTGGGCATCCTTGCCCTCTTTGAACCCTGAGAGATACCGGACGTTGTGGGGGTTAGAAACAAAAAGCACATCGAGGTTATGTTCGTTGAGTAAACGCTGGAAGTCCACGAAGGGAACTTTACTCTACTGGGCCAACCTCGAGCGAATATATTTTTCACGAACATGTGTATCGTGAAATAAAGCACTTATACTCATGGAAGTGAAACCTGCCCATGCTAAGGTTTTTCACAGAATGATTATGCGCGTTGTTGCTTCTGTTTGGATGGCCGTGTGTTTTGGTTTGGCCTGGGCTCAGGTCTCGCCCGAGGCGGCGCAGCTCCTCGAGCGTGGTCGCAGTGTGCTGGGTGGTTCAACCCTGGCTAACTTGAAAACCTACCGCGAAGTAACCACCAATATCTATTACACGCCCGACGGCAAGGAGGAGAGCCGCATTGTGACTTTGCTGCTGGTGGATTTTACCAACAGCCGCGTCCGGCTCGAGCTCTACGACCCCCAAAGCGTGAATAGCCCCAGCCCCATTCCCCTGGCGTTGCAGCAGTACAGCCCTCAGGAGAGCTTTTTCTGGAGCAAAGAGACCTCCCTGCGGCCCCTTCCCTCAGACCAGCGGGAGATCTTGCGCTCGAGCCTCTACACCGGCTGGCTGGGTTTGAAGTACGGCAGCAGCAATCGGGAGCGGGCCAGTGTGACGCGGGGCAGCCTGCGCAACCAGACCGGCCGCCTGCTCACCGTGAGCACCCAGGGCTGGGTCAGCACCTATTTGTTTAACGCCGATGGTCTGCTGCTGGGCGAGCGCCTCACCATTCCCGGGGTGGGGGAGAGCATCACCTTTTTTTCCAACTACCAGACCGTGCAGGGGGTGCGCCTGCCGCAAAAGTGGGAGAACTACGTGGGCGGGGTGCTGGCCGCACGGGGCGAACTAATGGAAGTAGAAATCAACCCCATTTTTACCGAGGCCGACTTTTTTAAGCCGGTCAGGTAGGCCCACTCAGGGCAAAGCCCAGCACAACACAAAACGTTGTGCTGGGATGAGGGCCTGTCTAGGCTTTGCTCAGGCCAAACTTGACAAAGCCTTCTTCATCGGAAAGTTCGGTAATGAAGCCTACAGGCTCGCCCTGCTCCAGCGAGAGGGCCAGGGTTTCTTCCTGGAGCCTTCTGCCAAACTTTGTTAGCGAAAGGGCATACTTTCCATCGGCCATGTAGGTCAGGCGAATGCGATCTGAGACATTCAGGCCCATCTCTTTACGGGCTTGCTGCACCAGCCGAATCAGGTCACGGCTAAGCCCCTCGAGCAAAAGCTCCTCCTCGAGCCGAACCTCGAGCGCGGCCATGTAACCCCCATCTTCCTGGGCTGCAAAACCTTCGGGCGAAAGGGCCTCGAGCAGCACCTCCTGGGGTTCCAGCACGATGCGTTCGCCGTCAATTTCCAGGCTAAGTTCCCGCCCGGCCTTGAGGGTTTGGGCCACCATCTGGCTGTCCAGCTCAGCCAGGGCCGCCCGGATGGCAGGAACCCGCTTACCGTACTTCTTGCCCAGCACCGGCAGGTTGGGCAGAACCCGGTAGGTGAGCAGCTCTTCGCCCAGGCCCAGTACCTCGACCTGCTTTACGTTAAGCTCATCGGCAATTTCATCGGCGAAGTGGCGTAAACCGGCCAGCTCGGCCTCGCTGGGGGCTGTTACCAGCACCCTGGGTAGGGGAATGCGGGTTTTGACACTGCTGATGGCCCTGGCGCTGCGGGCCAGACCGACCACCTTGACCACAGCCCCCATCTGGGTAAGAAGGGCCTGATCAACCAGGCTGGGGTCGGCCTGCGGCCAGTCCGAGAGGTGCACCGACTCGGCAGCCTCGGGTTGGACGGAGCGCACCAGATTTTGCCACAGGGCCTCGGCAATGAAGGGGGTAAACGGTGCGGCAAGCTGGATGACCGCTACCAGGGCTTCCCAGAGGGTGGCATAGGCCGATTCGCGGTCGGTGGGGTTCTCGTTTTTCCAGAAGCGCCGACGGTTGCGCCGCACATACCAGTTGGATAGCTCCTCCACGAACTGCTCGAGGGCCTTCCCGGCACCCCGGGCGTCGTAGGCCTCCAGGGCAGAGGTAACCTGCTCGATGAGCTGCTGCTTGCGGGCTACCAGCCACCGATCCATTTCCGGGCGATCCTGTACGGGGGGCCGCTGGTTCAGGTTGGGCTTGTCCAGGTTGGCGTACAGCACGAAAAAGCCATACACATTCCACAAGGTGCCCAAAAAGCCCCGCTGAGCCTCCTGTACCAGCCGCTCCGAGAAGCGCTTCTGCTCGCCCGGCTCGGAGCCGGTGAACAAATACCAGCGCACCGCATCGGCTCCGTACTTATCGAACATGGGCAGTGGCTCGACCACGTTGCCCTTGCTTTTGGACATCTTGTGGCCTTTTTCGTCAACCAGGTGCCCTAAGCAGATCACGTTTTTGAAGCAGGGCTGGTTGTACAGCAAGGTAGAGATGGCGTGCAGCGAATAGAACCAGCCGCGGGTCTGGTCGATGGCCTCACAGATGTAATCGGCAGGGAAGTGCTTGCGCCACAGCTCAAAGTTTTTCTCGAAACCCGGCAACGGCTTGCCTTCCTGGTCTACCATCAGGTGCCATTGGGCATAAGGCATGGCCCCTGAGTCGAACCAGACGTCGAGCACCTCCGGTACCCGGCGGAAGGTTTTACCGTTTTTAACAAAGGTAATTTCGTCCACGTAGGGCCGGTGCAGGTCGAGGTCGCTTAAGTCACGGCCCACCAGCTCGGAAAGCTCCTGTACGCTGCCCACGCAGATGTACTCTGAGCCGTCCTCCGCGACCCAAAAAGGCAACGGGGTACCCCAGTACCGCTCCCGGCTGATGGCCCAGTCGACGTTATCTTTGAGCCAGTTGCCGAAGCGCCCGTACTTGATGTGTTCGGGAATCCAGTTGATTTTTTCGTTGTTTTCGTACAGGGCCTGGCGAAAATTGGAGGTTTTGATGTACCAGCTGGGCTTGGCAAAGTACAAGATGGGGTCGCCGGTGCGGTCGTGGAAGGGGTAGCGGTGGCGAACCTGTCCCGCGTGGTACATGACCCCCCGCTCTTTCATGATGCGAATGAGGCCCTTATCGGCATCCTTGAAGAACTTGCCGCGCTCGTCGGTTACCTGCATGAGGCCGTATTCGTTGGTGCCAAAGAGCAGCGGGGTACTGTACTGGCGGGCCAGCTCGAGGTCTTCTGCACCGTAGACCGGAGCCTCGTGGGCCACACCCGAGCCGTCCTCAGCACTGACAAAGTCGGCCAGGGCCACAAAGTGCATCACCGGTTTGCCATCGGGGCGCTTTTCCCCTTGCTGCTGCACCACCCCCAGCTCCACGCATACCTCGGGGAAGGGAGGGGTGTACTCCCACCACTCCATATCAGAGCCCTTGAGGTGTGCGACCACCTCGAGCTCCTCCTTATGCAGCTCTTCCAGCCGCTCTAAGGCCTCACTGGCAAAAATCAGATGGCCCACCGAAGGCGACTTAACCACGGCGTAGTCCATCTGGGGGTTCACTGCGGCCATGGTGTTGGAGGGCAGCGTCCAGGGGGTGGTCGTCCAGACCAGAATGGCCAGGCCCTCCAGATCCTCCAGCCGCACCCCCTGGGCCTGGAGCTTTTCCCGCACGGCCTGAGGGGTGGTCTCAAGCTTCAAAGGAAAACGCACATACACGCTGGGGTCATCCACTTCCCTATACCCATCGGCGATTTCGTTCTGCGAGAGGGTGGTGGAGATGCGGGGCGAAAGTGGTACCACCTTGTAGTCCTGTACCAGCATGCCCTTGTCCCACATGCGCTTCAAAAGATTCCAGACCGACTCGATGTAGCTGTTGTGGTAGGTCACATAGGCGTTCTCGAGGTCTACCCACATGCCCATGCGCTCGGTAAAGTAGTTCCAGTCCTCGATGTTGGCAAAAACCCACTCGCGGCACTGTTTGGTGAACTCGGCAATTTCTTGGCTGTTCAGGGTTTTGCGCCCCAGCACACCCAGTTTTTTCTCCACGGCAATCTCTACCGGCAGGCCGTGGGTATCCCAGCCTCCCTTGCGGGTGACGTGGTAGCCCTGCATGGTTTTGTAGCGCGGAAAGATGTCCTTAAAGCTGCGGGCCAGTACGTGGTGCATGGCCGGCTTGCCGTTAGCGGTTGGGGGGCCTTCGTAGAAGACAAACTCCCCCCTGGGTGCAGCTTTGCGATCCGATTTGGCAAAAATTTGGTTTTCTCGCCAAAAAGCCAACACAGCCTCTTCCAGCTTGGGAAAATTGGTCTCGGTTACCTCTTGAAATGGCTTTTTTTCCTCCACCATAATCGGTTCCTTTCTGAGGCAGCCAGGGGGTGGGCAAAAAATAAAAACGCCCGACCCGTGACCCTAGGTTCCTCAGGTGCGGACGAGAAGCTCGGCTCGAGGTTTCCCGCGTTACCACCGCACTTCCTGAAATGAGCCAGTGGCTAGAAGCTTTGAGGTGAGGGGCCTAAAGCTTTTTGCGCTCGGCCATTTCAGGCACTCAAGAACGCTGTTTCGGGCGCACCCGTTGGGGTCTACTAAAGCCCGCAGGCTCTTTCTTCCCAAAACGCCTGGGGTGATCCTCAGCTTTCAGGTTGCCGCCTGGCTCGCACCCTCCCAGGCTCGCTGGATGGTCTTTGAAAGCCTACCTGTCCCCAGCCCTTTACACCGGTTGAAGCCTGTGTTATATTCCACTGCTGGCAACCGGCTAACCTGAATGGTAGCAAGCTGCTAACCCCGCGTCAACAACCAATCTCTTGTTTCTCATCGCTAGTCGGCGATATACTCGCCTGGAAAATCCGTACAAATGTGACCAGTCGCGGGAAGGAGTTTCGCCATGGATCTATACCTGGATACTGCTGAAATAGCTGAAATCAAAGAAATAGCGGCCTGGGGCGTGCTGGCGGGAGTTACCACTAACCCCTCTTTAGTTGCCCGCTCGGGACGTCCGCTCGAGCCCACCATCAAGGAAATCTGCCAAATTGTGCAGGGCCCGGTCTCCGCCGAGGTGGTTTCGACCACTGCGGCCGATATGGTGGCTGAGGGACGCCGCCTGGCGGCTATTGACGAACACGTGGTGGTTAAGCTGCCCACCACCATCGATGGCCTCAAGGCTTGCAAAATCCTCTCCAGCGAAGGTGTTCGCATCAACATGACCCTGGTTTTCTCGGCCAATCAGGCCCTTTTGTGCGCCAAGGCCGGGGCCTGGTGTGTTTCACCTTTCCTGGGCCGCATAGACGACATCTCCTGGGAAGGTATGGATTTGATTCGCGAGATTGCCGAGCTGTTCCAGGTGCAAAACCTCAGTACCCGGATTCTGGCGGCTTCTATTCGTCACCCCCGGCATGTAACCCAGGCGGCCATGCTCGGGGCCGACATCGCCACCATGCCCGCCAAGGTTTTTCAACAGCTGATCAAACACCCCCTGACCGACGCTGGGCTGAAGGCTTTCCTGGAAGACTGGGCCAAAGCCAACCCCAAGGTCTGAGCAATCGGCAGCAACCATAAATCCATATCGGAGCAACAGAAATGGCCAAATCAAGCACAACAGACCCCAACGCCGAGACCCAGGTTACCGTGACCCGTACCGGCAAGAAAATCCGCCGCAAGGTTGAAAGCAAAATGCCCCTGAGCTACCAGGAGCTTTCCAGCCGCATCCTACCGGAGCTGCACCTGCTGGCTGCTGAGGCGGGCATTCCCAACTACAAGAAGCTTTCCAAGGACGAGCTGGTGATGCTCTTGCTCTCTCAGGAAGCCACCGAAGAAGGCCTGGTCATTGCCAAGGGGTACCTGGAGATTAGCCAGGATGGCTATGGCTTTTTGCAGGAAGACCTCTACAGCATGGACTCCCGCACCGCGATTGTTTCGGCTGGCCTGATCAAGCAGTACCAGCTCCGCACCGGTGACTACGTGGTAGGCAAAGCCCGGGTAGCCCGTGAAAACGAGCGTTACGGCACGCTTTTGAAGGTAGAAGCCGTCAACAACCTCGACCCCGAGGCGGCCGCCAAGCGTCCGAAGTTCGACGACCTGATTCCGCAGTTTCCCGACCGACAGATAATCCTCGAGACCACCGGGGAGGAGTCCTCCAACCGTGTCATCGACCTGCTGGCCCCCATTGGTCGGGGGCAGCGTGGACTGATTGTAGCGCCGCCCAAGGCCGGTAAGACCACCCTGCTGAAGAAAGTGGCTCGAGCCGTGCTCAGAAACGAGCCGGACATCAAGGTCATCGTGCTTCTTATTGACGAGCGACCCGAAGAGGTCACCGACTTCCGTGAATCGGTGGAAGGGGCCGAGGTGATTGCCTCCACCTTTGACGAGCCGCCACATAACCACATTCGGGTGGCCGAGTTTGTCCACGAGCGCAGCCGCCGGATTGTGGAAGAGGGTGGGCACGTGCTCATTTTGCTGGATTCGATTACTCGCCTGGCCCGGGCCAACAACCTGGTGACCCCCCCTACCGGGCGTACCCTATCGGGTGGCCTGGACTCGGCGGCCCTGCACTTCCCCAAGCGCTTTTTGGGTGCGGCCCGCAACATCCGGGGCGGGGGTTCGCTGACCATCCTGGCTACGGCCCTGGTCGAAACCGGTAGCCGCATGGATGACGTGATTTTTGAAGAGTTCAAAGGCACCGGCAACATGGAACTCCACCTCTCGCGCCGTCTGGAGGAGCGCCGTATCTTCCCGGCCATTGACATCCTGAAGTCGGGGACTCGACGGGAAGAGCTGCTGCTGGGCGAAGAGGTGATTCAGAAAATGTGGTTGTTGCGCAAAGTCCTGGCCGATATGGATCCTGCCGAGGCCATGGAGATGCTGCTTGCGCGCTTATCCCGCACCAAGACCAACAAAGAGTTCCTTGCAACATTGGGGGGAAAGTAGGTATACTTCCCCCGGAAGTCATGGGGAACTCGGGTTGCGTTTTTGGATAGTCAACCTGAAGTTCTGCCAAAGGAGCTGCTGCTTACTGGTAACTCCTTTATAGTGAAGCGCAGTTTTGGAGGTTGACTTTGGCAATAAGCGAACTCTTGAGCAGTGTGCTGGCGACGGGGGTGCTTGGTTTCCCGCTGGGAATGGCCCAACTCAACCTGCCTGGAACCGAAATAGAAGTAGACACGCCTGCACGTAAAGGCTGGGTGATCTACACCGTACGTCCAGGCGACACCCTGAGTCAGATTGCCAGCCGATACCGGGTAGATGCCAGGGCCATCATGTACAGCAGTGGCCTCGAGGGTGCTGCGCTGCGCCCCGGGCAGGTGCTCCGAATCCCCCTGGTCGAAGAGTCCAGCGACGAAAGCCGGCTGCCCCCTGGAGTGCGCACCTATGTCGTGCGCCGGGGCGATACTGTGCAGTCGGTTGCCAGGCGCTTCGACCTGACCATGCTGGGGCTGGTTTCGGCCAATCCCGGCCTGCGAAGCCTGGATCGGCTCGAGGTAGGCTCCACCCTGTATATCCCGACTGCCGAGCCTGGCTTGCTGCTTCGGCTCAAACGTGGAGAAACCATTCAGGATCTGGCCCAGCGCTTTGGCCTTTCGGTTGCCGAAGTGGCCAAGGCCAATGGGCTGGATTCACCCACCGATGTGCGGGCCGGCGATCTGGTTCTTTTGCCTGGGGTGCAGGCTAAAACCACCTACCAGCGCCTGTTGCAAATCCAGGAGGCTGAACGCAAAGCCCGCGAAGAAGAAGCCCGCCGCCTGGCCGAGGAACGGCGCAAGCAGGAAGAGGCCCGCCGGCAGCGGCTGGCCGAGCAGCGCCGCTTGCAACAGCAGTCCCGTGCTCGTTTGCAGCAGCAGGCACAAAGCCAGCCCCGCCTGCGCCGAGCCAATGCCGTGGTTGCGGCAGCCGGATACCGCTGGCCGATGTCGAACTTTACCATTACCACCCACTTTGGGCGCCGGGGGGTGTTTCAGCGGTTTCACACCGGCATCGATTTGGCGGCCCCTGTGGGTACCCCAATTTATGCGGCCAGGGCAGGGCAGGTGGACACCGCCGGCTGGAGCCGCTACGGCTATGGCCTGCACGTGGTAATAGACCATGGTGGGGCTCAGGAGACCCTCTACGCCCACATGTCACGCATTGCGGTTCGTCCTGGGCAGTGGGTGGACAGGGGTGAGCTAATCGGCTATGTGGGCTCGACAGGCTGGAGCACAGGCCCGCACCTGCACTTCGAGGTGCGGGTGGGGGGCGCCGTGCGCAACCCAATGGCTTATCTGCCTTAACGCTCGCCGGGTGGCTTCAGCGCTGTCTTTGGCTTGAATATGCGCTTGTTTTTCCCGGCCAGCCTGGCGCGAAAAGTGGCTAGATGGGCTTCCGGCCTTTAGCAAGAACACCCAGAGCCGGGTTCGTATAAGGCAAAGCGATGGCCTATAACCGAATCGGTGAGAAAACCGTAAACTAATAGCGTCATGTTTTTCTTCGAGCTTCTTGGTAACGACCCCCTGGCCTATCTGGTTGCATTTGCTGCAGCCGCTTTTGGTCTGGTTGTACACAACCTGTTTCAAGCCTATCTAGCGGATCGCTACAAGGATGGTGACCCCAGACGCTATGGTTTTTTGACCGTAGAGCCCAAGGTGCACCTCGATGGCCTGGGCCTGATTTTCCTGGCCCTAATAGGCTTTGGGTTTCCACGCCTGGTTCCCTGGCGCCTTTTTGGAGCAAAGGGGGCCCAGACTGCCTTGATGGGGCCGCTGGGCTTTTTTGTGGCTGCTTTTTTCTACATACTTTTGGGTAGGATTTTGGACAACCTGGGTCCGGCCACCTCGAGTATCGCACTGGGCTTGCAGGTTGCTGGTTCTTTGATGATTAGCCACGCGGCGGTGTTCTTGTTTCCCGTGCCACCGCTGGACGGCGCGCGGGTGGTGTACGCAATTGGCAGCCCCGAGGCACGGCGCTTTATGGATCAGCTTCAGAGCTATGGCTTTGTGGGTTTCATAGTAATCTTCCTGGTTCTGAACCTGAGCGGGATTTTGCCAGCCATTCGCGCGGGTCTGAGTGGTTTACTAAACAGCCTGTTTGCCGCAATGGGATTGTAAATGGGTCTTCTGCCGCTTTTGCAAAGCGACCCACTGGCTTTTGGGCTGGTAGTAGCGATTTTGCTGCTGTCGCTGGCCTTGCATGAATGGGGCCATGCGATTACTGCGCTTTGGATGGGTGATTCGACTGCCAAAGAGCAGGGCCGGGTAACGCTCAATCCTTTCAAACATCTTGACCTTATTGGTTCAGCCATGATCTTACTGGTGGGCTTTGGCTGGGCCAGGCCGGTGCCCATTTACCCGCCCAACTTCCGCTACTACCGCCTGGGGCTTTTTTTAGTCTCGATAGCCGGTATCGTAATCAATCTGCTGATTGCTACCGCACTTGCCTTAGTATTGCGCTGGATGCTTGCTTCGGGCTATTTGGAAAACCCCAGTGGCTTTGTGTTGGTACTGGCCCAAGCAGCAGCTGTGGCTGCTAGCATCAACCTGACCCTGGCGGTTTTCAATTTACTGCCCATTCCACCCCTGGATGGCTCTAAAATTGTGCAGAGCTTCCTGCCTTTACGCTGGCATCCTTATATTTGGCGCCTGGAAGCGAACCCCACCTATGCGATAGTAGCCATGCTGTTGCTGCTTACTGTGCTTCGGCAACCATTAAGCAGTTTTCTTAGCCTGGTGCGAACACGGTTTTTTGATGGTTTTGGCCTGTGATGTGAACCCCACCCAAAGCCTTACGCGAAAGCAAGGCCAGTGCCAATGGGGCGTACCGCACTCTTTACAGACGTTGCCTCCCATCCGGGAGGCAACTGTGCTGTGCAGAACACAGCAATTCGAGTTGTGAGCGGCTCAATAATTATGAAGAGTGCTCTAGCCCAGTTTGGCCCGCACGAGCTCCACTATTTCGTCTATGGTGTCGGCCACGGGTATGCCAGCAGCGGCAAAGGCTGCCAGCTTGCTCTCCGGCGTGCCCACATTGCCCATGATGATGGCGCCGGCGTGGCCCATCTTTTTGCCCTTGGGGGCGCTACGTCCACCGATAAAGCCCACTACTGGTTTGTCCATGTGCTCTTTAACGTAGGCAGCGGCATCTTCTTCGTCTGAGCCGCCAATCTCACCGCAAAGCACCACGGCGTGGGTTTCGGGGTCTTCGTTGAACAGGGGCAACAGGTCTTTGAATGTGCTACCGATGATGGGGTCACCACCTATACCAATACAGGTCGAGATGCCATAGCCTGCATCGGAAAGCGCTTTGGCGGTTTCGTAGGTTACTGTTCCTGAGCGTGAAATGAGCCCCACACGACCCTTCTTGAATACGCTGGCGGGCATAATGCCCAGCTTGCACTCTTCTGGGGTGATCAGGCCAGGGCAATTGCCGCCAATCAGGCGGACGTTGCCCATCGCTTTGATTTCGGCCACAGCCTTTACCATATCCATGGTTGGAACGCCTTCGGTAATCAGCACCACCAGGGGCACCCCGGCGTGGGCGGCCTCGAGGGCCGCATCGGCAGCGGCTGGAGCGGGCACGAAAATGATGGAAGCATCAACGCGGTGGTGGCCAACGGCTTCCTTGACGGTATCGTAGACCGGCACGCCCAGCACGGTCTGGCCCCCTTTGCCGGGGGTTACGCCAGCGACCACTTTGGTGCCGGCTTTCATCATGGCCTCGGTGTGGAAGGCCCCTTCACGTCCAGTAATGCCCTGAACGATGACCTGGGTGTTTTTGTTAACCAGAATGCTCACTTTGTCCCTCCCGTCATCGAAATAATGGCTTTGGCGGCTTCTGTCGAGGTGGGGTACATATAAACTGGACGACCCTGCAAAAGGGCCTTGGCTTCTTCCTCGGCGGTACCAGCAACCCGCATGGCCACCGGCTTGCTCAGGATGCCTTCATCAAGCGCACGGATGACCCCTTTGGCGACTTCGTCGGCCCGGGTGATACCGCCAAAGATGTTGATAAAAATGCCCTTTACATCCGGGTCTTTTAGCACCACCTTGAGGGCGTTGTACACCACATCGGCCTTGGCGCCACCTCCGATGTCCAGGAAGTTGGCGGCCTTGCCGCCGCAGCGCTGAACCAGGTCGAGGGTGTACATGACCAGCCCGGCGCCGTTGCCAATTACGCCAATGTTGCCGTCGAGCTTGACGTAGCTAAAGCCGTAGTTCGATGCCTCAACCTCGAGGGGATGCTCGGCCTCAAACTCGCGCAACGGGGTCAGTTCGGGGTGGCGATACAGGGCGTTGTCGTCCAATACAATTTTCGCGTCGGCTGCTACTACCTCGCCGGTATCGGTGATGACCAGCGGGTTAATCTCGGCGGTGGAAGCATCGATACCCACATAGGCCTGGTACAGCTTGACCAGCACATCGGCCAGCTTGTTGAGGTTGCCTTCCATGCCCGCACGCTTGACCAGCTCGCGTGCCTCAAAGGGGCGCAGCCCCTTATGGGGGTCGATAGGATACTTGATGAGGGCGTCAGGCCGGGTGGCCGCCACCTCTTCGATGTCCATACCCCCTTCTTTGGAGAGCATGAGCACCACCCGCTGGCTCACCCGATCCAGAATCATGCCCGCGTAGTACTCCTGGGCGATATTCAGGCCTTTGGCTACCAGCACCTTTTTGGTGATAAAACCCTTGATGTTGAGGCCCAGTATTTGCGCGGCCTTTTCACGGGCCTCTTCGGGGCTGCGGGCTAGCTTTACACCACCCGCTTTGCCCCGCCCACCTGTGTGGACCTGGGCTTTGATGACAACCAGGTCGCCATACTCGCTGGCGATTTGCTTGGCTTCATCGGCGGTAAAGGCGACTTTGCCTGGGGGAACCGGTATGCCGTATTTGGCGAGGATGTCTTTAGCCTGATACTCGTGTAGATTCACGCTTGCCTCCGTAGATGTGGCTTTTTTGCCAACCAAACAGCCGCATTAAGCTGCCGCACGCCATTATATGTTCTTTTACCAGGACGGATAATCCCATCCCTTGCCTGGGCCATACCGTTCCAGGGCAGCCTACCCAGGGCAAAAGTTCCACCAGCTCAATAGATTGTGCCTGTTGCTTATTTACATAAATCGTTGCGACAGATGTCCAGCACTGCCCAGTCTCGCCCTGGCTGAACCACCAGTTTGACCCATAGCGTGCCGCCTTCGCTGTAGTACTTATTCCCAGCGCTACTGTCGAAATCGGCTCGAGAAGTAGCAGGTGTTAGTTTGTTGCGGTTGTCAATCCAGGAGTCGCGGTAGATGAAGGGTGCCCCGCTGTAGGGCATGGCTAAGATGATGCGGTCTCCAGGCAGGCCATTATCAAAATGCAGCTTGAGTTTGCTGGGCATGCTTCCCGTCACACCCAGGGTATAGCTACGGCCCTTGATGACGGTGGCTCCAAAGCGGGTGTTATCGCCGTCTTTGGGTGAGCCCCACATGCGAAAGACCGGGTTGCTGCTGTCCTGCCGGATTAGCGAGACCGGGGCGATGTTGCCTCCGCTTTGGTTGATGATGTATAGCCGACCGTAGCTATAATTGCACACAGCGGCGTTCCAGTCTGGTTTTGTTTCGCAGTTGGCATCGAGCAGGAAGGGGTTGTTGAGCACAATGGCGTGGCCGGGTTTGCCGCTGACTGAGCCGTCGAGGTCCACAAAAACGCTGCCGCGGTAGCCATCGGCGTTCTCGTCTTTACTAATTTCTTCGGGTGTGGGTTCGGGTCGGGGCGGCAGGTATACCGGCTTGGCGTTGGAAAAGCGGGCACCCTCGGCAAAGTTCCGGCTGTCAATGGAAAAAGCGGTAAAGCGCAGGTAGCTCATGGCCCCGGCCTCGCGGGTTTCGCTTTGTCCGCCTTGGGCATTCTGGATTTGCAGAGGCTGAAAGTTGACAAACTGCACGTTGCGAAAGCCAATCTTGCCATCGTAGAACTCAAATCCGCGGATCGGGAAGCTGTCTTGAATCGGGCCCCCATTGCTCGCGGCCCAGGGTCTTGGCAGGCTGCGGCCATCTACCCCGCGGAACTCCCAGGCTTCGGGGTAGCCCTTATTCTCGCTATCGCCGACGATAAGTGCGTCCTCGAGCGTACTTGCTGATGAAGCAAAGGTTACCCCAATGGCATTATCGGCCAGTTTTGCCCCGGTCATTTTGTGGTTGATGCCGCGGAACCAGGCGGCGTTGCCGCGGTTTTTGTAGGCCGTGAAGTTTTTGAACTCAGCTATTACGGGCGGGTTTTGGGTGTTGTCGTTGCTGCTGTTGGCGGGGTTGCTGCGGGGGTTGTAAGCGGAGGGCTCCGCTTCCAGGGTGTCCTTGTTGGGGCCCCGGTCCACCATCAGGCCGTCCCAGTTGGAATGGGCTACGTTTCCGGAAAACTCGCCCAGGGGGGTACGACGGGGCCAGATGGCGGCGGTGGCCGATGGGCCGGTGGGGTGTTCGGGCAGGGCGTACCAGAAGCCCGTATGGTGAGAGCCGGCAGCCACGTTGTTGCGCACGATATTGTCGGGGTGGCTAATCCAGAAGGTGGCTGGGGTTTGATCGGTGGGGATTACCCCAAGTTCACCTTTGTTCTTGTCGGGACGGCGGGTCAGAATACCCAGGTTGCCTTCGATAAGGTTTTTGCTTTCGGCGCCGTCCTCGAGGAAATAGCAGTGGCCCAGGGCGTTGTAGGCCACGTTGCCGACCACCTCGACCTCGTTTGTACCGTGTACGGTGACGCAGCGGTTGAAGGAATCGTGGATGGAGGAATGCTTGATGTACTGCCCTCGAGCCCTGCCCACAAGGTGCCAGTGGATGGGGTAGCGGGCCAGCTGGTTGCGCTGCCCCATGCGGTACAACTCTACCCCAGAAACCCGCATGGTGCTTCCCATCATGGCCATGATGTGGCCCCCGAAGCCAGAACTGCTCGAGGAGTCATCCCCGCGAATCAGGATGTTGCGGGAAAGTAACCCGACCTCACCCCGCTGGTCTACCCCAAAGGTAATCTCGCCGAAGTGAGGGTACCTGAGCGGTTGATCCAAGCTGAGGGTGTTGCCGGAAATTGCTGTGATGGTACGCACCTCGGCCTGTTCGGGGTTGTAGTCGGTGGAGGCCAGCACGATGCGGTCGCCCACGCGCCAGTCGCGCGCATCCAGCACGGTAATCTGACTGGCCCCACGGGTTGCGGTCTGAGCCAGCCTGGTCCAGGCTTTGCGGGGTTCGCCATGCAGCTCCAGGATGCCCCCCATGACCCCCAGCACCTTGGTGCCCATGCCCATCTGGTCTTCGCTGGGGTTGTTGCCGGTTAGGGTGATGGTGGCGCGGTGGCGGAAGGGGCGCTCGGGGGTACCGACCTCGAGCCTGCCATGCACCATGATCCAGTCTGCGCGAAGCTCGAGGTCCTTATTGGCAAAGCGCAGTACGCCGTTGATGGTCAGTCCCCTGACTGCTGCGTTTTCGTCGAGCTCAACAGCGACGCCACAGGGGATGACCGCTACTTCTCCGGCCTTTGGCTTTTGCCCGCCGGGCCAGGTGTTTGGATCGGACCAGAGCCCGCTGCGGCTGGGGTTGGTGCAGTTGGACGAGGGCGCACCCGTGCCATCCGTGTTACAAGCCGCCAAAAAAGCGATAAACAGCAGACCCAGCCAACGCTTCATCCAGACTCCTCTAAATAGTGTTGTGCAGAAAGACCCCAGCCGCAAGGGCCTTTACACAGCTAACTTTTAGGATACGCTCGAGGTAACTCTTAATTCCTAGACCTTGCATTAAGGTTTGCTTTATCAAGTGCTAAAGTGGCCCCCAAAGGCCTGCTTGGACCAACCCGACCAAGGCATGCGGCTTGTTTGCCAAACGGCCCCCGCGCGGCCTAGACAAAGCTTCGCGTCCGCTCTATACTCAATACTCGCTGGTGCCGAGGAGTAGCGCAGCCTGGTAGCGCACCTGCTTCGGGAGCAGGGGGTCGCTGGTTCGAATCCAGTCTCCTCGACCAACCAATCTGTGCTGTTTGTTCTTTTATCTCGGGCCTGAAGGTCAAAGCTCTCACCCGATTCAAATAACGTTTGGCGAAACTCGGGAAGGGGTAAACTGGTGCCCTGGAGGCACAGATACCATACCGGCGATGTCGCTGTTTCGGCATCTACACACACCACAGTTGAGCCATGAAGCGTTTTCTTGTTCTTGTCGTGGCCCTCATCATCAGCGGGATGGCTGTTGCACAGTCGAGCCCGTACCGCTTGAGGGTTCTTTCCTGGAGTTGCCTGGCATTTCCTCGCGGGGTCCTGATTCAGGGTACGGTGCGAAACATCAGCTCGAGGCCTTTACAGGACCTGCGGGTGAATGCCCGGATTATTGGGCCGGGACTGCGCATGGCAACCAATTCAGCGCCCTTGCAGGACCGCAACCTGCTTCCGGGGGAGTCGGCCCGTTTTGAGCTGCGGATTCGTACAAACTTCGATACAGTTAGCCGTTGCGAACTGTGGTTTCGCAATCCAAAGGTTATTCAAATTGCAACCCTGGTGCCCAACCCCCGCTAAGCCTGGTGATAACAAGAAAGCCTGTGTTTTGTTGGGTGGGTTGGTTCCAACACAACCCATTTACAAAAGCACAGGGCAGCCCGGCTTTGGTAGCATTAGCCGTATGAGATTAGATGTCATTTTGCTGGGAATCTTCTGGTTTTTTGGATTGGCTCAGGCGCAGGGTACGGTGTACAAGCTTTGGGTAACCGAGCGGAGCTTTACGCTTGACGCAAATGGGGGGATGGCAGATTTGCTTTCGCAGCCCGGACAATGTGCAAGTCCCGACCTGGGTGCCTGGGCAGTAGCAGCAAAGGTGTAGTGATGCTGCGAATTTTGGGTGGAACGGCCAGAGGGGTGGCCTTAAAGGTACCGGAATCGGCGCGGCCCAGCCCGGTGCGGCTGCGCAAGGCCCTGTTCGACTTTTTGCGCTTTCGCTATCCCCGTCGGGGTCGCTTCCTGGATTTGTATGCGGGCAGTGGTGCGGTGGGGCTCGAGGCGGCCTCGGAGGGATTTGAAACCACCCTGGTGGAAAAAGACCGCCAGGCGATTCAGTTTTTGCGTGAAAACGCCAGCAAAGCCCGCCTGAAGGTCAAGATTGAAGGGATGCCGGTAGAGCGCTATTTGCTGGAAGCCAAACGGCAGGGTCTGCGCTTTACGGTAGCCTTTATGGCCCCTCCTTACCCCCATGACCTGTTGCAGGATTTTGAGCGTTTGCTCGAGGCCCAGGTGGTCGAATCTGGGGGCCTGTACATCTTGCAGCACCCTACCGAGCTTTACTTACCGACGGGAGAGCGCCGGGAGTATGGCTACAACTGCCTTACCATAATCGAGGCAGAGGCGGTTCAAGCCCAACCGCAATAGGGCGATTTTCGGTAAGAATCCCTGAAGATTGGAGCGTTTGACCAGGGGTGCTGTGCTATGTGAAGATACGTGCCGAAAGCGAGGCGCTATGCACGTGGTTTACCCAGGCAGTTTCGACCCTTTGCACAACGGGCATTTTGACGTAATCCAGCGGGCCTCGAAGCACTTTGCCAAAGTGACGGTGGCGGTGCTCGAGAACCCCTCCAAGCGGGGGGTATGGCTCTTTACGCCCATCGAGCGGGTCGAAATAATACGGCGGGCCGTGGCCTCGGCCCGGCTCTCCAACGTGGAGGTAGATACCTTCAGTGGTTTACTGGCCGATTACATGAAGCAGGTTAACTCGAGGGTAATAGTCAAGGGACTGCGCGCGGTATCCGACTATGAGAGCGAGCTGCAAATGGCCCACCTCAACCGCCAGTACGGCAACCACCCCGAAACATTCTTTATAATGGCGGCCACCCGCTGGTCGTTTGTCTCTTCCACCATGGTTAAAGAGATCGCCCGCTACGGGGGCGACGTGTCTAAACTGGTGCCTACCGCTACCTTGGAGGCCCTTAGGGAAAAGCTCAGCTCCGTGGAGAAGTAAAGTATGAAAACATACCAGAGCAAATACGGCAAAGCCTTGGAAATAGGCCATCTGATAGGAGAGGAAGAGGTTTTTGAAGGTCGGGTGCTCGAGCGCCATAACCCCGCCGACCGCGCCGACCTGATTGCCCGCTTCCCTGAAGCCTCCAAAGAAACCCTGCGAAAAGCGGCCCTCACCGCCCAAAAAGCCTTCCAGGAGTGGTCGCGTACCCCTGCGCCGGTGCGCGGAGCAGTGCTGATGAACCTGGCCGGGGTCTTGGCCCGCGAGAAAGAAACTCTGGTGCGGCTGATGGTGCGCGAGGTGGGCAAGACCTTCAAAGAGGCCGGTGGGGACGTGCAAGAGGCCATCGACACCGCCATCTTCTTCGCCTCGGAAGGGCGCCGTCTTTACGGCCAGACCGTGCCCAGCGAGATGAAGAACAAGGAACTCTTTACCTTCCGCCGCCCCATCGGGGTGGTGGGGATGATTACGGCGGGCAATTTTCCCATTGCGGTGCCCTCCTGGAAACTGATACCGGCCATACTGACCGGCAATACGGTGGTGTGGAAGCCTTCCGACGACTCCCCGGCGCTCTCGTATGTGCTGGTCAAGCTCTTTGAAGAGGCTGGACTACCCCCTGGGGTCATCAATGTGGTGTTTGGTGAGGGCAAGGACTCCTCCGGCCAGTGGCTGGTAGAACTCATGGACGAGGGGCTGCTGAACAAATTCGCCTTCACCGGAAGCACCGCGGTGGGGCGCTGGATTGGCGAGGTGGCGGGCCGCAACCTGCTGCGCCCGACCCTCGAGCTTGGTGGCAAAAACCCCCTGGTGGTGTTGCGCGACAGCGACCTGGATCTGGCGGTGGAGGGGGCCTGGTGGAGCGCTTTTGCAACCGGAGGCCAGCGCTGCACCAGCGCGGGCAACATCATCGTGGATGCCCCCATCTACGATGAGTTCAAAAAGCGCTTCCTGGAAAAGACCGAGTCTACCGTGGTGGGCAACCCGATCCAGTACCCCGAGGTAAACTACGGGCCTTTTATCAACGCCCGCCTGTACGAGCGCTGGATTGAGCACTACACCTGGGGCCAGACCGAGGGCGCCAACCTGCTGTTTGGCAAAGCCCGTATTACCGCCGCCAACCCTTACCCCCACTTCAAGGGCGACCCGGAGGCGGGCTTGTTCGGCTGGCCCACAGTCTGGGAGGCCCGGCCTGGCATGAAGCAGTTTGAGCAGGAGATTTTTGGCCCAACCATCAACCTGGTGCGGGTGGACGGCATAGACGAGGCCATCCAGGCGGCCAACGCCCACCCCTATGGCCTCTCGAGCGCGGTGTACACCAACCGCCGCGACTGGGCCTACCGCTTCAAGAACGAGATCAAAGCCGGCATGACCAGCATCAACAACTCCACCGTGGGGGCCGAGGCCCACCTGCCTTTTGGGGGTATTCGGGGCAGTGGCAATGGGGCGCGCGAAAGCGGCATCTGGGTAATCGAGGAATACACCTACTGGCAGGCCGTGAACGAAGAGTATTCGGGCAAGCTGCAACTAGCCCAGATGGACACCGACTACACCAGGCCCCGTGCGCCCACCAGTTGGGCCCAGATTTTGGAGTAAAACCAAGGTTGGGTAGATGGTCTCCCATCGGGAGGCTGGCTACCCCGACCGAAGACCATCCCCTTCGCTCGGAGTGAACCCTCACTTTTCATGTGACGGTTCACCCAAACTTGGCATAGAGCGCTCTTCACAAATATTGAGCTGCTCACGACTTTATTGCTTTGTCCTGCACAGCACAGTTGCCTCCCGGATGGGAGGCAACGTCTGTGAAGAGTGCGATAAAGCGGTTTTTCACCAACGGGTGAGGCTCTTTTTTGCCACTCGGAGAAGCATTCTGAGCTATTTTCGCATTTTGAGCCGATGCGTGAGCCGGGCGAACTCTTCGGGATTTTGGGCAGAGCAGAATCGGTCGAGGTAGGGGAGGGCGGTCTTCATGCAGTTGGCCCTGGGGTCGTAGTCTTTGCTGTTGAGCAGAGGGTTTAGCCAGATTAGGGCGGCGCTGCGCTGGTAAATTTTGCGCAGGGCCAAATCCAGGATTTCTGTTGCTCCGGTGTCGAGTCCATCGCTGGCGACAATTACCACACTGTCGCCTCGGATCAGTCCGCTGTACTGCCGCTCGAGCTGTAACAAGTTTTCACCAATGCTGGTTCCGCCACCCCAAGCCTGGCCCAGCCGACTGAGTCTGGGACGCACGGGAAGGGCTTTAGCTTTTTCGAGTTGTCGGGTTACACGCTGAAGCTGAGTGGAGAACACAAAAACCTCGACCCGGTTGCAGCGCATTCGCAAGGCCAGGGCAAACTGCAACAGGCGGTCGGTGTAGTCTTGCATCGAGCGGCTGCCGTCCAGCACGAACAAGAAGCGGGGCTGGCGTTTGGGGTGTTGCTGCCAGGCGGGATAGATGGGGTCGCCGCCGGTGTGCAGGGCTTTGCGCAGGGTGCGTCTGAGGTGAAACCGCAGCCCTTTGCTGGCCAGTACCCAGCCTCGGCTTCGCCCCAGCCGCACCTGGTTGACCATCTGGGTTGCAGCTTGCAGCATGGCCTCGAGGTCTTCCTGGGGTATTTCCACCTCCTGCGCCTCGGCGCCCGCGGTTCGGCTGAACATGGCTTTGAGCAGGGGCAGCGCCCAGTCGGCCTTAATGTCGTGGTCTGGTCGCACAAGGCCTTTGTTCCCCTGGTCTTCCTGGCTGTTTGAGGATTCCGAGGGGTTGGATTGGGCCACCTGGGTTTTCTCCTGGGCTTCTTCCTGGGCACCGGGGGGTGCTGATTGAATGTTGCTGGTTGAGGATCGTTGGCGGCTCTGCAGGAAAAACTGAAAGAATAAATCGTCGAAGACCCGCTCTTGCTCGAGGTTGCTGCACATCACCAGCTTGAGGGCCTGTCGAACCTCCTGCAGGTTGCCCAGATGAACGGCCTCGAGCGCAAGCAGGCTGTCCTGGACTTCCTGTGGCCCGAGGTTGAACCGCTGGGCGGTGTGGCGCAGGTGCTCGCTGAAGGCCACCAGGTTCTCCAGCAGGCTGCCATGTGGAAAATCGCTCAATGACATGGGCTCAAGCGACCAGTTCGGCGAGGCGGGCTTTGTGGCTTTCTACCAGGGCCAGGTCGTCTTTGTCTTTGATAATCACACCCCAGGTCTGCTCGAGGACACCGATATCGAGCGACTCTTTGTGTAGCGAGACCAGCGCCTCGGCCCAGTCCAGGCTCTCGGCCACGCCGGGGGCTTTGTTCAGGGGTAGTTCGCGCAGGTGGGCCACCACGGCTGCAATTTTTTGGGCCAGCCGCTCGTTGATGCCTGGTAGCCTGGTGCGGATGATTTCGACCTCCCTTTCGAAGCTGGGGTAGTTTTGCCACAGGTACAAGCAGCGCCGTCTGAGGGCATCCGACAACTCGCGGCTGCGGTTGGAGGTTAGAATCACATAGGGCCGGTGGCGGGCCTTGAGGGTGCCCAGCTCGGGAATGGTGACCTGGAACTCGGCCAAGAGCTCGAGCAAAAAAGCCTCGAACTCCTCGTCGGTGCGGTCTATCTCGTCAATGAGCAGCACCGGCGGCCTGTCCTGCGAGATGGCCTCGAGCAGCGGACGCCGCAGCAGATAAGCCTCACTGAAAATCTGTGCTTCGCGCTCGGCTACGCCAATACCGGTATTTTCGGTCAGGCGAATGTGCAGCATCTGTTTGGGATAATTCCACTCGTACAGGGCCTGGGCGGTATCGAGGCCCTCGTAGCACTGCAGCCGGATCAGGTTGGTTCCCAGCACCTCGGCCAGGGTTTTGGCCACCTGGGTTTTGCCCACGCCGGCGGGGCCTTCAACCAACAGGGGCTTGCGCAGGGCCATGACCAGCCGCAGGGCTGTGGCCATGGGCAGGTCGGCAATGTAGCTATGCTCACGCAAAACAGCCTGGATGCCCTCGACGCTTGTGAGCAGCGGGTTCACTTCAGCCTGGCTCATGCGGTGCCCCTCAGGTACTTTTCGGGGTTCTTGAGGAACTTGGCGCGGCAGTTGGGGCAGCTAAAGTAGTAGGTCTGGCCCAGGTACTCAGCGCTCACGGCCCTGGCAATTTCAACCACTTCGCCGCTGGTAGGGTCTATGGCCGTACCGGCGGGGAGGCTCGAGGGTGGCTTGGCGGCTGGAATTTGGGCCGCAATGGATTCCACCTGTTTGATCAAGAGGTCGCCGGGCTGTGTAGAACGAGGTTGATCTGGGCTCGAGGGGGCCCTGGGCGGGCTTGATGCTTCTACGCTGGATTCTTGCGGGCGGTTTTTGAGCAGGACGATTTCGGCTAGAATCGCGACTGCCACTTCGTCGCGTCCGCGCCCCCCCAGGTCGAGCCCGGCAGGGTATTTGAGCCGGGGGAGGGTGGTTCTGGGAACCCCCAAGATTTCCAGGTTGTCCAGCACGGCGGCCCCGCGCTTACGGCTGGCCACCAGCCCCAGGTAGGCCGGGTTGGGCATGTGCTTGGCGATGAGCACCAGGGCATCTTCGTCGTAGTGTCCCTGTGAGGCAATTACGATGCTGGTTTTTGTGGGGCTCTGAACCTCGAGCCACTGCCCCAGCTCGCGCCAGTTCAGCACCTGAATTTCGGACTCGAGGTTCACCCCGGCCAGCTCGGGCTGATCGCAGGCCAGCGTAACGGTATAGTTCATGCGGGCAGCAATTTGCGCCGTGGAAAGGGCAATTTGCGAGCCACCCACCACCAGCAAGCTCGACCTGGCGATCAAGGGTTCGATGTAGACCTCCACCGCCCCTTCGCTGGCGCAGGTCATGGGGATCACCACCTCGTCGGCCTGCTCGAGCACCACCTTAGCAGCAGCCTCGGGGGTAATTTTGACCAGGCGCGGCTTGCCCAGGTGCAGTACCTCCAGCGCCTGCTTGCGCACTATCTCACGGGAGCAGGCTCCCCCCACATACCCTTCAAAGCGCCCGTCTTCGAAGATAATGGCTTTGTCGCCCAGGTGTGAGGAAACCGGCGCCTGCCGCGAAACCACCGTTGCCAGCGCAAAGGACTCGCCCTTGTGCCGCAGTTCGGCAATTTTACTGAAGATGTCCATTTACCGTTCATGCTAAGGCCAGATGGCTCCGGAAAATCATCAGTTGGTCACAAAGGTAGAGGCCTGGCCGGAATTTCTGACCCCTTGCTCTTGGGGCCGCAGCGCTTCTGGAGGCCGCTAGGCTTCGCTCATCTTTTGGCCCATATTGGCGAAGACCGCCTCGATAAGCCTTTTGGCCTGGGCGTCCAGCACCCGTCCCCCCACGGTAGCTGCGGGGCCACTGACGGTGGCCAGGCCTTGCCAGTTCAGCAAAGTGGTCTGGTCTTCCTGGCCGACGATATCGGCGCTTGCAGTTAGATCCACTGCACTCCCAAGGCCGCCCCCACGAATGCGCACCATGACCTTGTTTTCCTCTGGGTGGGGGTCGAGTTCGATATTCAACTTGAACGAACCCCGCACGGGGCCCACTGCTACGCCAACTGTAGCCACCATGTTTTTGCTGTCTTTAATCTCCACCGACCTGAGGTCGGGAAGACAGGAGGCCACTTTTTGTGGGTCTTGGATAAAGCTCCACACTTTTTCCGGGCTGGTCTGTACCTTCTCTTGTCCGCTGTACTCGAGCTTCATATTCAACCTCGCAAATAGCTTATAGCCGATGGCTGATAGAGAAAGCCATGCAGTTCGCTATGAGCCATCAGCTATGGGCTATTGGCCTCTGCTAGAACGAATCCACTCCAGCCTGTCGCAATACCTTCCAGACCTTTTCGCGGGTAATGGGCATATCAATGTGGCGCACGCCCAGGTGGGCCAGGGCATCCACCACCGCGTTCACGAAAGCAGCCGGGCTGCCTACCGTGGGGGACTCGCCCACCCCTTTGGCCCCGATGGGATGGTGGGGGCTGGGGGTTACGGTATGGCCGGTTTCCCACCTGGGGGTCTCGAGCGCAGTGGGCAGCAGGTAGTCGGTGAAATTGGAGGCCAGGTGGTTGCCCTGTTCATCAAATGCGATCTCCTGCATAAAGGCTATGGCAAAGCCTTCGGCCAGGCCGCCGTGCACCTGTCCCTCCACAATCATGGGGTTGATGATGGTGCCACAGTCGTCGATGGCCACAAAACGCCGCACCTTGACCTCGCCGGTGCCCTTGTCGATGTCCACCACGCAGATGTAGGCCCCGTGGGGGAAGGTCAGGTTGGGGGGGTCGTAGTAGTAGGTGGTCTCGAGGCCAGGCTCCAGTCCAGGCGGCAGGTTGGTGTAGGCCGCGAAGGCCACCTCGTTCATGGTCACGCTCTTGCTTGGTACGCCCTTTACCTGGAACTTCTTATCCACCCACTCCACATCGTTTTCGCCAACTTCCAGAAGGTGCGCGGCAATCTTGCGGGCCTTCTCGCGGATACGCCGGGCGCCCAGGGCCATCGCCCCGCCGGCGGTGGGGGTGGAGCGGCTGGCGTAGGTGCCCAGACCGTAGGGGGCGGTGTCGGTATCGCCCTCCTCCACGATAATCTTGTCCACGTCCAGGCCAAGCTCTTCCGAGACAATCTGGGCCCAGGTGGTCTCGTGGCCCTGGCCCTGGTGGCGGGTGCCCGCCCGCACGATGGCAGCGCCTGTGGGATGTACGCGAATTTCGGCTCCGTCAAACATCTTGATGCCCAGGATGTCGAAGTCCTTGCTGGGCCCGGCCCCCACAATCTCGGTAAAGGTGGAGATGCCGATGCCCATCAGCTCGCCCCTGGCCCGCTTCTCGGCCTGCTCCTTGCGCAACTCGTAATAGCCGATTTTCTCGAGCGCAACCTTTAGGGTTTTCTCGTAGTCGCCAGAGTCGTAGGTCCAGCCCAGGGCCGAAGGATAGGGGAATTGGTGGGGCTGGATGAAGTTCTTCAGACGCAATTCCGCGGGATCCAGCTTGAGCTCGTGGGCCAGCACATCCATGCTGCGCTCGATCAGGTAGCTGGCCTCGGTTACGCGGAAGGAACAGCGGTAGGCCACCCCGCCAGGGGCTTTGTTGGTGTAGACCGCCTCGACCTGGGCATAGGCCTTTTGGAAGTCGTAGGAGCCGGTGCAGATTGAGAACAACCCGGCTGGGTACTTGCTCGGGTCGGCGGCAGCGTCGAAGGCTCCGTGGTCGGCCAGGGTGTAGACCTTCATGGCCGTGACCTTGCCGTCTTTGGTGGCCCCTATCTCGATGTCCATGTGATAGTCGCGGGCAAAGCCGGTGGTGGTGAGGTTTTCGGTGCGGGTCTCGACCCACTTGACCGGTGCTCCCAGCACAATGCTGCCCACAATGGCGCACACATAGCCTGGATAGACCGGCACCTTGTTGCCAAAGCCACCGCCAATATCGGGGGAGATGACCCGAATGTTGTTCTCGGGAATTTTGGTCACCAGCGAGAGCACCGTACGGATGGCGTGGGGGGCCTGGGTGGTCATGTAAACTGTCAGCCGCCCGGTGGCCTTGTTCATATCGCCAATGCAGCCGCAGGGCTCGAGGGGGGCCGGGTGGCTGCGGGGGTAGACCATGTGCTGCTTGATACGGACTTCGGCTTGCTCCAGGGCTTTTTCGGTCTCGTCCTTGGAGCCTACTTCCCAACTCCAGATGTGGTTGTCGTGTCGTCGGGGGCCGTGTGCGCCTGCCATCTGGCCCTTAATGTCCTCCCGCAGCACGGGCGCGCCGGGCTCGGTGGCCTTGTAGGGGTCTACCACCACGGGCAGGGGCTCATACTCCACCTGCACCGCGGCTGCACCATCGGCGGCAGCCTGGCGGGTTTCGGCAAACACCGCCGCGACCTCCTGGTACTGGTACAGCACTTTGCCGTCGGCCAGTACCATCTGTTTGTCGCCGGCCAGGGTGGGGATCCAGGAAAGGCCCGCAGCAGCCAGGTCTTTGGCGGTGATGACAGCCTTAACCCCAGGAATTTTGAGGGCCTCGCTGCTGTCGATGTTGAGAATCCTGGCGTGGGCGTAGGGGCTATGAACCAGGGCCATGTGCAACATACCTGGAAGATTGATGTCGTCGAGGTAGTTGCCTTTACCCACAATGAAGCGGGCGTCTTCTTTGCGCTTAATGGCCTTGCCGAGCCCTTGGATACCCTTGGGCTCGAGGTTGGGGGTTTGAACTGCCATGGCTGCTCCTTTCAGTTGGGTTAAAGCCAATCCAAATCAACTTGATCGCAACTTTTGACCAGGTGACTAGTCATCGGCTGCGGCACCAGCGGGTTGCTGCAACATCTGGGCGGCCTGCTGAACGGCCTTGACGATGTTCTGGTAGCCCGTGCAGCGGCAGAGGTTGCCCGAAAGACCAAAGCGAATCTCTTCCTCGGTGGGGTTGGGGTTGTGTTGCAACAAAACATGGGCCGCCATGATCATGCCAGGTGTGCAGTAGCCGCATTGCAGGCCGTGCTGGTCGTGGAAGGCCTGCTGCAATGGGTGGAGCTTGCCGCCCTGGGCCATGCCTTCGATGGTGGTAATCTCGTGGCCCTCGGCCATGACAGCAAACATGGTGCAGCTTTTCACGGCGGTTTTGCCGTCGAGCACCACCGTACAAACCCCGCACGACGAGCTATCGCAACCCACGTGGGTTCCGGTCAGGCCGGCGTCGCGGATGGCGTGAACCAGCAGGGTGCGGGGCTCAACATTTAGTTTTTTCTCCGAACCGTTGATTTTCAGTGTGATTTCCATAGCTGTGCTCCTAGAAGCAGGTGAAAAGGTGGCCCCTGGCGACGGGTACTGCTTACCCGAGCCTTTGGAAGCTATTCAGGCCACTACCACATTCAAGCGCTTCAAAGCCTTAATCAGACCCCGCCCCACCAATACCCTTGCCATGTCCTTTTTGTACTCGGCAGAACCGCGTGCATCAGGATTGGGGTCGGCAATTTTGCGGGCTTCCTCGGCAGCGGCCCGGATCAGCTCGAGCGAAGGTTTCTGACCTCGTAAA
This sequence comes from Meiothermus cerbereus, assembly GCF_051297115.1. Classification (GTDB taxonomy): domain Bacteria; phylum Deinococcota; class Deinococci; order Deinococcales; family Thermaceae; genus Meiothermus; species Meiothermus cerbereus_A. The sequence continues at coordinate 51,251 of NZ_JBEVAL010000007.1, forward strand.
ATTTTCTCACCCTCCTCGACGCGCAAGGCCATATGGGCCACTGCGGTAATGCCGATTCCGGCTTCCTTGATGGTGCCGTCCGGGTTAAGTTCAATTTGCACAGCGGCGGCGGCAGTAGCGTAATCACCCACCTTACGTTCTATTTTCTCGTACGCACCGGAGGTGAGCGCATTGGGGGCAGGAAACCGCACTTCCACAGCCATCTCGCCCGCGCCAATTGAAGTGGCGAAGCTATCTACCAAAAACTGGTCTATCGATTCGACTCGTGCCCCACCCTGGCCCTGGATTACCATCTGCGCCCGTGCTGCAATGGCCGCAGCAGCCCAGTCGCCCGAGGGGTCGTTGTGGCAGAGAGAGCCCACCACAGTACCGCGGTAGCGTACGATGGGGTCCGCGACCACCATGGAAACGTCGCCAATAAGGTGGTATCTGGTCTGTATTTCTCGACTAAATTCCACATCGGTATCGCGTACCAGCGCCCCGATGCGCAGCACCCCGTCTTCCTCTTGCAGGTAGTCCAGGTTGGGCAACTTGTTGATATCCACCAGCACGGTGGGCTGGGCCAGGCGGTAACGCATGGCCGGGATAAGGCTCTGCCCTCCAGCCAGCACCCGAGCCTCGAAGCCATGCTCGGCCAGGTGGCTCAGGGCCTCTTCCAGGGACAATGGGCGTTTATACTCAAAGGCCGCGGGTATCATGCAGTCCAGCCTCCTTTTTTGCTTTTGCAGGCTTAACTCTATTGCCAGAACCGGGTAACGGAAGCTGCTTAAACTCACATTTTTTATCAGGCTCTGGTTTTTACCACCAGGCTGGGCACAGAAAGGCTTTACTGCATCTCCGACGGCCCCTTTGTAAGGGGTAAAGGGGCTTTTGTTGGTGTTGCGCTTGCTGTATCTTGCGAGAGGATGCGCGGGCTGTGCTGGGTTAGCGCCGCCATTGGAGCCAGAGGGCGCTGCTGGACTGGCAGATAAGCTAGGGTATGCCGCCTGTAGATGCCATTGTTTTAGCAGCCGGGATGGCCTCGAGGTTCGGGGTTCCCAAATTTCTGCTGCCGGCGGGTGAGGGCCATGTTCTACTGACCCGGGTGCTCGAGCAGGCTTTGCTTGCAGTCGAAGGGTGCGTGGCCGTGGTTTTGGGGCGAGAATCGAAGGTGGCGCGCTATGCCCTAGAGCGCTGGCTGGAAACGGCGGGCAGGGCTGGCTCGAGGGTGGTCTTGGTATTGAACCGCCACTACCGGCATGGGCAGAGCACCTCGCTCAAAGCAGGGATAAGGGCACTGACCAGCTCTTCTGGTGTGCTGGTATTTCTGGCCGATATGCCGGTGCTGGAGCTGGAAAAGCTCGAGCTTCTGCAGAAGGCCATCCTGCGACCAGGTAGCCAGGCGCTGGCGGTGGCCGCGGGTAGACAGGGCCAGGCACATCCCCCGGTGTATCTGTCTGCAAAGCTTTTCTCGGAAATTGATCGACTAAAAGGAGACCAGGGGGCACGGGCCATTCTGCGCGCCTACCAGGGGCAGCTCGAGGTGGTGGAGTGGGGGGAAGGGCCGTGGTTTGCGGACGTAGACGACTGGTCAACCTATCGGCAACTGGCCTACCAGCAGGGGTGGATCAACGAGCCTTTTGCTCCCATTCCCCGCAGGCCAGTAGCCACAGCTCAGGTGGCCGCGAGGGTGGCAGTGGCGCTAGCAGCAAAAGCAGTGCCCTGGCTGGCACCTGGCGTGCTGATTCTGCCGGCAAAAAAAGAGACACACTGGCTTGACCTGAGCCGGCCTTACCGAGGCGTGCAAAGCATCGTGCAGGGGCCCTCGAGCACACCAGCGGCATATCTGGAGCTGCTGTGTAGGGCCAGCCTGATGGCTTTGAGCCGCTAGGCAAGAATGCGCTCGGTCAGAGGCGGTAGGCATCTTGCGGGCCGCGAGACCAGGGCGAGCCAACCCTGGGCTTTTGCTCAACCCGTTCAATGCGCTACAGTAGGCGCGATGGTTCGCTACGACGTGCTGATTGTGGGGGCCGGCATCATCGGCGCGGCCTCTGCCTACCGCCTGGCCGAGCGTGGGCTGAAGGTAGGGGTGATAGAGCAGGCCCCGGCTGCGGCGATGGGCTCTACCGGCAGGAGCGCGGCGGGGGTGCGGGTGCAGTTTACCGAGGCCACCAACGTCCTTTTATCCTGGCACTCCATCCAGGAGTACCGGGCCATGCCGGAGGCCGCTTATCGGCCCATTGGCTACTTGTTTTTGGTGCCCGCTTCCCAGTGGAGGGCCCACCTGGTCGGGGTTGAGCTTCAGCAGAGCCTGGGCGTTCCGGTCGAGGTACGCGACCTCGAGGCGGCCCAGCAGTGGTTCGATTTTCTGCCCCAAGCCGAAGGCCTGGAGCCCATCCTGGGCGCAACCTACGGCCCCGCCGACGGCATTGTGGATCCGCATGGCATATGTATGGAGTACCTGCGCCGGGCCAGGCAGCTAGGGGCCGAGGTGCACACCGAGACCGAGTTTTTGGCCGCCGAGCCCAAAGGGGGCGGCTGGCAGGTGCAGACCTCGAGGGGGTTGCTCGAGGCCCGCTTGGTGCTCAACGCCGCCGGAGCCTGGGCGGGTGAGGTGGGGCGCCGGGCCGGACTAGCCATACCGGTGCAGCCAGCCCGGCGGATGGTCTTCTGTACCTCCCCCATACCCCACCCGGCCTGGCATCCCCTGACCATAGACCTCTCGAGTGGCTTCTGGTTTCGCCCCGAGCACGACCGGCTGATATTTGGCCGCAGCAACCCAGCCGACCTGGGCTTCCAAGAAGGCATGGACTGGAGCTGGCTCGAGCCCACCCTCGAGGTGGGCCTGGCCCGCTTTCCCTGGTTAAAGCGGCTTCAGCTCGACCGCAAGGCCAGCTGGTGGGGCTACTACGAGGTCACACCGGACCACAACCCCATCCTGGGCCGGATGCCCGGGGTGGAGGGCTGGGTCAACGCCTGTGGCTTCTCCGGCCACGGGGTGCAGCAGGCAGCCATGGTGGGTCGGCTGATGGCCGAGGAGGTGGTGGACGGCCAGGCGCACAGCCTGGACATCGCTTCGCTGCGCTATGAGCGCTTTTCCAGAGCGTCCTCTACGCTCGAAAAGAACATCGTATAGCCTGCGCTGCTCTTGCATACCAGGACAACCAGCGCGTACACTTGGAGTCGGTAGGTGAACCATGAACGACCCCATTGTCACCCGTATGGCCTGGCTTCGTGCCTGAGCAAATCCGCACCCGACCCGCATTCACGACGCTTTCTGCGTTTCTCGGCGGCCTTCGGGTCGCCGATTGATTTGGAGGAAGAATGCGCTAGAGCCGACCCCGCCACCGCCCTAAAACCACAGAACTTTCCTGGCACTGGATAAGCTATGCTAACTATACAATCTACCCAAACCAAGCTCGCCATCGAGGTCTCCGACCTCAAAAAAGTCTTCCGCAAGCGCGACGGGCTGCGGGCCCCCCTCAAGGAAGAGTGGGCCCTGAAGGGGGTTTCGTTTTACGTGCAGGAGGGCGAGACCTACGGCCTTCTGGGCCCCAATGGCTCGGGTAAGTCCACCCTGATACGCATCCTTTCCACCCTGCTCACCGCCGACGGGGGCACGGTGCGGATGCTGGGGCATACCCTGCCCGAAGGGGAGCGGGAGCTGCGTCGCAAGATGGGCCGGGTGAGCGTGGATGCGGCCTTCTATAAGAAGCTCTCGCCGCGGGAGAACCTGCTCTATGCCGCGCAGCTTTATGGCCTCGAGCCCCGCCAGGCCGAAAAGCGGGCCATGCAGATTCTGGAGCAACTGGGCCTCGAGTCGCGCCGCTTTAGTGACCCCATCGAGGAGATGAGCCGCGGCATGCAGCAGAAAATCGCTATTGCCCGGGCCTTGCTCATCAACCCGCCGCTCCTGCTCTTGGACGAACCCACCACGGGTTTGGACCCCAAAAGCCGCCGTGACGTGCAGGCCTTCCTGGAAGAACTGCGGGCCCGCGAAGGCACCACCATCCTGCTCACCACCCACGACATGGCCGAAGCCGAACGCCTTTCGCACCGCATTGGCTTCCTGGCCCACGGACGGCTGGTGGCCGAGGGCACGGCTGAGGAGCTCAAGCGCCAGGCAGGCAGCCCCGACTTAGAGGAGGCCTTTATTGCCCTTACCGGCGAGGAGCTGGACGAAGAGGCCGCCATCTAGCGGACAGCTTGGCGTGGCCGGAGGCCTTAAGCGCTCAGAGATAGCCAGAAATCTGGGCTCCCGAGCGAAAGGAGTTTTATGCTTGAACGATACATCCGCCCCATGTGGGCTTTTGTCTTCCGTGACTGGCACCTGACCCGGCGCTATATGAGCTGGGTGGTGGTGTTCGTGTTTTACGCCATCGTCAACTCGGCCACCATTGCCCTCATCGGCAAGGCCCAGGACGACTTTCGCCTGACCCTCACGCTTTTGCTGGGGGTGCTGTTGTGGTCCTTTTTGTCGGCCATGTACAACGAGATTGCCAACTCCATCAGCTACGAGCGCTGGGAGGGTACGCTCGAGTACACCTTCATGGCCCCGGTCTCGAGGCTCATCCACCTTTCGGGGGTCTCGCTGTTTGCCATCATCTTCAGCGTGGTTCGAACCATTGTAATTCTGGTGGGCCTGGTGCTTTTCATCCAGGTCTCGGTGAATGGGGCCAACCTGCTGGGGGTGCTGGTGGTCTTGCTGGTGGCCAGCCTGGCCTTTATGGGCCTGGGCCTGATGGCCGCCATTCTGCCGGTGATGTCGCCCGAGAATGGGGCCCAGGCCACCAACATCTTCCAGGGCATTTTGCTCCTGGTTTCGGGCATCTACTATCCCGTGAGCGTGCTGCCCACCTGGGTGCAGCCTTTGGCCTACCTGAGCCCGGCCACCTACGCCCTGGAAGCCTGCCGTAAGCTGATGGGCATCAACCACCCCGACTCCACCCCCGACAAACTGGTGGGTGCACCGCTTTCTTCGGTGCTGCCCGAACTGGGCATTTTGCTGCTGATGGGGGTGGTTTTGATTCCGCTGGGTCTTTTGGTTTTCCACACCGCCGAGATGTGGGCCAAGCGCACCGGCAAGCTTAAGCGAACTGGCTAGCGTGCATCCAGCAAAGCTCGGCAAGGTTGCCAAGTTTGCCTGGCATGTGGCACACTGGCGGGCAGAGTACCCGGACCAAACAGAGGTTTGGCAAAGCCTTGCGTGCGCTGTGAAAAACACCTGGACTGGGGGCAGCATGATTGAAGTCTCAAACCTGCAAAAAGCCTATCGGAAGTTCGTGGCGGTAAAGGGCATTTCGTTTGCGGTAAAGGCCGGAGAGGCGTATGGCCTTTTGGGCCCCAATGGCGCAGGCAAAACCACCACCCTGCGGGTGCTGGCTACCTTGCTCAAGCCCACCGCCGGAAGCGTAAAGGTGGCGGGCTACGATGTGGTGCGAGAGTCGCTGGAGGTGCGCCGCAACCTGGGCATCGTCAACGGCGGTATGAGGGTCTACGACCGGCTCACCGGCTACGAGGTGCTGGACTTCTTCGGCAGCTTCTACGACCTGTGGGGGCCTAAGCTCAAAGAGCGCATTGCCTGGGCTGCCGATTTGCTGCACATCGAGCAGCCGGTGCTGAATAAGCAGGTCAAGGACATGTCCACCGGCATGCAGCAAAAAATTGTGATTGCCAGGGCCATCCTGCACCAGCCCCAGGTCTTGCTGCTGGACGAAGCCACCGCGGGGCTGGATGTGTTAGCCCGGCGGGCCTTGCTCGATTTTGTGCGGGCCTATGTGGATCTGGGCAAAACCCTGATCTACTCCACCCACGTGATGAGCGAGGCCCAGGAGGTCTGCGACCGGGTGGGCTTTATTGACAAAGGCTTGCTGGTTTATGAAGGCAGCCTGCAGGAAGCCCTCGAGCTCGGCTCGGGGAACCTCGAGCGGGCCTTCATCCGGCGTCTAGAACAGGTCGCGTGAGGGGTAGGCGTATGAACGAAATCCTTATCATTGCCCGTAAAGAACTCCTCAGCGTGGTGCGCGAGCGCCGGGTGTTCTTTACTACCATAATTCTGCCGATTGTCATCATGCCGGTGCTGATGTTCGGGCCGATTCTCCTATTTGGCAATGCCGCGCGGCAAACCCAGGAGACGGTGCAGAAAGTGGGGGTGGTGGGCGTTCCAGCGGTTGTGCTGGAGGAACTAAGAAAAGCCAGAGTCGAACCGGTCGAGATCGCCAACCCCCAGCAAGCGGTGCAGAACCGTGAGGTGGAAGCTGCGCTGGTATTTGAGAACGGCACCTACACCCTCTACGGCAGGCTTTCCGGTGGTGCTACCCAGAGCGCATTGGTGGTCGAAAAAGTGCAGGGTGCCTTGCGTACCTACAAAGACCGGGTAGTGGCCGAGCAGCTCCGAGCCAGGGGTATTAGCCCAGAAGTACTAGAACCTTTCAAGCTCGAAATCAAAGATGCTTCGCGCGAGCAGGAGCAAGCAGCGGGGCTGTTTGCTTTTCTGATCCCATATTTCCTGATCGTGTTCATTCAATCGGGCGGAATGCCGGTGGCGGTGGACGCTACGGCGGGTGAGAAGGAAAAAGGAACCCTCGAGGCCCTCCTGGCGGCCCCTGTACCGCTTGTCCAGATTTTGCTGGGCAAGGGGCTGGCGGTATTTGTGATGTCGTTGCTCTCGACCTTTGCGGCAATTGCCGGGCTCTTGCTAGGCGGGGGTGTGTTTCGCAATCTTTTTGCCGCCCAGATTCAAGCAGTCCAAAATGGAGAGAACTCGGTTCAGTTGGGAGGTGCCTTGGCCCTTGACCCGCTGGGCTACCTTTCCATCGCCCTCACTGCGGTATTGTTTGCCCTGCTCGTGATTGCCATCATGATCTCGCTGGGCCTTTACGCCCGCACCTTCAAGGAAGCCCAGAGCTACATGAGCCCTTTGATGCTGGTGATGATCATTCCCATCCTGTTTCTTCAGTTCTCCGATTTTCTCAAACTGCAAGACTGGTATTTTGCCCTGCCCTTTGTGGGCGTGGTGCTAGCGCTGGATTCTATTGTCAAGGGCGCTGCTACCGTGGCTCAACTCAGCACTACCTGGGCTTCCACCCTGCTCTACGCTGGACTGGCCCTTTACCTGGCCTACCGCAACTTCCAGCGGGAGGATGTGGTGTTTAGAAACTAGCCTGAGAGATCAGGCCGGGGGAACCACAAGTTTTCATTCTTGATGCACTGGCGGTAGTTCTGTGCGAGTAGGTTGAGAGCATGTCAGGTAGATTCCACCGAACCCAAGCGGCGATGCTGTGCCCTACTTGGCGTTGATGAAAAAATCGTGCGCTGATGTCAAAAGCACCAAGGCCTGATGTTTGAATGCGTAGGCTGGCTGTGAGGAGGCATTGAGGTGAAGGATGCGTTGAAAATAGCCCGTAAGGAGCTTTTGACCTACGTGCGCGAGGATCGCTTTTGGCTCATGGTTTTTCTGCCGCTGCTGATTATGCCCTTGCTGATGCATCTGCCTTTACTGTTGATGGGTCACTTCTTACAGCAAGCCCAAAGCAAGCCGCAGATTGTGGCTATCAAAGGGGTGTCCCAAGAGGTTCAGATTCTTCTGCGGCAGGCCAATCTTGTAGTGCAGTCTAGCCCTGACCCGCGCAAAGCCGTTCGAGAGCGGCTTGCGGCGGTTGGACTGATCTACTCCGAGGGGCGCTACACCATCTTTGACCAAAACAGTTTTCTCAGTCTCCGGCTTTCGGCAGCAACCGAGCAGACCCAGCAAGTTTTGCAGCGGTATAAAGAACAGGTTTTGCTCGAGCGCCTTCAATCCCGTGGGCTGGGCCTGGCAGACCTCGAGCCCTTCACCATCGAGACCCAGAAGGCGGCCAGTGAACGAGAGCAGTCCCTGGGCGTACTGGCACTCATCATTCCCCTTATGCTGGTGGGTCTGCTTATCTCGGGAGGACAGTCCATGGCCCTCGAGGCCACGGTAGGAGAGAAAGAAAAGGGCACCATAGAGGCCTTGCTTTCTGCGCCTGTAGCGCCCTGGAAGCTACTTCTAGGCAAGGGGCTGGCTGTTTTGGTGGCAACGGTTTTCCCTGCCACGACTTCGTTTATTGGGGTCGTTTTGGGAAGCATGTTTGCCAGGATGGGCTTTTCGGGCCAGATTCAGGCTTTGCCCGATGACCTTGAAGTGCAGTTGGGAACACTGGCCCTCGAGCCTGCCGAGCTGGCAGCGATCTTTCTCACCTCGGTGCTTCTGGCTTTTTTTGTGGTAGCAGCGATGCTGGCGCTTGGCATTTTTGCCCGCACCTACCGTGAGGCCAGCATTTACTTCGGCCCTTTGGATATGTTGGTGATGTCGCCGGTGTTGCTTTTTTTTGTGTTCGATTTCATCAAAGTTCAGGACTGGTTTTTTGTCCTGCCCGGCCTGGGGGTTGTGGTGGCGATGGATGCCATTGTGAAAGGAACCTCGAGCCCCTGGCAGCTTGGCCTGACCTGGGTTTCCACCCTGGCGTATGGTTTGCTGGTGCTGTACCTGGCCTTCAGAAATTTTAGCCGAGAGGACGTTGTTTTTCGCAACTAAGCCAGCGGCAGCGCCACCGGCGGCTTCTCGTTCAGGATGGCCTCTACGTCCGGGTACTGTTTGATGTTGTAAAAGGGGTCGCGCTCGGCGGGGATAAAGCCTGCGTCGGCAATGTGCCGCACAATCTGGCGCACCGTAGCGTGGGTGCGGTTGTGTCCGCCGGCAGCGCTGACCACATTTTCTTCCAGCATGGTGGAGCCGAAGTCGTTGGCCCCGTAATAAAGCGCAGCCTGAGCCACCTTGAAGCCCATGCTGGGCCAACTGGCCTGTAGGTTGGGAATATTGTCCAGGGCAATGCGGGCGATGGAAAGCTGCTGCAGGTACTCGTGGGCGGTGGCCCCTGGTGCTTTGCCCTTTAGGCGGGTGTGCTCGGTTTGTAGGGTCCACATGGCAAAGGCCGCGAAGCCGTGTCCATACTCGCGCAGGGCTTTTTCCTGCTGAAGGCGAATCTTGAGCAGGTGGGCAACGCGCTGCTCGTAGGTCTCACCAAACCCAATCACCATAGAGGCGATGGTGTACAGGCCAAGGCTCTGCGCGGTGTCCAGAATGCGGAACCAGTCGCTGCTCTTGATGCGGGCGGGGGCTGCTTTGGCCCGCACCTCGTCCACCAGAATCTCCCCGCCGGCGCCCGGCAGGCCGTCCAGGCCCGCATCCTTGAGCTCTGTTAGCAGTTCGTGGCAGTCGCGCCCGGTGATCTTTTCCAGGCCCAGAATCTCCTCGGGGCTAAAGGCGTCGATACGCACCTCGGGGTAGTGCTGCTTCAAGTAGCGCAACAGATCCAGGTACCACTCGAAGGGCAGGTCGGGGTTGACCCCCCCTTGCATCAGGATGCGCCGCCCGCCAATTTGCATGAGCTCTTCAATTTTGCGGCCAATCTCCTCGAAGGAAAGCACGTAGGCATCGCCCTGCCGCTTGGTGCGGTAGAAGGCACAAAAGTTACAGGCCACATTGCAGATGTTGGTGTAGTTGATGTTGCGGTCAATCAGGTAGGTAACCACCTGGGGGTTGCCGCGCTGCAGCCGCAGCTCGTGGGCTGCTGCAGCTACGTCGGGTAAGGGGAGCTGGTATAGGTCGCGTATCTCGTTGGCGGAGAGTCGTTCGCCCGCTACTGCGCGGCTCAAAACATCCATGCTGTCATTCTACTGGCTGGCCTTTTTTGGGAAAGTAGGACAAATAACCCCTGCTGGCCAGCGGCCTCGCTGGTTGTGGTCGGTCACTTTAATTCGGAATTACTCCTCGTCCTCATCTTCTTCCTCGTCCTCATCCTCGTCCCAGTCCTCATCTTCCGACTCGATATCGTCGATGTAGTAGTCCTCGATGTGGCTGGCATCGGCCACAACGCGGCCTTTGCTCATAAAGCGCAGACCCTCTTCGTCAATCTTGATATTTAGATCGTCGAGGTCGGTATCGTCGGGCACGTGTACCTGCATCATCACGGCTACTTCGATTCGCATATATACCTCCTGCCCTGTAAATCTAGGCGTTTGATGTCAGAAAAACTTAGGCTCGAGTTTTTCCTGAAAACCGGTAGCGCAAAATAGAGGCGTACATTTTCAGGCGTAGGCCCAAGCCCTTCCAGAAGCCGCGCTTCTGCTCCTTCATCACCTGACCGGCCCCGCGGAGTTCCACATAGGCCCAGCGGGTCTGGCTGCGGCTCAGGTGGTCGGTAATGGCCGGCTCGGGCCAACGTTCTTGAGTCAGGTTGGGCACACCTTTGAGCCAGTCGGTCTTGCAGGCACGCTGACCGGACAAGAAGGGTGTAGCTCGATTGCCAAAGTCGGTCATGAGCCCACCGGACTTGAATACCCCTATTGCCATGTCCAGCTTGCCGCTGCGAACAGGCTCGAGCAAGGTCAGCAGATGATGTGGTTTTAGATTGACCAGGTCGGCATCGAGCAACAGCACATAGGGGGTTTGAATCTGGGCCAGACCGTGTGCCAGGGCGCTGCTTTTGCCCTGGTTCTGGGGCAGGCGGAGCACCATAGCCCCGGCGGCTTGGGCGGCCTGGGCGGTCTGGTCGGTTGAGCCGTCGTCTACCACCAGAACTGGAAATCCGGCACCTCGAGCGGTGGCCACCACGGCCTGGATGTGGGCTTCCTCGTTGTAGGCCGGAATGAGCACCGTGGTGTCCATCGGGTGCTATTTTATCGCGGTTTTTGCGCTGGAAGCAAAAGACCCTCTTGGTCAACCCTAGCCGCCGCTTAGATTGCGGATATCGTTAATGGTGACCAGAACGATGAGCAGGATCAAAAACAAAAAGCCACCGTAAGCCAGGCGGGCCTCGAGCTCTGGTTTGATGCGTCCACCCGAGAGGCCGTTGACCACCAGCACCAGGATGCGGCCCCCATCCAGCCCTGGAATGGGCAGCAGGTTGAACACTGCCAGCGAAAGGTTAATGGCCGCAAGCAACCCCAGCAGCGTGCCCAGCCCCTGCTGGGCGGCCTGCCCGGTGATGTTAACGATGCCCACCGGCCCGGCCACCCCCTGGGCTTGCTGGCCCGAGAGAATGCGGGCGATGCTCCCCACGAACTCCTGCACAAAGCGCGGCACGGCCACTACTGTCTCGCGGACGGCTCGAGCAAAACCCTGAAAGAAATTGATGCGGGTATAGCCGGTGATTTCGGGCCGGTAGACAATGCCCAGCCGGGTCTGGGTGTTGTCCCAGTTGAAGCGCACTGTGGTTTCGACCCCGTCGCGCAGCACCACAAAAACCTTTTCGCCGGGGGTCTGGCGGAAGCGGGTGACCTGGTCGTAGGACTCGAGCTTCACCCCATTCAGGCTAAGAATGCGGTCGCCCACCTTAAAACCGGCCTGCTCGGCCAGGCTACCAGGGAGCACCTCGGTTACTGCGGCCTGGGTCTGAGGGATGCCCTGAATAGAGGAGAGGGCCCCCAGCACCCCCCAGGCCAGCAGCAGGTTCATCACAACCCCGGCTACCAGAATGAAAAACTTGCCCAAGCCGGAAAGCCGCGCATAGCCGTGGGTATCGCCGGGCATCATGCCCTCGATTTCGGCGTAGCCACCCAGCGGAATAGCATTAAGTCGAAAGGTGGTTCCCCAGCGGTCAAACTTGAGCAGGGTAGGGCCAAAACCTACCCCAAAGTTCTTGACCCCTACCCCCTGAACCCGGGCGGCCAGATAGTGGCCCAGCTCGTGAACGAAGATGCTGATGGAAATGATTAGAAGAAACCAGAGGATGCTCATGCTTTACTCCGCATAGTTTTGAAAGCCGGAAAGACTCATCTTCAGGCCTTTACTTCCAGCAGTTCTCGAGCCAGTTTACGGGCCTCGAGGTCGGCCTGGAAGATATTGTCCCAGGTGAGCTGGCCGCTGGGGGTCTGCTGCAACACTTTTTCCAGCAGCCAGGGAATCTCGAGGTAACCGATCTGGCCCTTCAAGAAAGCCTCTACCGCAACCTCGTCGGCGGCGTTGAGCACCACCGGGGCCAGCCCCCCCATGCGCCCGGCCTGGTAGGCCAGGGCCAGGGCCGGGAAGCGCTGGGTGTCGGGGGGAAAAAACTCCAAGCGCTCGGGAATGGGCGCATCGCGCAAAGGCGTGGGGGGCCTTTGGGGGTGGGTCAGGGCGTACTGGATGGCCAGCCGCATGTCGGTAGGGCCAAGCTGGGCTTTGATGTTGCCATCCTGAAAGCGCACCATCGAGTGCACATACGACTGCGGGTGAATCTGCACCTTTACTTTTTCGATCGGTACCCTAAATAGCTGTACGGCCTCCAGAACTTCCAAGCCTTTGTTGAACAGGGTGGAGGAGTCGATGGTCACCTTGGGGCCCATCTTCCAGCGGGGATGCTTGAGGGCCATCTGCGGCGTAACACAGGATAGGTCGGCGGGTTCACGCAGGAAAGGGCCCCCAGAAGCGGTAAGTATCAGCTCGGCGACGTCCTCGAGGGGCTCGCCCAGCAGACTCTGGAAGATGGCCGAGTGCTCCGAATCCACCGGGATGATCTCGGCCCCGTGCTGCTCGGCCTCCTGCCATAAGAGCGGCCCAGCGGCCACCATGCTCTCTTTGTTGGCCAGGGCCATACGGCGCCCCTGCTGAACCGCCACGCGGACGCCCGGCAGACCTGCCAGGCCCGGGATGGCCCCCACCACCACCTCGGCAGGCCAGGCCGCGACCTCGAGGGCCTCAGCCATGCGGAGGTCGGGAAAGCGCTCTCGCAGCTCGGGTAGCAGCGAAGGGTCGGCGGCCACCACTTCGGGGTGGAATTCGGCGATTTGTTGCGAGAGCAGCTCGAGGTTTCGCCCCGCCACCAACCCCACCACCCGGTAGCCGCGCCAGCGACAGACATCCAGGGTCTGGGTGCCAATGGAGCCGGTAGAGCCCAGCACAACAACGCGTTTGGAAGTTTCGCTCATTGTTGGTCAGTGTACAGGTTTGGCAGCCTGGGTCTGTAAGCAGGCCCGCAAGGTGTTTTGGAGCTCAGTAAACACCTGCTTTGCTCAGCCGGTAGCCTCTACATGAAGATGGTCAGCAGATAGTAGGTGAGTGGTACTGTGAACAAGTGCGAGTCCAGACGGTCGAGCAAACCGCCGTGGCCTGGCAGGAAATGACCCGAGTCCTTCACGCCGCAGTAGCGCTTGAGCATGGATTCGGTCAGGTCGCCGAGCTGGGCGGCAAAAGAGAGCACCAGGTTGACCACAAACAGCTCTACCGGCCTGAATAAGGCGAAGGGGCTTTCGGGATAGGCCGAGCGCACGATGGTGGTGAAAAGGAAGAGCAGCACAAAGCTGGTGACAATGCCGCCAATGGAGCCCTCGACGGTCTTGCCGGGGCTAATGGTGGGCGCCAGTTTGCGCTTTCCCAGGTAACGCCCTACAAAATAGCCCCCAATATCGTTGGCAAAGCTGGTAATCAAAGGCAGCGCCAGAATCCAGAGCCCCACGTTGCCGTCGGGTGAGTGGCGCAACAGCAGGAAAAACCCCAGGGTCCAGGGCAGGTACAAAAAGGCCATCAGGCTGTAGGCAAACCGCTGGATGTTGGCGCCAACGATTAGCTCCGAACTAAATGCACCAATCAGCACCAGGCCTAAGGCAATTTCCCGCCAGGGTACGCCGGGGTAGATGTCGTGGAGCTGGGGCAGGCTGAAGAGCAGCATGACCAGCCCCCCGCCAATCAGGAAGGCCATATTAAGCTCGACGCCCTTGTTGCGAAGCATGTAGCGGAGCTCGAGCGAACCCACCACCAGGATGAATACCAGGGCCAAAAACATGAAAACGCGACCTTCCCACAGCACCACAAACAACACCAACACCCCGATCAGTGAGGAGATCACGCGGGTGGGCAGCGAGGGGTCGGGTCGGGCTTCGGGCACCACGGGTTAAAGCATACCAGCAGGTTTTGACGGCGATTCAGCGGGGGCTGGGCTTGTAGATAGGTACCATGATGGCTGCTCAGCCCTTCAAAATTTCCTGCTCTTTTTTGTGCAGAGTCTCGTCAATTTTGTGAATGAACTCGTCAGTGATTTTTTGAATTTCGGCCTCGGCGCGTTTGATCTCGTCTTCGGAGAGGTGCATTTCTTTTTCCAGCTTTTTGGCCTTGTCCAGCGCTTCGCGCCGGATGTTTCGCACGGCGATACGGGCTTCTTCTGCGTAATGTTTGACCGACTTGACCAGATCGCGGCGGCGTTCTTCGGTCAGGGGCGGGATGTTGATGTACAGCGCATCGCCTTTGTTGGTGGGGTTCAGGCCAAGGTCAGAGTCGCGGATGGCTTTTTCGATCTCCTTGAGCATGCCCGGATCCCACGACTGAACCACCAGGGTGCGGGGGTCTGGCGAAGAGACCGTACCGACCTGGTTCAGGGGCATGGCGGAACCGTAATACTCCACTTTGATGTTGCTGAGAATAGCGGGATTGGCCCTTCCGGTACGCATGGTGGCGAGGTGGTGCTCGAGGGCTTCCAGCGATTTTTGCATGTGCTGTCTGGTTTCGTTGTACAGGTCTTTGAGCATAATTCCCTCCTGGGTCTGGGATAGCTTACCCCTAAAAGGGCCAGATGGGCGCGAGTTTGGTGACTGGGGCAAGACGCTAGCTGTGCACAAGGGTTCCTACCCGCTCGCCCCTGATGATTCTCTCTAAATTGCCCTCCGTAAACATATCGAAAACCACGATGGGCATGTTTTGCTCCTGGCACAAAGCCATGGCCGTGGCATCCATAACCTGCAGGCCCTCGACCAGGGCTTGATGGTAGGTGAGGTCGTCGAACTTCCTGGCTTCTGGGTTCTTTCGGGGGTCGTCGCTATAGACCCCGTCCACCTTATTTTTAGCCATCAGTACGGCGTCTACGTTCATCTCCAGGCCACGCAGGGCTGCGGCGGTATCGGTGGTAACAAAGGGGTTGCCGGTTCCACCACCAAAAATAACCACCCGACCTTTTTCCAGGTGTCGGATAGCCCGTCGCCTTATGTAGGGTTCGGCTACCTGCTGAATGGTCAGCGAGGTCTGCACACGGGTTGGCACGCCGATGTACTCGAGCGCATCCTGCAAAGCCAGCGCATTCATGATGGTGGCCAGCATCCCAATGTAATCGGCGCTGGCACGGTCCATGCCCACCCCCTGGCGTGCTCCACGCCAGAAATTGCCCCCACCTACCACAATCGCGACCTGCACACCAAGCTGATGGGCCTTGGCTACCTCTTGTGCCAGTGCTTTGGTGGCCTCGGGCTGGATACCAAACCCATTGCCACTCATAAATTCACCCGATAGTTTGAGCAGAACCCGCTTGTATTTCATCCGGCCCCCCTTGCCGCAGCTTGTTTTTGGGCAGGGTAATGGCTGTATTTGGTACGACCACTTCCGAGCAAAGCCCGCCTGCCCCTTGCAAAAGAAAAGGGTCGAAAGCCTCGCGACTCTCGACCCTTGCTGCCCATGCCCTACGCTCCGACTTCAAATCGGCAGAAACGCTTGATCTGGATGTTTTCACCAATCTTGGCAATGGCGGCCTTGATCAAGTCGCCCACCTTGATTTTATCGTCTTTTACGAAAGGCTGCTCTAAGAGAACCATCTCCTCGTAGAATTTCTTAAGACGGCCTTCGGCGGCCTTTTCGGCGATATTCTGCGGCTTGCCTTCGTTGAGGAGCTGCTGAATATAGATGGCTTTTTCTTTCTCGAGGTCTTCCTGAGAAACTTCCTCGATGCTCACGTAGCGGGGGTTGGCCATGGCGATGTGCATGGCGATGTCCTTGGCCAGACGCTGAAACTCTTCGTTGCGGGCTACGAAATCGGTTTCGGAGTTGAGTTCGACCAGCACCCCAACCCGCTGGTTGTGGTGGATGTAGGAGCCGATGATGCCCTCCCGGGCCTCACGATCGGCTTTTTTGGCAGCTTTGAGGGCGCCCCGTTCGCGCAGCAGGGTGGTGGCTTTTTCCATGTCCCAGCTTGCATCTTCCAGGGCTTTCTTGACGTCGCTCATGCCAGCGCCGGTTTGCTCGCGGAGTTTTTTGATTTGCTCAAGTTGTGTCATTGGTTTCACCTCTTGTACGATTTTTGCGCGTGAGTGGCGCTAAGTTGGCGGGGCGTGCCCGAGCACCTGTGGCTCTCGTTGGCAGCGCCTGGCCCTGCTTACGCTTCTGCCACTTCAGCGGCCTGGTCGTTGCTGGCAGCGGCAGGAACCTCACGCCCACCGCCACGAGCCTCCACAATCAGGTCGGTCATGCGGCTCACGATGAGCTGAATCGAGCGGATGGCGTCGTCGTTGCCGGGAACGATGTAGTCGCAGACGTCGGGGTCGGAGTCGGTATCGGCCAGGGCGATCACCGGAATGCCCAGCTTACGGGCTTCCTTAACGGCGATGGCTTCCTTGGTGGGGTCTACTACGAAAATGGCGTCGGGCAGACGGCGCAGCTTGCGGAAACCACCGAGGTTCTTTTGCAGGCGCTCGAGCTCGTGCTGAAGCTTCACTTGCTCGGTCTTGACCCGCTCTTTGATTTCCTCAGAGGCAAAGAGGGCCTCGAGCTCCGAGAGGCGGTTGACCTGGGCGGTAATGGTACGGAAATTGGTCAGCATCCCACCCAGCCAGCGCTGGTTGACATATGGCATTCCGGCCCGGTCGGCTTCCTGCTGAATGATTTCCTGGGCTTGCTTTTTGGTGCCTACGTAGAGGATGGTGGCCCCCCGCATGGCCAGGTTCTGCACATACTTGAAGGTGCGCTCGAGCTCAACCATGCTTTTTTGCAGGTCAATAATGAAAATGCCGTTGCGCTCGGCGTAGATGTAGCGCTTCATCTTGGGGTTCCAGCGCTTGGTTTCGTGACCGAAGTGCACACCGGCCTCGAGCAGTTCCTTGATGCTTACGTTTACTGCCATGATTTCTCCTGACGGGACGGTTGGAGCGGGCGTTGATTTGTGCAGTCTGCGCTTTTTTCCTGGGTACCGTTCCCTAACCCCAGGCAGCGCTTGGCACACCCAAAGGAGGAGTATAACCGAGAGAGGCACTTTACGGAAGCCCCAAACGTTGCTATACTCCTTGGTGCTGTTTGGCCCCTGGGGGCGTAGCTCAGCGGGAGAGCAGGTCCTTTGCAAGGACAAGGTCGGGGGTTCAAATCCCTTCGCCTCCACCAGAAAGCCAGACCAAGACCAGACCTGGGGAAACCCAGGTTATTTTTTTGCGAATTGCTTTTCAACGCACGCGCCAGAAGCCCAGACCTGCCCCAAACAGGCTTGAGCGGCGAAATCTCGGCTAGCGGCCATCAGCCCTTTGGGGCTATGCTAAAGGGGTGAACATACCCGTTTGGGATGATGGAAACTGGCATCCCCTGCCACGCCTGGAAGGGAACCTCGAGAGCGAGTTTTGCGTGGTGGGCTTGGGGGGTTCGGGACTTTCGGCCATCCTCGAGCTTCTAAGGCTGGGGCGAGCCGTGGTGGGGATAGATGCGGGCCCGGTAGCAGGCGGGGCAGCAGGCCGCAATGGGGGGTTCTTACTGGCTGGGGTGGCTAAGTTTTACCACCAGAGCGTGGCCGAGCATGGGCCTGCGCTTGCCCGAAGGCTCTACCAGGCTACCCTCGAGCAGATCGCCCACATGCAGCGCGAGACACCAGAGGCCATCTGGCCGGTGGGTTCGCTGCGCATTGCGGCCTCGGAGGAGGAACTGCAGGACTGTGCCGCTCACCTAAAGGCCCTTAGGGCCGACGGGTTTGAGGCCGAACCCTACGAAGGCCCAGAGGGGCAGGGCTTGCTGATTCCCAGCGATGCTGCTTTCAACCCCCTACAGCGCTGTCGGACGCTAGCACGACAAGCCCTGGAGGCGGGGGCCCGGCTTTTTGAAAATACCCCTGCACTTAAGATTAGCGGCCAGGAGGTGCAAACCCCCCAGGGTCGCATACGCTGCCAGAAGGTACTGGTGGCGGTGGATGGGAGGCTCGAGCATCTGCTGCCCGAACTAAAGGGCCGGGTGCGCACCGCCCGCTTGCAGATGCTGGCTACAGCTCCGGTGGCCAGGCGCTATAAGCGGCCTGTTTATCGCCGCTGGGGATACGACTACTGGCAGCAGTTGCCGGATGGGCGCATCGCGCTGGGGGGTATGCGCGACGCCGGAGGCGAGGCCGAGTGGACGGCCCAGAATGAACCCAGCGACCCGGTACAGCACCGCCTGGAGGCGCTTTTGCATCAACTTGATATCGAGGCCCCTATTACCCACCGCTGGGCCGCCTCGGTGGGTTACAGCACGAACGGGCTGCCCATTGCCGAGGAGGTGCGGCCAGGTGTGTGGGCCATTGGCGCTTACAGCGGAACTGGAAACGTGGTGGGGGCTTTGCTGGGCCGTGAAGCGGCCTGGGTTTTACATGGAAGCCGGAGGCCGGGGGCGGTATTGCTAACCTGAGCCTGTGCTGTCGGCGAAAAGCAGTCGGCACAACTACACCCTGGCTCCTAGCCATGCTAAGAGCGGCGCCCAGGATTGCCCACGTACAGCAGCTTGTGTTTTTTGATGTAACCGCAGCCTGGGCGTCGAAGAAACTTTGCAAGACGTCGCTGGGCCACGCCGGTGCAAACTCAAACTGTGCGAACCCGGACATTAATTGGCCCACTGGGTGTTCATCTGACCCCAATTCGGAAAAGCCACCAGCCACATTTCCCCAAACTGCGCCAACAGGAGGCGC